>WBUQ01000230.1 GCA_008933635.1 Desulfobulbaceae bacterium | reverse complement strand
ATATTTATCTTTTCTAACTTTTTATGCCAATCACCATTCTCCATATCATCTTTGAAGAGTATTGGCGGAGAATTCAACATGTCAGCGAACCCTCTTTTTTCCCATTCCTTACGTGTGATATATGGCAAGGCTACGATGGCACGTTTACTAAACTTGCGATAAAGTAAAGGGTTTTTTTCCAAATTAGCGCATAACATGTCTAATTGTCTCTCTGCCTGGGCATAGGGACTAATTTCAAATGTCTCGTCACCTTTTCGGCAATACCAGACACTACCAATTATGTTTTCTATTTGATTTGAGCTGATCCCCTTTACCTCTATCACCGTCACGCCTAATACGCGATCTATAACAAGAATGTCTATCTCTCTTCTCAGAGAATGGTCAATCCCAAACATAGGAAAATGTAAGAACCCAAAACTCTCACGCTTACAAAAATATTCTTCTGTTTTATCCCATACTTTTAATTCGGCCTCGAGACCTGGTCTATTATCCATTGACCCTTTTATGAACATGACTGATGCCTCATTTCTTAAACAATTTTATTATATTGAAATTTTATACTTCGTTCTTGTTTTTTACAAATAAAGATTATTTATTTGCATATTATTACTTTTATTTCGATTATCTATATATTTATTATCGACAATACAATAATTAGATTGTAGCTATATCACTTTTAAAAAAATCTAATAAAAATTGAGTAGGGTTATGAATTATCGGCAAATTGTGTAGTATCGCTCTAATCGTTATAATCAATGACAAAATAATAGAATCAACATAAAAAAATGATTCTTGTCCACTACAAAAATCATTTCAGAGTGTAGACAAGGTAACCCTAACAAATCGTAAATTTAAACAGAAAGGCTGCAGACAAGTAATTTGTCTACAGCCTGAAAAAACTCCCACTAATAGTTTTTTGTCATTTGAAGTTATTATACGTTCCTAACAGCTGCATCTGAATCGCTTCCTGCAAGATGTTCTGGTCATCTTCTTGCTCATGGACCTCTGCGATTCGATGGCTCATCCGCTCAATCAATCCGACCACGAGGGCGTTCCCCATCGTGAAGTAACGTTTGCGGTCTGTCATCGTGTCCGTCCATCCATAAGGGAATCCGTTCAGCCCTTCGCACTCCTCAGGGCGCAAGTAACGAAGCTTCTTCATCTGCGGATCCTCGATTACATGGCTCGAGCGGTTGCATGTGCCTTCGCTCGTCAACATCGTGCGGCCAGGAAGGTCGAGCGAGTCCGGATACGACATACCGCCCTCTGCGTACACATACACGTGACCACTCGCCGAGGTCCGTTCGATTTTCTTCGGACCTTTCAAGTAAGCCAACTCTTCCTGCTCGTTCCGACCCGATTTCTTGATCGTATCGGTGTTCAAATAATACTGTTCTGGTGCAGGACCGAACTGCTCATAGACTTCTTGGACCACTTCGCCGAGCGTCTTCGGCACTTCGCGTTTCGGTAATGTTTCAATCGTCGTCACCCGGTCGCCCGACATGATGCCCGCATTGCGGTACGTCGCCGAGAACGTGTCAGAGATTTCGACGATATCTTTCGGAAGTTCGAACTGCGAACCCGGATGTTTCTCACTTGTTAGCTCATGGACCGGGAATGTAGGTGCGAAGAATCCTGATTCGAGCAACCATTCCTCTGGATTCGCCTGCTTGGCACGCGCTGAATGGTTAAGATCTGTCCGAGTCGCAAAGATGAAGATGCGACGACGGCGTTGCGCGAAACCATAATCGGCCGCATTGATGACGCGCCACTCGACCGTATAGCCTTGGTCGGCGAACGCACGTAACATGACGCTGAAGTCACGGCCCCGTTGCTTGGCAGGCGACTTCATAAGTCGATCGACGTTCTCAAGCAACACGTAAGGCGGTTTCTCCTGCTCAATGATATTCATGATTTCCCAGAACAAGACGCCTTTCTTCCCTTGGATTCCTTGCTCGTTCTTTAGGCTGCGCGACACACTGTAGTCCTGGCAAGGGAAACCACCGACCAACAAGTGGTGCGGGCCCGCCTCCATCCACGAGAGGGCGATGTCTTCATTCGAATGTATCCCGCGGTCTTTGAACCGTTCGGCGTAGCAATCGAAAGCCGGTTGACTCTTCGTCGCCGGTTCCCATTGATTGCCCCAAACTACATCGAATTTGTCCGATGTAGGCTCGGCATTCACGTCTTTAATTCCTTCAAGTGCGATGCGGAAACCTCCTACACCAGCAAATAACTCAACTACTTTAATCAATGGGAACACCCTTTCGCATTTTCTATCTTAAATTTAATTCATTTACAGTATTTTCTCAATGAAAACAGTTTACCACCTATATAAAAA
>WBUQ01000108.1 GCA_008933635.1 Desulfobulbaceae bacterium | reverse complement strand
TTCCATGGGGGTTGGGCCCGGAGGCGACAGCGTGACGGGTCGCCCGGGGGCAGTTTCGGGTTGGGGAAATGACGGCCAGCCGGTTCAGCGGCCTGCTTCGGCCTGGCGCACAGAGTGCAGGTAATCGTCGTAAGGGCCTTCGTAGATCCGCATTTCGCCATGGTCGATCTCGAACACCCGGTCGACCAGGTGGCGCAGGAAATGGCGGTCGTGGCTGACCAGGATGACCGTGCCGTCGTAGTTCTTCAGGGCCTCGAGCAGGACCTCGCGCGACTGGATGTCGAGGTGGTTGGTCGGTTCGTCGAGCACCAGCAGGTTGAGCGGCTGGATCAGCAGGCGGGCCAGCACCACCCGGCTCTTCTCGCCGCCGGAGAGCTGGCCGATGCGCTTGTCGATGTCGTCGCCGCGGAACAGGAAGGCGGCGCAGAGGTTGCGGAGCACCCCGATGTTCTCGAGGGGCGCCGCCTCCTGCACCGCCTCGAAGACGGTCTGCTGCGGGTGGAGGATGTCCATCGCGTGCTGGCTGAAGTAGCCGCAGCTCACATTGGCGCCATGGCTCAGGCTGCCGCTGGTCGGCGTGGTGGCGCCGCCGATGATCTTCAAGAGCGTCGATTTGCCGGCGCCGTTGACCCCGACCACGGCGATCTTCTGCTGCCGCCGGACCGTGCCGGAAAGGCCGCTGAAAACCGGTTTTTCGCCGCCATCCGGCAGGGGCCAGACCTTGCCGAGACTCTGCAGGTGCAGCACGTCGTCGCCACTGCGCGGCGGGGTCGGGAAGGTGAAGCGGATGGTGCGCTGCTCGGGCGGCACCTCGATCCGCTCGATCTTCTCGATCTTTTTGATCCGCGACTGGACCTGGGCGGCATGGGAGGCGCGGGCGGCGAAGCGGGCGATGAACTCCTCCTCCTTGGTCAGCATCTCCTGCTGCCGCCGGTAGCTGGCCAGCAGCTGCTCGCGGCGGATATCCCGCTCCTGCAGGTAGAAGTCGTAATTGCCGCTGTAGGTGGTGATCCCTCCCCCCGCCACCTCGATGATCCGGGTGACGATGCGGTTCATGAAGTCCCGGTCGTGGCAGGTCATCAGCAGGGCGCCCTTGAACTCGCTGGCCAGCCACTCCTCGAGCCAGACGATCGATTCGAGGTCGAGGTGGTTGGTCGGCTCGTCGAGCAGCAGGACGTCGGGGTTGATCGTCAGGATCCTGGCCAGGGCGATGCGCATCTTCCAGCCACCGGAAAAGAGCTCCACCGGCCGCTCGAAATCCTCCGGCGTGAAGCCGAGACCGGAGAGCACGGCCTTGGCCCGGGCGTCGAGGTCGTAGCCGCCGCGGTGCTCGAAGACCTCGACGATGTCGCCGTAGCGGGCCAGCAGCTCGGCCATCTCGGCATCGTCCATCGGCTCGGCCATCCGCGCTTCCATCTCCCGCATCTGCATCCCCATCTCGACGATCTCGCCGGCCGCCGACATCACCTCGGCCAGCACCGTCCGGCCGTTCATCTCGCCGACATCCTGGGAAAAATAGCCGATGACGGTCTTTTTGGCGCAACTGATCTCTCCGCGGTCGGCCTCTTCCTCACCGACGATAAGGCGGAAGATGGTGGTCTTGCCGGCACCGTTGGGACCGACCAGGCCGCTGCGGCTGCCCGGCAGGATCTGCAGGCTGGCGTCCCGGAACAGGATCCGCGTCCCGTGTTGTTTGCTGATGTGAGTGAGATGGATCATGGTGGAATGCGAAAAAAACACGAACATACCACACCATGGAAGGATGGGCAAGGGGAATCCGGCCATGCGGCTTCAGGGTGCGGCCAGCCCCTGGCCGGTTCCCTCGCCGACCATTCTGGTGGTGAAGAACGGGTCGCAGATCCGGGGCCGGATAGTTTCCGGGATGCCGATGCCGTCGTCTTCCACGCAGATCTCGACCTGTCCGGGACAGCTGCGGGTGGAGACGATGATGCGGCCTTTCTCGCCTTCCTTCCTGTCTTTGCCTGCAATGGCGTGGGCGGCGTTGATCAGGATGTTGAGCATGGCCTGGCCGATTTCATCGGCGAGGCCGTGCACCTTCGGCAACTCCGGATCGAGGCGGGTCTCGACCTCGGCGCAGTATCTCCATGCGTTGCTGGCCACGGTGATCGTGGTTTCGAAGATCCTGTTCAGATCATACATGGCCTTGTCCCTGCTGCTGGGGTGGGAAAACTCTTTCAACGCCTTGACGATGGTGGTGACCCTGCCGATGCCCCCTTGGACTGACGGACCGCCAGCGGGATCTCTTCTCTCAGGTAATTTCAGTCGATATCCGCCAGCAGCCGGCCGATCCGCCGATGATCGGGATGTCGCCGAGGGCCATGTACAGGGTTGAGATCAGCAGCTCCTCCTTCATCGACAGGCCATCGACCAGCAGAAAGCCGAAGGCCGGCAGGCCTGACCGCGCCAGCTGTCTCCGGATGTCCCCGGCGATCCGCTCGATCTGCTCTGCAGCGGTCGAGAGGGGGTGGATGAGGTAGGGGGGTAGCGGCGAGTTCGTTTCCGGCCAGAGATGCCCCCGAAATGCCGCCTCGCTGGCAGCCCGCTTCCGGAGGGCGGTCAGTCGAGCAGGCCGTAGGTGTCCTCGAGCATGATCTCCAATTCGGCCAGGGCCACCTCGGAGAGGTCGAGGATGTCCGCCTCGACGGTGGCGGCGAGATTGATATCGGGATCGGTGGTCAATCCGATGCCGAGTTTGTGGCAGGCGGTGTCGGCCAGGCGGACGATGACCAGCAGCTGGTCCTTGTGGTTGAAGGTGGCGAGGTGATGATCCCGGCAGACCGTGCAATACTGGGCCGGCATGTTCCACTTTTCCATCAGGGCGAACCCTTCCCGGGAGTGGAGGGAGTCGATGGCCTCGAGGATCAGCTGGCGGGTCAGGTTGATTTTCCTGGTGACCCTGAGGTGTTCGATGACAGTCATGACGAACAGTTTGCCGACGTCGTGCAGCAGGCCGGCGAAAAAGGCCTGCCCCTGCAGGTCGATGTAGTTGCAGCGGCGGGCGATCCAGTACGAGGCGCGGGCCGCTGCGGCAGAGTGCTGCCAGAGGTTGCGCAGCATCTGATTGATCTCCGGATCGGCGCTGCGGTACTGGTTCTTCGAGGCGGCGAGCAGGACAATGCGGCCGATCTCCTGCATGCCCAGGCGGACGATGGCCGCCTTGACCGTCAGGATCTCGTTCAATCCCTTGTAAAACGAGGAATTGGCCATGCGCAGGATCTGGCTGGCAAGGGCCTGGTCGCCGGTCACCAGTCTCTCGATCAGCTGGTTGTCGGGATCGGTCTTGACCAGTTCCTGCTGGATCTTCAACGCCGTCGGGTTGAAGACCGGCAGGGCGACTTCATCGGCGGCGACAGCTCGCTCGATCTCGTCGATAAAGGAAAGCTCTGTCATGCGATATCTCCGGAAAGTCGGCGCAGTTCCGCCAGGGGGCGGGGATTTTTCAGCTTCGGCAGGCAGCGGAGCACCTCGTCGATGGTGGTCAGGCCGCCGGCCGCCTTGACCAGGCCATCCTCGAGCAGGGTCACCAGACCCGAGTGCTCGATGCCGATATTGCGGATCTCGTAGCTGGTCCGGCGGGCCAGGATGGCGTCGCGGACCAGTTCGTCGAGGACCAGCAGTTCGAACACGCCGACCCGCCCCTTGTAGCCTGTCTGTTTGCAGGCCGTACAGCCCCGTCCCTTGTGGAACTGGCTGTCGAGCTGGTTGGTGCCGGTGTAGCCGAGCCGCTGCAGCTGGTTGGCTGTGACCTTGACCGGGGCGGCACAGTGGGGGCAGATGCGGCGGAGCAGGCGCTGGGCGAGGACGCTGACCACGGTGGAGGAGACCAGGAAGGGGGCGATGTCCATGTTGAGCAGGCGGATCAGGCCGCCGATGCTGTCCTCGGTATGGAAGGTGGTGAGCACCTTGTGCCCGGTCAGGGCCGCCTGTACCGCCATTTCGGCGGAGTAGGTGTCGCGGATCTCGCCGATGACGATGACGTCGGGGTCCTGGCGGACGATGTGGCGCAGGGTCTCCTGGAAGGTCAGGTCGATGTTGGGGTCGATGGAGCACTGGGCGACACCGTCGATGACGAACTCGACCGGCTCCTCGGCGGTGATGATGCTGATCTGCGGGCTCTTGATATGCTTGATGCAGCTGTAGATGGTCGAGGTCTTGCCCGAGCCGGTGGGACCGGTCACCATCAGCACGCCGCTCGGCTGGTAGACCGCCTCCTCGAGGAAGCGGGTGAGCATCCGCGATGACAGGCCGATGCCCTGGATGTCGAGCAGCTCATCCTTCTGCTTGAGCAGGCGCATGACGATCTTCTCGCCATGGATGGTGACATACAGCGAAACCCGGATGTCGATCTGTCCCTCGTCGTAGTCGAAGAGGATCCGGCCGCCCTGGTGCCGGCGCCGCTCGGCGATATCGGCCTGGCACATGATCTTGATCCGGCTGGTCAGCGGCGGGATGATATCCTTCGGGAAATCCTTGTACGGCTGGAGTATGCCGTCTTCGCGGAAACGGATGTGGAGACGGTCCCGCATCGGTTCGATATGGATGTCGCTCGCCCCCTCCTTGATTGCGGCGAGGATGATCGAGTTGGCCAGGCCGATGATGGTGGTATTGTCGACATTGACTGCTCGGCCGCTCATCTCGTTGGCCACCAGGCGGAGAAGGTCGACCATGGTCCGCTTGTTGGCGACGGCCGGTCGGATGTCCTGGCCGAAGATCTTCCGCGCCGCCTGCTGGGCGGTCTTGTCGGTGGGGTCGGCGAATGCCACCATCGTCTGGCCGCCCCCGTCCCTGATGGGAAGGAAGACGTGGGTGTCGAGGATCTTGA
Organism: Desulfobulbaceae bacterium; assembly: GCA_008933635.1. GTDB lineage: Bacteria > Desulfobacterota > Desulfobulbia > Desulfobulbales > Desulfocapsaceae > Desulfoprunum. Next base: position 9,276 of record WBUQ01000108.1, on the reverse strand, counting down.
GCGGGGCCCTGGCCAGCAGATCGCGGTCCACCATCGTCATGTCGGGGTTGACCAGCGGGAAGCCGAGCTGGATCGAGAGAACGCTGTAGAACAGCTTCTCGTCGATGAAATTGTACTTGACCAGGATCTCGCCCAGCTTCAGGTTCTTTTCCCTCTCCTGCTGGATCGTGAAGGCGGCCTCGAGATCGTCGATGTGGATGTGGCCGAGTTCCACCAGCAGGTCGCCGATGCGGAGCGACAGGTGGGAGTCGTGGAGGGTGGTCCGGATCACCTCGTCGGTGACCAGCTTCAACTCCTTGATGATGTTCAGCAGGGGCTGCGTGGCACCGATCTTGGCATGGATCCGTTCGGCATAGCGGAGGTCTTTTTCCTGCAGCTCTCCTCTCTCAAGAAGCAGCCGGATGATTTCGCCGTGTCCTGTGGCAGTGGCCATGCGCGGTTACCTGGTAGGGAAATGAAGCATGATCGGGTCTGGTGGAATGAATGGCTGTCCACAAGCAGGTTGACAACGTGCTGATTTTTGCCACAGAAGTACGCGGAAACCGGCATATTTGTCAAGAGCCGGGGTGATTATTTTTCTGTTTGTCCGCTTCAGAACGGCGCCGGCGAGTCGAAAGCGAGGGTCGTTTCGCTGGTGGGATGGCGGAAGGCGAGATGGGAGGCATGCAGCAGCATGGCCTCGCCGTCCCTGCCCAGGCCGTAGAGGTGGTCGCCGACGATGGGGCAGCCGAGGCCGAGGCGGTGGGCGGCATGGAGCCTGAGTTGATGGGTGCGGCCGGTCAACGGGATGAACTCGATCCGGGTCCGGTCATGTTCGATCGCAAGTCGCCGCCAGCGGGTGACGCCCATCCGGCCGTGGACCGGATCGTACACCTGGTGCGGCCGGTTGTCGGGATCGAGCCGGAAGGGGAGGCATATCTCGCCGGCGTCGCCATCGACGATACCCTCGAGCACGGCGGTATAGCGTTTTGCCACCCGGCGCGCCTCGAACTGCCGTCCCAGGCGGCGGTGCGCTTCGGCGGTGACGGCGAGGACCATCAGGCCGGAGGTGGCCATGTCGAGCCGGTGGACCGCCGGCTGGTCGATCATCTCCGGCACCAGCCTCCTGACCCGGGCTGCCACGCAGTCCTGTTTGTCCGGTCCCCGGCCGGGGACGGCGAGCAGGCCGCCGGGCTTTTCGACCACCACCAGGGAGTCGTCCCGGTAGACGATGACCGGGTCAGGCGGCATGTCCAGGGGAAGGCCCCTCCAGGCCGCAGAGCAGAAAACCGAGGATCGGGGCGCATTTTTCATGGCAGGAGGGATAGATCCTGCCCTCCTCGCGGCCGCCCGAGCGGTTGCCCCGGCCCCAGAAGAACTCGGCCATGCCGAGCGGGGTCAGGCCTAATCGGGCGGCATGATTGAGCAGCTTGGGGGCGCAGCAGTCGCCGCTGCCGGTCGGGATGCCGCCGCTGCCGGTGAAGGCGTCATGCAGTGAGCTGACCTCGCCGCGGAAATTCCTCAGCCGGTACAGGCTGTGGATCTGGATCATCAGCCGCTGCGAGAGCTGCCGGCGGTGGCGCTGCAACTCCAGTCGCTGCACCGGGCTGCCGGTTGCCGCCATCTCCCGGCCCAGCCGTTTGATCTCCCTTTCGGTGGCGTGACTGATCTCCTCCAGCTGCCGGTAGTCAAAGACAGGCGGAGCCCAGCCGTCGATCTCCCACAAGCCGTTGTACTGGCCGGAAAAGGCCCGCAGGACGACGATCGAACCATCCCCGTCCCGGCATTCCAGCACCCCGAACATCTTGCCCCGGGCATCGCCGTACAGCCAATCTGTTCCCAACCGGGTATCCGGCTGCGTTGTTCCGGCGGACAGATCGATGGAGCGGTGCCGGCGGAGATGCTCCATCAGCGCGAGGGCGTGGCGGTGCGTACCGCTGTCGCGGAGCAGGTGATCGCGGCCGCAGGCCCGGCAGAAACCGCGGCAGGCGATCCGGTGCCCGTCGTCCGGGGGCGATTGCCGGCCTCCTGCACAGTCATTCCGGGGCTGTATGGTCGTGGTGCGGATATTCATGAGCAGTTTTTTACCCGATCGGCTAAAAAGAGGGAAGGAAGATAGACGAAGGAATGCAGGCGGACCCCAGGCGAGGACAGGTAACGGATGAAGGCATCGGCGACACCAAGAGGGCATATCTTCCACGGGCTGGAACCGGAACTGGTGCTCGGCCTGGTGGAGGAGGAACTCGGTCACCAGCTGACCAACCTGTTTAGGCCCCTGACCAGCTATATCAACAAGGTCTACGAGGTGGAGAAGCGGCGGGGCGGCAACCTGATCATCAAGTTCTACCGGCCTGGACGCTGGACCGACAAGGCGCTGCAGGACGAGCATGCCTTCCTGCAGGAGCTGGCCGGGCGGGAGATTCCGGTCGTGCCGCCGCTGAAGCTGGCTGCAGGCGGCACCCTCGGCACGGCCCGCGGCCTGCGCTACGCCATCTTCCCCAAACGCGGCGGCCGGAGCCACGACGAGTACAGCGACGAGCAGTGGCTCGAGATCGGCCGCCTGCTCGGGCGCATCCACAGCGTCGGGGCGGTCCGGTCCGCCCGTCACCGCCTGGTGATGGGGCCCGATTACTCGACGACCCGGCATCTGAAGGCCCTGCTCGGGGGAAAAATCGTTCCCGATGACCTCAAGGGCAGCCTGGAGTCGATCTGCACGACGATCATCGACGAGATCAGGCCGGTCTTCGCCGGCAGCGAGCGGATCCGCATCCATGGCGACTGCCATTTCGCCAACCTGCTCCACCGTCCGGGCGAGCCGCTGTACCTGATCGATTTCGACGACATGGTCATGGGGCCGCCGGTTCAGGACCTGTGGATGCTGCTGCCGGGGAGATTGGACGATTCGCTGGCCGAGATCGATCTCTTCCTGGAGGGCTACGAGACCTTCCGTCCCTTCGACCGGCGCAGCCTCAGGCTGATCGAGCCGCTCAGGGCAATGCGCTATATCCACTACATGGCCTGGCTGGCGCGTCAGGTCAGCGACGACGGCGATACCCGCGCCATTGACGACTTCGGTTCGGCGGAATACTGGCAGAAGGAGATCAGGGACCTGCACGAGCAGCTGGACCGGATCCGCCATGCCCCGCCGTCACCGGCCAACCTGGTCTGAGCCCGACTCATTCTTGCCTGTCCCGTATCAGCGGAAAAACGGGAAATAGCGCTGCAGCAGGTTGCGGCTGTCCCGCCGCACCACCTTCAGCATCTTTCTGAAATCGAGGTCGAAGCGCTCCTCGAGGTCCTGCCATTTCTTCTTCGACAACGTGAAACGGTGCCATGGGACAGGCTGGCGGAAGGCCAGGATGACGACGTTGCCGCGGTTCGGCACCGACAGGAAGATCTGGCCTTCGAAGCAGGCCGAAATCCCGTCGCGGATGTCGTCGAGCCGTTTTTTCTCCCCACTCCAGAGATTGCAGCTGATCATGCCGTCCGGTGCCAGGGCATGCATGCAGTGTTCGAAGAAGCCGCGGGAGTAGATGGTTTCCGCCATGCCCCGGTGATCGAAGGCATCCACCAGGATCAGGTCGAAACGCCGCCGGCCGGCCTGCCGTTCGAGGTATGCCAGTCCGTCGCTGCAGTGGACGTGGACGCGGTCGTTTTCCGGCAGCCTGAAGTAGCCGCGGGCGAGGTCGATGACATGGGGTGAATTGTCGACAGCCTCGATGTCGCTCTCCGGAAAGTGATGATGACAGAAATGGACCAGCGAGCCCGCGCCGACGCCGATGATCAGGATACTGCCAATCGACTGCAGAGCCGGCAGGCCGAGCAGCATATACCGCGTGTAGGAGAGCTGCAGGGATGCCGGGCAAACCAGGGATATCCTGCTCTGGAGGAAGCAGGAGGCGAAGAACAGAGACCGGTTGTCGCCGTTCTCGATGACCTCGACCAGGTCGCCATTCCATTCTTCGCGATGGAGAATTTCGCCGTTTCTCGTATCCATGGGCCGGTGTTTGCTGATGACGATGGATGTGCCGTGCCTTGGCCATTATAACCAGACTGGCCGCCCTGTCAAAAAACAGTCTGTTTCCGGGGCAATTGCCTTGACTACCGCAGAATCATTCTGGCATACTTTACCTGAATGAAGCGGGGGGCATCGCAAAGGGAGAGGAGGTGTAAGTGGGTTCAGTGGAAGGCAAAAAGAAAATCCTGGTCATGGACGACGAGGAGATGATCGGCGAGATCGCCTGCCAGATGCTCTCATTTCTCGGCTATGAAGCCCTGCATGTGCTGGATGGGGAAGCGGCCATACGGCTCTTCAGGGAACATCTCGAGAGCGGCGCCGCCTTCGATGTGGTGATCATGGACCTGACGATCCCGGGCGGCATGGGAGGCCGGGAGGCGGTTGCGGAGATCCTGGCCATAGACCCGAAAGCCAGGGTCCTCGTTTCGAGCGGATATTCCAACGATCCCAGCGTGACCCACTACAGCGACTACGGATTCTGCGGTCATATCGACAAGCCTTTCGATATGACATCCCTCAAGACGGCTATCGAGGCCGTTCTCTGATTGTATTGTCATTGTTAACGAGCAGGGAGTGAGGTCCATCGGCCTCCCTCCCTTTTTTCATTAATTTCCCGCCATCGCTCTCTTTCCGCGCAGTCCGTCACCGCGGGACGCAGATCAGCTTGCAGTCTGCCGTGCCCGCCGGTACGCCGGCCTATTTCGGGCTGGCCGTCTGACAGCCGGAGGACTGGCATTTTTCCGAGGTGCAGACAGTGCTGATGCCGAGGGCCCTGTAAGCCGGACACCAGCCGATCAGGGCAGTGGCGATCGGTATGACGCCGACGTAGCCCCAGAAGCCGATGATGCCGAAGGCGGCGAGGCCGATGAGCGTGGCGCCGATGACGAGTCGTGCGAGGCGATCGAGGCCGCCGATATTGGTCTTCATGGGAACCTCCTGTAGACAGGTGTTGCCGAAACTCGGCCGGGGATGCGCGGCATCTCCGGCCACAAGAATACAATAAGCATCAGGGGCCGTCCGGTCACCTGCCGCCGCGGAGAATTCACCGGCTGGGGGGTGTGGGTGCGCCTCTGCGGGGATGGACGGTGTGCGCGGATGGATGGCAATCGCTGCAAAGTCTGGTATGCTGATCCGCCATGAATTGTCCCGGTCCAGCAGCCGCAAAGGAAAGCATTGTGTCGATTACGCCTGTCCGCCTGATCTATTTCGCCACCATCGTGACGATCTGTTCGCTCTACGCCGCCCAGCCCATCCAGCCGGTCTTCCAGAAGGAATTTCAGCTCAGCAGCCTGCAGGCGATCCTCTTCACCACCCTGATGATGGCCCCCCTGGGTTTCGCCCCGCTCTTCTACGGCTACCTGCTCGAGTCCTTCTCCGCCAAGGTGCTGGTGCGCCTGGCCCTGGCCCTGCTCGGCGTCCTCGAATTCTTCTTCGCCCTGGCCAACGACTACATGACCCTCCTGCTGCTGCGGGCGGTGCAGGGCCTGATCATCCCGGCGATCCTCACCTCGCTGATGAGCTACATCTCCTACTCCACGGCGCGGGAGGATGTGCAGCACGCCATCGCCACGTACATCGGGGCGACGATCATCGGCGGATTTCTCGGCCGCTTCCTCTCCGGCCTGTCCACCGAGCTGTTCGGCTGGCGGGCGTTTTTCTTCGTCCTCGGCCTGGCCCTTCTCGCCGCCAGCTGGCTGCTGTCCTGCCTTGAACGCGACGTCAAGATGACCTATGCCCGGCCGCGGCTGGCCGACATCACCGGTCTGCTGCGCCGCGGTCGGTTCCTCTGGCTCTATCTCGCCATCTTCTGCCTGTTCTTCGTCTTCTCGGCGCTGATGAACATCCTGCCCTTCGAACTGCGCCGGGTCGGGACGGTGCTCGGCCAGGCCGGCGTCGGCCTGCTCTATTTCGGCTACAGCATGGGCATCTTCGTCTCCTTCAACAGCCGGCGGATCATCCGCTATTTCGGCAGCGAGATCGCGGCGATCCGGGCGGGCATCGCCATCTTCTTCGCCGGCACGGTGATCTTCATGGTCGAGCAGTATGCGGTGATGTTTGCGGCCATGTTCGTCTTCTGCACCGGACTGTTCCTCGCCCATTCGCTGCTGTCGGGGTTCGTCAACAAGCTGGCGCGGGACAACAAGGCCATCGCCAACGGCGTCTATATCTCCTTCTACTATACCGGCGGGACGATGGGTTCCTTCCTGCCGGGGTTTTTCTTCGAACGCTACGGCTGGCAGGTCTTTCTCGGTTCGCTGCTCTGCATGCTGGTGGTGGCGATGCTGATGGTGTCGAGGCTGAAGCAGGCGGTCGAGGAGGAAGCCGCGAGGGTGTAGCGCACTCAGCGGGCCGACTCCTCGATGACCAGCATCCGCTGCCAGTGGCCGCGACGGTAGCGGCCGGCCGAGAGCGCAAAGAGGACGAAGACGAAGACCAGTACCCACAGCCAGGCGCCGGTGACGCCCATGTCGAAGACCAGGATGCCGAGGGAGACCGGCACCACCAGGCAGACGACCGAGGCGAAGCCGACGCAGACCATGATGAAGCGGGTGTCGCCGGCCCCCTTGAGCACCCCGCTGAAGACCATGTACAGGGCGTCGAAGAACAGGTAGGCCGAGATGATGCGCAGGAGCGGTACCGCGGTGGCACGAATCGCCCCGGCGGTGGAGGCATCGCCCGAGGCGGCCAGGAAGGGGGAGAGGATCGCTTCCGGGAAGAGGATGAACAGCAGGTCGACGATCCCGATGTAGACGAGCAGCAGGTGGATGCCGCTCCACACCGCCGCCCTTGCCTGCTGCGGCTGCCGCGCCCCCAGCGCCTGGCCGACCAGGACGCTGATCCCCTGGGAGACGCCCATCGACGGCATGAAGGCGACGGCGTTGATCGACAGGACGATGTTGGTGGCGGCCAGCTCGATGTCGCCGATCCGGCCCACCAGCAGCAGGAAGATGGTGAAGGCGAGGATGTCGACGCTGAACTGCAGCGAACCGGGTATGCCGTAGCGCAGCAGGCGGGTGAAGATTTCAGCGCTGAAGGCCCGATTGCCGAAAACGGCGAAGCGGTGGTCGTGGTCGCGGGTGAAGATCAGCACGGCCAGCAGCACGAAACTCACCGCCCAGCCGCAGACCGTGGCGACGGCCGCGCCGGCGACGCCCATCTCCGGCATGCCCCAGCGGCCGAAGATCAGGGCGTAGTCGAGGGGGATGTTGATCACCATGCCGAGCAGGGTGGCCAGCATCACCGGCCGGGTCATGCCCCGGCCGGCAAAGAAGGTGGACAGCGTGGCGACCGCGACGTGGAGGACGGCGCCGCGGCAGAGGATGTCGAAATAGGTCCGCTCCAGGGCCTGGACTTCCGGGCTGTGGCCGGCGAGGGCGAACAGCGGTCGCGCGGCGAACATCGACAGCAGCAGGAACACGATGCCGGAGAACAGGGTGAAGTAGATGCCCTGCCACAGGACCCGGCCGATCTGCCGGTGGGCGCCGCTGCCGCTGTACTGGGCGATGAAGACGCCGGCATAGCTGCCGACCCCGCCGAAGAAGGCCATGAACAGGAAGGCGGTGATGCCGGCCGGCGCGGCGGCGGAGATCGCCGCCAGGCTGTAGTTGGCGAGGAAGGCGCGGTCGGTGAACTCCATCACCGTGGTCGCCGACATGCTCGCCACCAGCGGCAGGCAGACGCGGACGATGTCGCGGTAGCGGCTCTGCTGGAGCCAGTCTCGGATCGGTCGGGTCATGCGTGCAGTTCCGGATTGCAAGGCTGTCGGGAAGAAGAAGCGACGGGTTGTCCTTCTGTCCGGGGGCACAACCGTCGGGAAACATCTGTGCGGCTCGTCCGGTACCGTCGGTGCCGACCGGGCCTATTCTACACTACTGGATGTGAGGCGAATATGGAAGACAGGCTGCAGCTGACCCTTTCCTCGTTCGGGTTCAAATACGGTCCGCCGCCGGATGCGACCCATCTCTGGGACGTCCGCTTCCTCCCCAATCCCTACTGGGTCGAGGAGATGCGGGACCTGACCGGCCTGGACCCGCGGGTTGCCGCCTATGTCCTCGACAGTCCCGCAGGGAGCGAATTTCTGCGCCTGGCCACGCCGTTGCTGACTTTCCTGGTGGAGCAGAACCGTGGGGCCGGCAGGCTGGCGATGTGGCTGGCGATCGGCTGCACCGGCGGCCAGCACCGGTCGGTGGCGGTGGTCGAACGCCTGGGCCGCGGTCTGGCGGCGCTGCCGGTCGACCTGGTGGTGCTGCACCGGGACTGCAGCCGAGCCGGCGGCGGCTGAGGGGCTCAGGGGAAATTGCCGCTGATGAAGGCGATGGAGTGGAAGGCCAGCATCAGCAGGGCGGCGAGGAGCAGGATGGCGGCGAGGAACAGGTAGACCAGGCCGGTGGACGACAGGCGCAGGATGGTCCAGGCGGTCCACAGTATGAACCGGCCGGCAATGGTGATAAGCGTCAGCAGGAGCGTGACGGTCCATACCAGCAGCGAACCGAGGGCGGCGGCCCGATCCGCGGTGAGCGGGGGATGGGCCGGAGACTGGCTGAGATGGGCTGCAGGCGGACGGTGCATGGTGTTCCCGGTTTCTGGTCATTGGCGTTGGCGAAGGTGTTTGCGGCGATGAGTTGCAAAGACCGAACCAGAATGGCGGGGTGGTTGCTGCAGGAAGGAGGCGACTGTCTAGTCAGCCGGAAAAACGGGCGGATATCGGCATGGGCGGCCGCCTGCGACCTTTCCCTGAAAACCTTCCAACCGCCGGCCCGGCCGCCGTCCTGAGGGTGGAGAAGGCCGGTCTGTGTCATAAACAACACAATCGTCTCTCAGCCGGCACTTCCCTCACTTCGGGGCCGGGTGGAGCCGGGACCAGCGGACGACCCGGTTTCTGCCCTGTTCCTTCGCCTGGTACAGGGCCTGGTCGGCGCGGCTGACGAATGTTTCGAGAGTTTCCCCCTCTTGATACTGGGCCACTCCGATTGAGATCGTTATGGGGATGGAGATGGTCGAACTGAGACTGGCCTGCAGCATCGTGCGGATTCGTTCGGCGATCATCGTTGCCTCATCCTCGTCCGAATCGGGGAGCAGGACGATGAATTCCTCCCCGCCCCAGCGGGCCGGGCTGTCATACGGGCGGCAGCAGGCCCGGAGGTGAGCCGCGGTCGCCTGCAGGACCTGGTCGCCGACCCGGTGGCCCAGCGTGTCGTTGATCGCCTTGAACCGGTCGAGGTCGGCAAAGAGCAGCGACAGGTTGGCCTCCTTCTTCCTGCTGAGCCGCGCCAGTTCGT
>WBUQ01000107.1 GCA_008933635.1 Desulfobulbaceae bacterium | reverse complement strand
AGCTCCGGCAAGCTGATCACCATCCACCCCCGCAAGATCGCGGTCAACGCCCTGCAGGATGAGGAGCAGGCGGAGAAGATCGTCGCCTGGCTGCAGCGGGAGATCAACGGCGCCTGGGAAAACCGGGCCGGCATCGAGCCGAGCGAGCATGGCGTCCAGCAGCCGACCCTGATGGAGGTCCTGAAACTGCTGCCGAAAACCAACTGCCGGGAGTGCGGCGAGCCGACCTGCATGGTCTTTGCCGTGCGGGTGGTGGAAGGGGCCAAGGATCATACCAACTGCCCGGCATTGCTGGGGGAGAAAAGGGAGGCGCTGGCCGCCTATCTCTCGCAATTTCATTTTGATTGAGCTGGTCGGTCAATCTGTCGTCAACCCTCCCCGTTGCCAGTTTAGGCCGAAACGGTCCATTTGTTCGGCAAGGAGGTCTGCCCGAAGTCCCCTTTGTCGAGAGCGTTGCCTCGAAGGATTCTTCAGGGGCATGCGGATCTGCTGATAATCCCCCGGCATCGATGAAGACATCAAGGTTCATCGATTCCTGCGGGGTTGCAGCCAAGGCACGGTACTCGTCGCGGATCCGGCGGACCAGGCTCCTGTCAGATCGCCTTCGAGGGCTCCCTTCCAGCCGTCTGGCTGCGGCAGGGGTTGCCGGTACAGAGAGAGGGCAGCCTCAGTTCGCGTTCCATGGCGTTCCCCAAGATGGTGTTTTTCTGATGGATCACGTCGGTAGGAATGGCTGGACGATAAAATAGACGCCGAGGAGGGCGATCATCGTCCCCGCCAGCCGTCGGAAGACCCGGCCGCCCTGTTGCCAGATGCTGCTGATCAGCAGCTTTTTAACCATCGCCGTCGAGCTGCCGGCCACGACGATCGGCAGGCAGTGGCCGATGGCGAACAGCAGGATGAACACCATCCCGGTGAGTACCTTGGCCTGCACCGAGACGATGGCCAGGATCGGTGCGATGAACCCGAAGGTGCAGGAACCTGACAGCACCCCGTAGGCCAGACCGAGGACGAATGCCCCGGACAGGCCCTTCAGGGTCAGGCGGGCCATAAGCCCGCCCGGCATCGAGCACCTGGCCACCCCGAGCATATCGAGGGCCACCCAGATCAGCAACAGGCCGACGGCGATGGTCCAGTAGGGGCCGACATCGCCGAGCATCCGGCCGAGCAGCGAGCAGACGATGCCGATCACCGCGATGGTGATGAACAGGCCGGTGGTGAAGACCACGGCATAGAGCGTTGCCTTTTTCCCTTCGATCAGGTGGTTCTGACCGGCGACATAGCCGATGATCAGCGGGATCGAGGCCAGGTGGCAGGGGCTGAACAGGACGCTGACCATGCCCCACAGGAGGCAGCCGAGGGCCCCCAGCAGGAGGCCCTGGCCCATCCAGGAGTTGATGGCGAGAAAAGCCTGGTCCATCGGGTTATCTGACTCCCAGCTTTTCCAGTTGGGCGACGATGGCCGTCTTCTCCATGAACCCTTCATGGCGGAGCACTTCCTTGCCCCGGGCGTCATAGAAGATCTGGGTCGGGATCAGCTGGATACCGAACTTCGGGCCTTCCTGGGGATTTTCCCAGACGTCGATGAAGACGATGGCTGCCCTGTCCTTGTATTCCTTCGCCAGTTCTTCCAGGATCGGCGCCATCATCTTGCACGGGATGCATTTTCTGGCACCGAGATCCACCATGGTCACCATTCCCGGCACAGGGATCGCAGGGACGCTCGTGTTTTCAGCGGCTGCAGCGGGCATGGCCGAGATGATCAGCAGGCATCCGGCAAGAAAAATCATCAGGGGGAATGATCGGAACGTGTAGTTCATTTCCAGGTGCTCCGTTTATGAAAGAAACAATTTCGCCTTGTCGACGACCTGGGCAATGGTTTCGTCATCTATCTCGGTATCCCCTTTGGTGAACCCGAGGTCGGTCAGCCGGAGATGGTTGACGCGAACGATGCCGGCCTCCTCCAGCGATTTTCTGGCACAGTCGAGAGCGCACCCGTCGATGGCCAGTATCGAGGCGGCAGCCTCGGTGGATTTGACAATGCCGCTGATCCGGCCGCCGATACCCGCGAGGCAGAACATCTTGCCACTTCCGTTTCTGGTCAGTGCGCGTGACGCCCGGTCGGCCAGTTCGCCGACATCGGCGGCGCCGGAGCAGGAAAAGATCAGTTTCGGGCCTGAACTGCAGCTGCAGCCGCAGTTACTTTGAATCGGAATCATCGTGTTTCTCCTCTGAACTGATTATTTCAGCATGCTTTTGACTTCTTCAAGGGAGGGAACCCTTCCCACCGCCTTGACCTCGCCGTTGACCACCAGGCCTGGGGTCATCATGACCCCGAACGACATGATCTGGTTGAAGTCGGCGACTTTTTCGATTTCACAGTCGATGCCGAGCTCCTTAGCTGCGGCGGTAACTGTTTCAGTAAGCTGGGTGCATTTGGCGCACCCCGGTCCGAGTACGTGAACCTTCATTTTTTCCTCCATGGTTTCCTGTTATCAAAAGAGCATTCCGTACAACATGCCGCAGCAGGTTGAGAACACAACGGTAAGCGAGACAAAGGCCACGGTCTTTTTCAGGCCGAGCACGGTGTTGATGACCAGCATGCTCGGCAGGCTGAGTGCCGGGCCGGCCAGCAGCAGGGCCAGCGCCGGTCCCTTGCCCATACCGCTGCCGATCAGTCCCTGGATGATCGGCACCTCGGTCAGGGTGGCGAAGTACATGAAGGCCCCGGCGATAGCGGCGAAGAAATTGGCACCGAGTGAGTTGCCGCCGACTGCCCGGGACACCCACTCGGAGGGGATCAGCCCTTCATGGCCGACCCGGCCGAGCAGGGCCCCGGCGATCAGGACGCCGAAGAGCAGCAAGGGCAGGATCTGTTTGGCGAAGGTCCAGGACGAGGCGAACCAGGCGCCGTTTTCACCCTTGTCGGTGCTGGTGAAAATCGACAGGCCTATGAAACCTGCGGTGAAGGCGATGATCGGCTGGTCCGGGAAAAGAAAAGCCAGGGCGGCGACCGGAACGGCGATCAGGCCGACCTTCCAGGCCCGCATGTTAAACCAGAAGACGAGGATCAGCCCGAGTGCGGCGGCAAAGGCGGAAGTGATCTGCCACTTCCAGGCAAAGATTGCGGCCCAGAGGCCGGTTGCCTCCTGCGGCCGGCCCCAGTTGGCGAAGACCAGGACGCCGATCATCGCCGCGAAGTACAGACTGGTCTGCAGGAGGGTGCGTTTGACTTCCTCGGCCGGCATCGCCATCTGGATCGCGAGCTTGGCTTTTTCCTCCTTACGGAAGAGGAAGGCCATCGAAGCGCCGATGACGATGCTCAGCCCCACCGCGCCGACGGCCCTGGCGGTTCCCATTTCAGGTCCGAGAATCCGTGCAGTCAGGACGATGGCCAGAACATTGATCGCCGGCCCCGAATAGAGGAAGGCCGAGGCGGGGCCGAGCCCGGCTCCCATCTTATAAATACCGGAAAACAGCGGCAGGATGGTGCAGGAGCAGACCGCGAGGATCGTGCCGGAGACCGAGGCGACACCATACGCCAGGACCTTGTTGGCCTTCGGGCCGAGATACCGCATCACCGAGGCCTGGCTGACGAAAACCCCAATGGCGCCGGCGATGAAGAAGGCAGGCACGAGGCAAAGTAGAACGTGCTCCTGGGCATACCACTTGACCAGGTGGAAGGCCTCGAGAATCGCATTGTCGAAGCGGGCCGAGCCGACCGGCAGGTAATAGCAGCCGAGAAAGACAGCGATAATGAGCAACAGTATCTTCCACTCGTTTTTCCAGTTCATATCACTCCACCATTTCTGTAATTGTCATAAAACGTCAATCTGCCCGGCAACCCGCTTGTGCTCCATAAGATCAATGTGGGTCTGGGCTGTTGCCTGCAATACGGCTTCGATGCATGGCATGAAATTCAAAATGCATGGGACTTTCAACCGGTAATACACCTGCTTCCCGCGCTTTTCATCGATGACCACCCCGGCCTGCTTGAGGAGCGACAGGTGTTTCGAGATTGTCGAGAAATCGGCATCGATGTTTTCAGCCAGTTCGCAGACGCATTTTTCGCCACCGGCCAGCTGCTCGGCCATCCACAGGCGGGTTGGGTGGCCCAGCGCCTTCAGGACGTTGGCCTTGGCCTCGATGAGGGCTTTTTCTCGGTCGTTCATGGGCGTGCCTCCTTTTGTTGCTTATTTGGTAAAACAACCAAATGTAAATGTCAAGGACAAGATGAACGAAGATCGATTCCAGCCTGTTTCTCCCGGGAAACCAGGAGGGTTCCCGGCGGATCCGGCTGATCGTGGCAATACGGCGCCCGCAGGGTTCCAGGACATGTTACTTTTTTGAAACATCCGGTATTTGGATATCCGGCAAAATCAGGCTACAATGGCTCAATCAGCCTATGGATCGATACTTGCATCAATTGCGTCAGAAAACGTTCATTCCGGATGGAGGCAGTATGATCCTGTTCAGATGCACCATCATCGCCGTGCTGCTGCTGACAGCATGCGGGCCGGCCGTATCCGGGGAAATCCTCCGGGCGGGGGTGGCCAGCATGATCACGCCGGTGAGCACGGTCAGGTACTATCAGCAAGTGGTCGATTACCTGGGCCGCAAGCTCGGCATGCCGGCGGAGATGATCCACCGGACGACCTACGACGAGATCGATGTCATGCTCGAAGCCGGCGGGCTGGATGTAGCCTTCATCTGCTCCTCGCCGTATGTCCTCGACAAGGCAAAATTCGGCGTCGAACTGCTGGTTGCGCCCCAGGTCAACGGCACCGTCTTTTACAATTCCAATATCATCGTCCACAAGGACAGCCCGATCAAGACGATCGAAGAGCTCAGGGACAGGACCTTTGTCTTTGTCGACCCGAAATCCAACACCGGGCGGCTGTATCCGACCTACCTTCTCGCCGCTGGCGGTGAGCGACCGGAGAGTTTTTTCAGCAGCTACCTGTACAGCTACAGCCACAACAAGTCAGTTGAGATTGTGGCCAAAAAACGAGCCGACGGGGCGGCGGTAGACTCCATCGTCTACGATTACATGCTGGCCACCGGTTCACCGTACGCCCGGCAGACCAGGATAATCAAGCGCTCTCCATCCTTCGGCATTCCTCCCGTGGTCGTCCCGCCGGGTGTCGACCCCGGGCTGAAGAAAACCATGCGCGAGATCTTCATGGAAATGCATGAGGACCCCGAAGGCAGGAAAATCCTGGCCGATATGCGGATCCAACGATTTGTCGAGGTTCCGGACCGGAATTACGATGCGATCAGGGAAATGATCACCTTCATTGAAGAGAGGGCATCGACCGGCGAGCAGCGCAGGGATCTGGGACATGACCCCCTGCGCGGCGGTGACGACGCGGTCTTTTTCGGCGTCCTGCCCAAAGACAACCCGGTGACAGCCTACCGGCGCTACCAGCCCCTGATGGATTACCTGACGACGGCCACCGGCGAGAAGTTCGAGCTGCAGCTGGAAAAGAGCTACCCGGATGTGGTCGGCAGTCTCGGCGAGGGGCGGATCTCCTTCGCCCTGCTCGGCCCGCTCACCTACCTGGATGCCTATAAACGCTTCGACGCCCCGCCTATCGCCCGGTCGAAGACCGCCCGGGGGGAGACCTTCTTCCGCAGCGTCATCGTGGTCGAGACCGGCGGCGATATCCGTGAGGTCGCGCAGCTGGTGGACCGCCGATTCGCCTTCGGCCCGCTCTGGTCGACGTCAGGCAACCTGATCCCCCGCTATATGCTGGCCTGGGCCGGCATCCACCTCGACAACCTGCGCGAGTACCGCAATTACGGCTACCAGGACACCGTCGCCAAGAAGATCATCAGCGGCGAGTTCGACGCCGGAGCGCTCAGCCTGACCGTTGCCGAGCAATACCTGCCCTATGGACTACGGATCATCGCGACCTCCGATCCGATCCCCACCGGTCCGGTGGTCGTCTCGCCGAAGACGCCATACCTGCTGGTGCGCAAGGTGCAGCAGGCCCTGCTGGCGATGTCCGGGGACGAGACCGGCCGGGCGGTCCTGCAAAAGCTCGACCCCGATCTGCAGGGCGGTTTCATCGCCGCCTCCGATGCCGATTATGCCGGCATCCGCAAGATGATCAACGACGTCCCTGCGACCTGCGGCAGGGAATGCCACCCCAAGGTGTCCTTCTGAAGGGGGGTGGAAGATGAAACTGTCGCTGCAGCAGAAGTTCATTATCATCGCCTTCTTGTCGGTACTGGCGCTTACCGCGGTCATCGGCGTCCTGGCCGCGGTCAAGACCCGTTCCGCCCTCCTTGCCGCCACCGAGAAGCAGGGGCTGATGCTGGCGAGGACGGTCAGCGCGCTGATCATCAACGAACTGATCTATGAAAAACTCGGCCTGATCGAGGAGGGCGGCCTGATCGACAACTACGTCCGCGAACTCTACCAGCGCCGGGAGCTTGACCTGCGCTACGTGGCGGTGCTGGACAACTCCCTCCATGTCATTTCCCACAGCGATTTCGGCGAATTCGGCAAACAGTACGGCAACCCGTTCATCGAGGAGGCCAGGCGGTCCGAGGTAATCAGGATCAGGAAAACTGCCGTCGCTCCGGGATCCAGCCACGACCTGGAGTTTGCCGCGCCGCTCTCCATCGAGGGGAAGCATTGGGGGGTATTGCTTTTTTCATTGTCATTGGAAGACGTCGAAGAGGAAATCAGATCGATCATCATGCAGATCGTCACCCTTTCCCTTCTTGCCCTGGTTTTCCTCTCCGTCCTCATCTACTTTCTCAGCCGCCGCTTCATCAAGCCGGTCATCGATCTCGCCCAGGCCATGGGGGAGGTCGAGGTGGAGATGCGCGAGAAGACCATCCCGGTGGCCGGCAGCGACGAATTGTCCCGGCTGGTGCAGAGCTACAACGATATGGTCCGCCGGATTCGTTCGGCCAATGAGGAAATGAAGCTTGCCCATGAAAAACTGCTGCAGTCGGAGAAGCTGGCGACCCTGGGAGTGCTGGCTTCGAGCATCGCCCACCGGATCAACAACCCGCTGGGTGGCCTGTTCAACTGCGTCCGGCTCCTGCAGCGCCAGGGGGACGATGCCGGGTTTCGGCGCAATTACCTCGAAATGGTCCTCGAGGGACTTGAAAGCATAGAGAAGACCGTCAGCCAGCTGCTGTGGACGGCCGGCCGGCGGGAAGGGGAGGAAAAGCGCTCCGAGGTGACGGCGGTTCTCTCCCGGGTGCTGAAATATCTCGATTACCGCATGAAGAAACAGGAGATCGCCTATCGCCAGGAGGCAGATGTCTCGCTGGTGGTCTCGGTGGCGCCCCACGACCTCGAGGAGATGTTCCTGAACACCATGCTCAATGCCATCCAGGCGATGGAAAACGGCGGATCGCTGCTGGTATCGGCCGTACGGGAAAGCAACCACGTGCGGATCCGGATCGAGGACAGCGGCACAGGCATCCCACGGGACGGGCTGGAGAATGTCTTCGACCTGTTCTACTCGACCAAGAAGGCCGGCGAAGGAACCGGACTGGGCTTGTGGATGACCTATGAGCTCGTCAGGAAGTACCAGGGGCAGATCTTCCTGGAAAGCCAGGAAGGAGTCGGCACCGTTGTCACCTTCATCATTCCGGAGGCTGTATGAGCAAGAGCATCCTGATCGTCGAGGACGAAAAGATCCTGCGCATTTCCCTGGCCGACGCCCTGAAGGCAGAGGGGTACGGCGTGCTGGCCGTCGCCGACGGCAACGAGGCGCTGGCCGCCCTCGGGGAAGGCGAGTTTTCTCTTGTCATCACCGATATCCGTCTGCCGGGGGCGGGCGGGGCCGAGATCCTCAGGAAGACCCTGAGCGAGTCGCCGTCCACCCCGGTGATCATGATGACCGCTTACGCCACCGTCAGGGACGCGGTGGAGGCGATGCGCGGCGGCGCCTTCGATTACGTCACCAAACCCTTTGATCTCGACGAGATGCTGGTCACAATTCACAAGGCCCTGGAGGTTCAGAGCATTACCACGGACAATATCCGCCTGCGCAAGGAACTGAACAGCTTCTATCAGTCGCCGAACATCATCGGCGAGAGCAAGGCGATGCAGGCGGTCTTCGCCATCCTCGACAAGGTGAGCCGGACCGACTCCACGGTGCTGATTCTCGGCGAATCAGGGACCGGCAAGGAATTGATCGCCTCGACGATCCACTATCAGGGGGCCAGGAAGGACAAGCCGATCATCCGGGTGAACTGCGCGGCCCTGCCAGCCGAGCTGATCGAAAGCGAACTCTTCGGGTATGAAAAAGGGGCCTTTACCGGTGCCGTCGCCCGCAAGCCCGGCCGGTTCGACTTGGCAGACGGCGGTACGCTGTTTCTCGATGAGATCGGCGACCTGCCGCCGCTGACCCAGACCAAAATTCTCCGCGTTCTCGAGGAGCGCACCTTCGAGCGGCTTGGTGCGACCGAGACGGTCAGGGTCGACGTGCGGGTCATCGCCGCCACCAACAAGGATCTCGAGCAGGAGGTGAAGAGGGGGCGTTTCCGGGAGGACCTCTACTACCGGCTCAACGTCATTCCGGTGCTGCTGCCGCCGCTGCGCCGTCGCAAGGAGGACATCCCGCTGCTGATCCACGCGTTTTCCCGCCGGTTCAGCGACCGGATGGGAACGTCGGTTTCCTTCAGCGCCGAGGCGGTCGATGCGCTGATGCAGTATTCCTTTCCCGGCAACGTCCGCGAACTGCTCAACGTGGTGGAGCGCTGCATCGCCCTGGCCGGCGGCCGGATCATCCACCGCCAGGACCTGCCGGCCCATATCGTCGCCCCCCGGCAGGCAAAGACCTCCCTGGCGACGCTGCAGGAAATCACGGCGGAGGCGGAGAGGGCCCATATCGCCCGGATAGTCCAGCTCACCCAGGGAAACCGGTCGAAGGCCGCCGAGATCCTCGGTATCAGCCGGAAGACCCTGTGGGAAAAAATCAACGTCTACCAGCTTGACTTATAACCGCTGCTGCGGGAGAATAACGAAGCATTGTTGTTTCCTCTTGCTGTTCATCTGTAGTTGCAGGATCTGATTGCTGACTGCTTTCTGAAACCCGCGCCATCTGCTGTCTGCTGTTTCCCGTCCGGGGAGAATGCCCGCATGTTACATCCGGGTAACGCCTGGACGAGTATCGCCGCTGTCAACGTATTGATTCATCTCTATCTATCAGGGTCTTCGGTGAAGTAGGGGCTATGAACCTGATGTTTCCCGAGAAGACCCGTTTAACACTATGAAATGCAAAGCTCTTTTTCTTTTTGTCGGAATGGCTGTTTCGTTCCCGTAACATTTCATGCCGGAAACGGTATGGCATGAAAAATGCTGCAACAGGGGTGTTGATGGCGTTGGCGAGATAGTTCCCAACCTGCAGAAACGTGTTGTCCCGGCGTCATTCCCCGGTGTTTTCGCGATTTGGCGGTGGGAAGAACACGGTATCTGGAATCCAATTGAGGAGGTGCCTATGAGGATGACGATTGCGGCAGTACTGATTCTCCTGTCCGGAGGTGTTGCCCTGGCCGTGGTCGGCGGGGGTGATGTGACCCTGAAAAACGATGGCGGCGATGTCGTGTTCAGCCACGAAAGCCATGTCCAGATGGCTGGCCTGGGCTGCCGGGATTGCCACCCGAAGATTTTCCTCAACACGAAGAATCATACGGCGGTGACCATGCAGGAGATGGAGGCGGGAAAATCCTGCGGCGCCTGCCACAACGGGACGAAGACGTTTGCCGTCACGGAGAACTGCGAAACCTGTCACAGCAAAGAGCAAGCGAAATAAAGGAGAGATCTATGAGCCAAGAAGACATCCTGGTAGTCATGCAGAAGGATCTCGAGCGGGCGTTGACCAGACCGGACAAAGACAGGCGCTGGGCGATGCTGATCGATCTGCGCAAGTGCGTCGGCTGCCATGCCTGCACGGTGGGCTGCGTCTCGGAGAACAAGCTGCCGCCGAAGATGTACTATCGGCCGGTCCATGAATACGAGCAGGGCACCTATCCCAGCGTTTCCCGCACCTTCCTGCCGCGGCCGTGCATGCAGTGCGACAATCCGCCCTGCGTCGAGGCCTGCCCGGTAAAGGGACCGGGAGGAGCGACATGGAAGGAGACCGATGGCCCGGCCGCCGGCATCGTCCCGATCGACTACGCCCAGTGCATCGGCTGCGGCCAGTGCGTCGAGGCCTGCCCCTATAATGCCCGCACCATGGACGAAGGGACCTTTCATTCTGCCGGAACCCCCGCCCTCCAGCGGTACGAGATCATGCCTTCCTACGAGTACGGCAAGAAATGGTCTCGGTCCGGCAAAGGCCAGCCGGTCGGCAACGCCCGCAAGTGCCATTTCTGTGTGCATCGCCTGGTCGCCGGCCAGCTGCCGGTCTGTATTTCCACCTGTATCGGCCGGGCCGGGTATTTCGGCGACGAGAACGATACGCAGAGCCTGATCGCCCAGGTCAAAAAGGCCAATGCGGTGCAGGTACTCAAACCCCAGGAGGGGACGGCGCCACGGGTATATTATGTTGCCAACGAAAAGCTGGAGGTGCTCTATGACGAATAAAAAACCCACCCGTGTTTCCCGCCGTGATTTCCTCAAGGTTTCCGCCGCGGCGGGCTGCAGTGCAATTGTCCTCTCCCAGTTCGATTTCGCCCGTGACCTGATCGCCCGGGTCGAGGCCGGCGAACTGACCGCAGCCGAGGCCTATGAGCTGTTGAAGGCTGAGAATACACTGTATTCCGTCTGCCTGAACTGCAATACCGGCTGCGGGATCAAGGTCAAGATCATCGACGGCGTGGCGGTCAAGATCGACGGCAATCCCTACAACCCCTTCTGTCTCCATCCCCACCTGGAGATGAAGATGACCCCGGAAGAAGCCGCCAAACATGACGGAGGTCTCTGCCCCAAGGGGCAGGCCGGTCATCAGGGGGCCTATGATCCCTACCGGATCACCAGGGTCCTGAAACGGGCCGGCAAACGCGGCGAGAACAAATGGCAGGCCATCCCCTTCGACCAGGCCGTCGACGAGATCGTCAACGGCGGCAGGCTGTTCAGCCATGTCCCAGGCGAGGAAAACCGCCAGGTGACCGGCATGAAGGAGCTGTACGCGCTGAAGGACAAGAAGGTCTTCGAGGAGATGGAAAAGGATACAGCCGCTCTCCGCAAGAAGAAACCCGAAGAGCGCCAGGCGGCGATTGCCGAATTCAAGAGCAAGCATGCAGCCTATCTCGATGCCCTGATCGATCCTGATCACCCTGATTTCGGACCGAAAAACAACCAGTTCGTCTATTTCTGGGGGCGCAAGAAGGGCGGACGCTCGAACTTTGCCGCCGCCTTCACCGGGGCCTACGGGACGGCCAACACCCACGGTCACACCACCGTCTGCCAGGGGTCGCTGTACTTTGCCTGCAAGGCGATGAGCGAGCAGTATGTCGGCAACACCTTCAAGGACGGCCAGAAGTTCTACTGGCAGGCCGACCAGGAGAACAGCGAATACATCCTCTTCGTGGGTGCCAATCTCTTCGATGGTAACTACGGGCCCACCAACCGTGCGATGCGGATGACCCAGCGTATCGCCGACGGCAAGCTGAAGATGACGGTCGTCGATCCTCGCTTTACCAAACTTGCCTCCAAGGCACAGCGCTGGGTACCGATCAATCCGGGCACCGACGCCGCCTTTGCGATGGGCATGACCCGCTGGATCCTCGAAAACAAAAAGTATGACGCGAAGTTCCTTTCCTGCTGCAACATGGCATCGGCCAAGGCGGCCGGCGAACTGAGCTGGAGCAACGCGACCTGGCTGGTCAAGGTGGATAAGGACGGCAAGCCCGGCAAGTTCCTGCGGGCCCAGGATATCGGCCTGAAGGCGGCGGAAAAGCGTCTCGATGACAAAGGCAAGGAATATGATTTCGAGTATCTCGTCGCCCTGAAGGACGGCAAACCGGTGGCCTTTGATCCCGACGACGAAAAAGAGGCGGTAACCGGCGAGCTCTTCGTCACGACCACCGTCACCGACAGCGAAGGCAAGGCGATTACTGTCAAGAGCAGCCTGCAGCTGATGCTCGAGGCCAGCCAGGAGATGACCGTCGCCGAATGCGCCGAGCTCTGCGGCACGGATGCCGCCACCATCGAGGCCGTTGCCGCCGAATTCACCAGTCACGGCAAGAAGGCCTGTGTCGATATCCACCGCGGGGCCGCCCAGCATACCAATGGCTTCTACAATATCTCCACCCTGATGAACCTCAACCTGCTGATCGGCAATTTCGACTGGAAAGGCGGAATGATTGCGGCGTCGACCTACAATATCGACGGCAGCAGCAAGAGTACCGACAAGCAACCCTTCAAGTTCAAGGATATCGGGCCGAAGTCGCTGAAGGTCTTCGGCACCTCGATCATCCGTCACGGCATGAAGTACGAGGAATCGACCCTGTTCCAGGGCAAGGGGAGCTATCCGGCCAAGCGCAACTGGTGGCCGCTGTCCTCCGACGTCTACGAGGAAATCCTGCCGTCGATCGCCGACGCCTATCCCTACCAGGCCAAGATTGCCTTCTCGTACATGGGGGCGCCGACCTATGCCCTGCCTGCCGGCCATACCCAGATCGCGGCCCTGATGGATGTCGAGACGCTGCCGCTTTATATCGCCAGCGACATCCTGATCGGTCCGACCTCGATGTACGCCGACTACATCATCCCCGACCTGCACTATCTCGAGCGCTGGGAGTTCCAGGGCTCGCATCCGAACATGCCGGTCAAGGTCCAGCCGGTGCGACAGCCGGTCATCGCCTCGCCGAACGAGGTGGTGAAAGTCTTCGGCGAGGAACAGCCGATCTGCTACGAGACCTTCTGGCTGGCCCTGGCCGAGAAACTCGGCCTGAAGGGCTTTGGCAAGGACGGTTTCGGCCCCGGCCAGGATTTCACCCGGCCGGACGATTATTATATCCGGATGGTGGCCAACATCGCCCTCGACGGCAAGGAGCCGGTGTCCGACGCCTCGGCGGCCGAGATCGAACTGTTCAAGCTGGCCCGTCGCCATCTGCCGAAGAACGTCTTCGACCTCGATCGCTGGCAGAAAATCAGCGGCCCCGCATGGCCGAAGGTGGTGACCGTCCTCAACCGCGGCGGCCGTTTCGGCAGCCAGTCGTCCACCTACAAGGGCGAGCAGGTGGCCAACAAATACGGCAAGCTGATCAACCTCTACCAGGAGAAGACGGCCGGCTGCAAGGACGCCTTCACCGGCAAGTCCTTCTACGGGATCTCGCGGTATGTGCCGATTGCCGATACCATGGGCCACTCCACGGAGAAACTGGCGGCGGGCTATCCGCTCCACCTCATCACCCAGCGTGACGTGCGGCACACCAAATCGCGAACCATTACCATGCCCTATCTCACCGACCTGATGGCGGAAAACGGCATCATCCTGCATACCAGCGATGCCAGGGCGCTGGGTGTCAAGACCGGCGACCTGGTCAAGGTGGTGTCGGCGACCAACACCGAGGGCGTCTGGGATCTGCGCAACGGCCGGAAAAAGCCGATGATCGGCAAGGTTCAGGTCACCGAAACCATCAAGCCCGGGGTCATCACCTTCACCCTCGGCCATGGCCACTGGAGTGCAGGCGCGGAGGATGTCACCATCGACGGCAAGGTCGTGAAGGGAGACCGGAAGCGCAACCAGGGCGTGCATGCCAATGCCGCGATGTGGGTCGACCCCAACCTGAAGAACACCTGCATGATCGACAAGGTCGGCGGCAGCGTGTCCTTTTATGACTCAATGGTGCAGCTGATTAAGGTCTAGTTGCATCCCGCCTGCAGAGGGAAGGGAAAGGGGATCGATGTTTATCCCCTTTCCCTTTTCCAGGGGATATGACAATGGATGGACGAGGGACTGATCAGTCGGTGGAACGAGCTGCAGGGAGTAAACGCTATGCTGACGACACTTCCAGTTGAACAGGCTGTCGGGATGGTCCTGCCCCACGATATCACCGAGATCGTCAGGGACAGCCACAAAGGCAGCGCCTTCAAGAAAGGACATATCATCCGCCGGGAGGATATCGATCATCTGAAACGGCTTGGCAAGGAAAACATCTATATCCTGACGCTGGGTGCCGATGAAATCCACGAGAACGAGGCGGCGGAAATGCTGGCCAGGGGGCTGGCGGGGG
>WBUQ01000106.1 GCA_008933635.1 Desulfobulbaceae bacterium | reverse complement strand
GTTCCGGATCGGGGTGAGCTGGGTTGTGGTGATGGCGGCCTTCCTCTATCTGCCTGGCCTGGTGACCGCCGATGACGGGCGGGCGGTCTATCCCATCCTGACTGACAGGTCTCGGCAGCGGCGGAACTGAGGGAGCCTGCCGCTTCTCCGGGGATGCCATTCGTGCCGTCCGGCAAAAAAAACCGGGATGAACCAGCAAACTGCGCTGGTCCAACCCGGTTGGGGGGGGCAGGGTAGAGGTTGTTTCATTTGTAGTGCTGCAATCCCTGTGCCATTGCTACAATGTGACACGTGAGATATTTCGTACGTAATACCGTGTACATATCACGGCGAAATCGGCAGCACTATTTCTGTTCAGTGATGACGATTACATAAACGATCTTCCTGTTACGAAAACGTATCGCCTAACAAGAAATTGTAATTCCATCGCCGGATTGCCCAGCTGGAATGGAGCGCGACTCGCGGCGCACCGCCTCGACGAGGAAGCCCATGGCCTCGCGTACCGCGGGCGACAACTCCAGCGACCACTTCACGTTTTCCGGCTCGACACCGAAGACGGTTGCCGACGGGGTGACGGGCGTCCCGGCAAGGGCCATCACCCGGAAGAGATCGAAACCGTGCATCGAAGCGATGCATGCCTGTCCCTGGCAGTCGGCCAGCGGGATCCGGTAGACGGTTCCCGGAAGGCCGTCGCCCTTCATGGCATCGATGATGATGATGCGCTCGGCGTTCTCCAGGTATTCAAGGTAGTCCAGAATTGCCGTGCCGACTTCGATCACCTGGACATTCTCCGGAAACCCTGCCCGTTGCAGTACGCGCGCGGCATGAACTCCGACCCCTTCGTCGCCCAGCAGTTCGTTGCCTAGTCCAATGATAAGTGTCTGCATTTCTACGTTTTTCAGTTTTCCATCTCGGTCAAGGGGACGGCCGACCCCGTGCGGAGACCCTGTCCGCCCGGGATCGACCTGGGACCACCCGTCCCGGGATGGTCCCTCGCCGTGCTATCGCCTGGTGTACAGCACCGTCGGCTGTTTCGAAGAGGGCCGCATGATATGCACGGCACAGGACAGGCACGGGTCGTAGGAGTGGATGACCCGGAGGGCCTCCACCGGCTGTTCGGGGTCGGCGATGGGTGTTCCGATCAGGGCCTGCTCCATCGGTCCGGCCACGTCCTTGCCGTCGCGTGGCGAGGCGTTCCAGCAGGTCGGCGTGATCACCTGGTAATGGGTTATCTTTCCAGAGGTAATCTGCAGCCAGTGGCCGAGGGCGCCGCGAGGGGCCTCGGTCAGGCCGATGCCGAACCCCGAGTACTGATTGAATGCCGTATCGAAGACTTTCTGGCCCGGGGTCAGCTGATCCAGCCATTTCGCCATCGTTGAGGCGATTCTGGCAGCCTCCATCGCCCTTGCCACATGACGGTCCATGACGGAAATGCCCCGCTGATACTGGCGATTCACCCACATTCTGGCGAGCGGGCCGGCTTCGAACGGCTTGCCGAGCAGCCGCGGCGCCTTCAGCCACGAATAGGCATTTCCCTTTGGATACTGGGGTTCGGTTTTGCCGGTTGTCGGCGGCAGATTGTCCGAGGAGTCGGCGTACCACGAGTACTTGACGGCCTCGGTTATGTCGCCGGTCGAGAAACCCTTCGGTGCCCCGGTGGTCCCGTTTTCGCAGTACCCGCCGGCGAAGAGGAGGGAGGTGTTGCTGTCGTCCATGGGGAAAACTCCGTAGGCCAACAGGTTTTTGCTGCCTGCGCCGATGTTGAAGTAGTCGCCGTACACCTCTCCGACCAGCTGGACATCCGGCAGGTAGACGTTGTTGATGAAATCGGTCAGCGCGGTGAGGTGCTGACGGTAGCGGTCGATATCCTGGCTGGTGGGGACGGCGGTGAACCCGCCGGGGAGGAAGCTGTTGCTGCTCGGCATCCTGCCGCTGAAGATGGCCCCCATCTCGTGGGCACGGCGACGCGCCTGGATCGCTGCCGGGAGATTGGCGGCAACGGAGTCCAGGCCGGGACGCATGTCGACCTGCCAGGCAGGCGTCCAGGGTGCGGAATCGGGGCCGGCCACATAGTCGAGCGCCGCCAGCAGATAGAAGTGCAGGATATGGGACTGCAGGAAATTCGCCGCCAGGGTGAGGTTCCGCAACAGCCTGGCATTTGTCGGGGGCAGGTAATTGGAGACATTTTCCAGTGCGAGAACCGCACTCATCGCATGCGAAATCGGGCATACGCCGCATATCCGCTGGGTGATGATCGGTCCATCGAGAGGGCTACGTCCCTTCAGCAGGGTCTCGAAACCGCGGAAGAGCGTTCCTGTGCAGCGGGCATCGACAACCTGTTGCTGGCCGTTGATGCTGTCGATGGCGATCTCCACTTTCATATGGCCTTCGATCCGGGTGACCGGATCCATTACTGTAATTGTTCTCAAAGCGTGTTCTCCCTTGGAGTTGGTATCTGGCTGGACAGGAGCCGAAAAGGTCTTCGGTCGGAAGATGGATACCGGTGTTCATCGGATGCCGCCTGCGTGTTCATTGACAACGACTCCGGGTTATCTGACGGCTCCATCTCCTTGCACCGGCGGCCGATGTTCACTAGCGGGTCGGGGCGTTTGCCACGGCGAGACGGGCGACCAGGGTGTTGCATACCGCCTTGACGCGGGTCGGAATCGGCGGCGACAAACGCTTGCGGTAACGCCATTTGCCGTCGCTGTTGATCGATACCGCTCCGAGTTTGGCGCCGGAGATGTCATTGTATACGGTGACGATCTGTCCCTTTGGTCCCTTGCCCTCGACCTGGAGCTCCCTGCGTCCGCTATCCCACCGTGCCTTGGTGATCTGCAAGGTACCCTGGGTTGGCTCGGGGGCTGGTTCTTCGCCCGGATTCGGCTCCTCGACCGGGGGTTTCTCGAACTGGGCATAGCTATACGTGAGATTGTAGAACGGCGAGAAGCCGTCGGGAAAGCTGCTTTCGGTGCAGCCGATGCAGAGCGATCCCGCGCCGATGCACCAGTTGCTGCCGCTGTTCCATTTCCGTGTCGGGCAATCCGTTTTGGCCTTGGGCCCGCGGCAGCCAAGTTCCTTGAGGCACTGGTTGGCGACACCGAAGGTTTTGGCCTCTTCTTTCCCCTTCCTGGGGCAGTTCTTGTGAATCTCGGTGCTGTACAGAGCTGCCGGACGGCCGCTGCCATCCAGGACCGGCATCTGGCCGGAAAGCAGGTGGGCAACGGTCCAGACTATCCAGTCCGGGTGGGTCGGGCATCCAGGGATATTGACGGTCTTCAGTCCAGTGAGCTTGCTGACACTGACGATGCCCGTCGGGTTGGGATTTCCTGCCGGAATGCCGCCGAAGCTTGAGCAGCTGCCGACACAGAGGATGGCTGCGGCGCCCGGCGCGAGCATCTGGACCGCCTCCATCGCTGTCACATCCCTGCCCTGATCGGTCCATAAGAGGCAGCTGTGGCCGTTGAAGGCGGTCGGGATGCCTCCCTCGACCACCAGGATGTAGCTGCCTGCAGCGGTGTCCTTGAGCTGCTGGACGGCCAGGTCGCCTGCGGCGCCCATCAGGTTCGGATGAAACATCAGGTCGATGGTGTTGAACAGGAGATCGGCGACGTCCGTCGGCCCGCTGTCGCTGAACAGATTGGCCAGGGAAACAGTGCAGCCGGTGCAGTTGGCGCCGTTGAGCCAGATGACTTTCGGCAGTGAAGCGCCCCCGGCGGCCATGGCCTCTTCGAGCCTGCCGATCACCGTCATGGGCAGGCTCAATGCTGCCGCAGAGCCGATGCAGTATTTGAGGAATTGTCGTCTGTGGATTTTCATGCATCCTCCATTAGGGCTTGTGACCGGGAAAGCCGCCGCGCTCCCGCCTGTCCGGAACAGGTCGACCGGGCGGATTTCATGGCCTGGTGTTCATCCGGAGAGGCGACAACCCGGTTGCGACGTGTGGCGCAACCGGGAAGAACCTGCGCTGTTCCAACCCGGATGGTGAAGTTGGTACGAATCCCTGGGGATCTGCAATCGATATGCCACATACTACATAGTGGCATAAAAAATCCGGAAACGAATACGTATCAGGGGGATAATTCTTCCGGGAATCCCTTCATTGCCGCGGCGGCGGGACTGGGTCCTCCGGCCGGCGAAGCGGATTACGAAATGGTATGTGCCGGTTTGGCGGTATGGATTACGAAAAGGGAATTCGCTTACGGGGAGAGCGGGTGCTCTGCTCTCCCCTGGGGCAATGATCCGGGGGGTGATCATCCGAGACGATCGAGGGAGGAGCGGATACGCGGCAAGGCGGCAAGATCCTGCAGCCATTCGCCGGGGATCGCCTGCGTTCCGCCTGCCGCACCGAGGATCATGCCGATCACCATGCCCCGTGCGGCCGAGTCGCCGCCGGCCATGACGTTTTCGACCAGGGCCTCCCTGAGGTTGTCCCCGTAGCGGACAATGAAGTGTACGGCACCTGGCAGCGCGGCGTTGATGGCACACATCTGGCCGAATTCCCTGATCACCGCCACGCTCTCCCGGTTCGCCGAGTCGATGGCTAAGCGCAACCGCAGGTCAAGATCGATTTCGCCGATTCCCGCTTCCAGTGCCGCCGTGACCGCTTCCAGCGGTGTTGCGCCGTGCAGGACGGCGTGGGCGGTGCGGGCGATGAAGGCGGCGCCGTCGGCGGTACCGGGCCCGGTATGGGTCATCGCCGTCTGCGACCGGGCGGCCGCCAGCAGTGCCTCAAGATCGTCCCGGTAGCGGCAGACCAGTGGAGCGATCCGGGCCGGCCCGCCGAGATCGGTGGAGGGCGAACCGCTGTCTGCCGGTCCGGCTCCCTGGTCGAAGCGGGCCAGGCTGTCCTTGGTCGCCCGGTCGAGATAGGAACTGGTTGTCGAACTGAACTGCCGCCAGCGTGCCGCAAAATCGTCCAGCGAAAAATCGCCTGTGGCTGCCAGCGACTGCAGCAGGATCATGGTCTGATCGCCGTAATGGGTGAAGTCACCGCGGCCTTTGCCCGGGTGGTATGAACCGGGCGGCGGCGCCAGCAGGCGATCGACCCGGCCGATCTCCCGGGCGATCTTGTCAGTGTCGTAGATCCAGTGTGCGCCGAGGGCAAGCGCATCGGCTGTCAGCGAGGCCAGCACCATGGCATGGGCGTTGTCTTTCATGGCGTCTCCTTGGGCATATGGGGAATGTGACAATGGCGATGGGATCGCCGCCTCCCTCTACCATAAGACCGGTTGGACGGCTGTCAAAGCCGAGGCGGCGGCGTGGCGTGGAGTCCTGGGGACATTTTTTTGCTGGCTGAAGCGAAGCCGGTGGGGTAAATGATTGCCCTGCCCGTCACGCTGCACCACAGGTGCCGGCAATATGGGCGATCCGTATCCGGACAGGGCCCTGCAAGCCTTCTTCCCAACCCATTACTGAAAGGAAGTCCCCGTGTCACCTGCTGCCGCATCCCGTATCCCGCCGACCCGCCCGCTGACCGTGCCCGTTGTCGGCGGACTGGTTCTCATCGTTGCCCTCGCTGCCGTCGACTGCCCCGGCGGCCCGATTCCGACCGCCATCGACCGGGTTCTGGCGGCCGGTCTGGAAAAATACCTCCACTTCGACACCGGCGCCGGTGCCGCATCTCTCCCGGCGGCCTGGAAGGCGCTGCCTGAGCTGCTTGCCGCAGCCGTCTGGCTGAGCCTGTCGGTCGTCTTCCTGTTGCGCAGATCGCTCGTGTTCGCCGGCGCGCTGCTGTGGATCGGCGTCACCCTCAGCGCGGCCATCGCCATCGCCGGCTTCAGGGGGTGGTACGTCTCGCCGGCTCTGCCGCTGGTGGTGGCAGGTATCTACACGATCCTGCTGATCGTCATCGGTCGCATTTCCGATCGCCTGCAGGATGCCCTGAGGCTGGAGCGGCAGGCGGGTTTCCAGCAGCGGATGCTCGAGGCCGTCGCCACATGCATCGAGACCAGGGAGTCGGAACGGGTGGGCCATATCGCCAGAATGCGCAATTATGTCAGGATCCTGGCGGAACAGCTGGCGCGCAGCGGCCGGCACGCCGCCATCCTGCCCCCGGAATACAGGCAGCGACTGGTCCTGCTCTGCCCATTGCACGATATTGGCAAGGCGGGGGTCCGGGATGCGATCCTGCTGAAACAGGGGAGACTGACGGAAGAAGAGTTCCAGGAGATGCAGCGGCATGTCGAATATGGCGAGAATCTGCTGCTGGGTGCCGAGTGGTTGCAGGATGAGCTGGATATGGTCGCACTGGCCCGGGAAATCATCGCCGGTCACCACGAGCGCTGGGACGGCAGCGGCTATCCCCGCGGTCTCGCTGGCGACAGGATCCCGCTGGCCGGGCGGATCGTCGCCATGGCCGATGTCTATGACGCGCTGATCAGCAGGCGTTGCTACAAGGCCGCCTACACCCGCGAACAGTCACGGGCCATTATCATGAAGGGCCGGGGAACGGCCTTCGATCCCGATCTGGCCGATGCCTTTCTGGCGGTCGAGGAGGAATTGTGGAAGATCAGCCTCGCCCACAGCGACACCATCGATTCGTCGGAGGGGGCCCGCCCCTGAAGAGGGCCGGCGGGGCAGGAATGCCGGTCAGGCCAGGGGAATGCAGGATTCGCCGGCGCAGGGCTGGATCTCGATCGAGACATGGGACAGCTGCCTGAATTCCCGCAGCAGGCCTCTGTAATGATCCGGCGGTTGCGGGTCATGGGTGACGATGGCGATGATCGCCGCGTAATCGGCCGGGCCGACGGGCCAGACGTGGATATCGCTGACGCGGTTGTCGCGGTCCGCCTCGATAGCGGTGCGGATCGCCTTCAGCATATCGGGAGTGATGCCGCTGTCGAGGAGGATCGGCCCGGTCTGCCGCAGCAGGCCGAATGACCAGCGGGTGATGACCAGGGCGCCGACGATGCCCATCAGCGGGTCGAGCCAGTTCCAGCCCAGGAATTTGCCGAAGACCAGGGCGACAATGGCCAGGACCGAAGTCAGGGCGTCGGCCAGGACGTGGAGGTAGGCCGCCCTGAGGTTATGGTCGTGGTGGCCGTGGCCGTGTTCCTCGTGGTCTCCATGTCCGTGCGGGTGGTTGTCATGGTGATCATCGGCCCTGTGGTGATGATCGTCGAGCAGGAAGGCGCTGACCAGGTTGACGGCAAGACCGATCACCGCAACGGCGATCGCCTCGTTGAAGTGGATCGGCTGGGGCTGAAACAGGCGCTGCACCGATTCCAGCAGCATCAGCAGTGCCACCGAGGCCAGGGCGATGGCGCTGGCGAAGCCGCCGAGGACGCTGACCTTGCCGGTACCGAAGGCGAACGAGGGGTTGCCGGCATTCCGGGCGGCGTAGCGGTACGCGAAGATCGTGATCAGAAAGGCGGCGGCATGGGTGCCCATGTGCCAGCCGTCGGCCAGCAGGGCCATCGAGCCGAAGGCGAGGCCGGCGGTGATCTCGGCCACCATGGTCACTGCGGTCAGGGCCAGGACCAGGCGGGTTCGCTTCTCGCCGTGGCGGCTGACGGCGTTGAAATCATGGCTGTGCTGCCACTGTTCGATCGAGTGGGTATGCATGGGGACGGGATTGCCGGTGCGGTCGGGCGGCGCTGTCGCCTGCCGGGATGTTCTGTTGTCAGCCGTTGACCAGCATGCCGTCCTTCAGGGTGCGGCAGCGATCCATGCGCTCGGCAAGTTCCAGGTTGTGGGTCACCATCACGGTGGCCAGCCTGCGTTCGCGGCAGAGTCCGTGCAGCAGGTCGAAGACCAGATTGCCGGCACGGCTGTCGAGGTTGCCGGTCGGCTCGTCGGCCAGCAGCAGGGCCGGCTGCATGATCAGGGCTCGGGCCAGCGCCGTCCGCTGCTGTTCGCCGCCGGACAGCTCGGCGACACGATGGCCGGTGCGATGGTCGAGTTCGACCCGGGCCAGCAGATCCATCGCCGCGTGTTCGATCTCGTTTCGTTTCCGGCCTGCAATCAGCGCCGGCATCATCACGTTCTCCAGGGCGGTGAACTCCGGCATCAGATGGTGGAACTGGAATATGAAGCCGATGGAGCGGTTCCTGAAGCCGGCCAGGTCACGGTCGCCCTTTCTGGTCATCGGTTCGCCCTGAAACAGCAGTTCGCCGCCGGAGGGGGTGTCGAGGGTGCCGAGGATCTTCAGCAGGGTGCTCTTGCCCGAGCCGGAGGCCCCGACGATGGCGATCATCTCGCCAGGGTCCACCACCAGGTTGATCTCGTGCAGGACCGTCAGCTCGCCGTCGCCCACCGGGAAGCTCTTCGAGATCGAACGCGCCTCGAGCAGCCGGCTCATGACAGCACCTCGGCGGGCCTGACCTGGGAAGCCTTCCATGACGGATAGAGGGTGGCGGTCAGAGTGATGACGATCGAACTGACCGCGACAATGGCGACGTCGAGGGGCAGGACCTTGATCGGCAGGGTGGTCATCGGATAGACGTTGGATGGCAGCTCGATGAACTGGTAGCGGGAGAGGAGTTCGCAGAGGCCCAGACCGCCGATGACGCCAAGGGTGTTACCGGCGATGGCGATGACCGCACCCTGCAGGAAGAAGATCTTCATAATCGAGGCCGAGGTCGCGCCCATCGATTTGAGGATGGCGATGTCGCGGCCCTTTTCCATGACTACCATCACCAGGGCGCTGATGATGTTCAGCGCCGCCACCAGGATGATCAGGGCCAGGCAGATGAACATGCCGATCTTCTCCAGCTTGAAGGCGGCGAAGAGGTTGTGGTTCATCGCCATCCAGTCCTTGCCGACGAAACCCGGGCCCAGGTCGGCGACGATGGCGCGGGCGATCTCATCCGCCCGGTTCAGGTCCTTGTCTCCGACCCTGACCTCGATGCCATGGACGATGTCGCCGCTGGCGAGAAAACTCTGGACCTCGGCGATCGACATGTAGGCCAGCGTCGAATCGTACTCGAACATCCCCGACTCGAAGATGCCGGAGACCAGGCAGGTCTTGACCTTGGGAATGATGCCGGTCGGGGTCAGCGGTCCCGAGGGCGAGATCAGCCGCACCCGGTCGCCGACGCCTACCTGCAGTTCTTCGGCCAGGTTCTTGCCGAGGATGATGTGGGGCACCCGGGCCTTGCCGTCCTGAACGAGATCGTGGATGCTGCCCTCCTTCATCTGGGTTGGCAGCTTGATCACCGATTCGGCGGTCTCCGGATCGATGCCGCGCAGCACCACCCCGGTCCCGCCGACCGGGCCGCTGAGCAGGGTCTGGGCGTAGAGGTAGGGGGTGGCGGCCACCACCCTGTCGATATCGAGGATCCGGGCTCGGACGGCGCGGTAATCGTGGATGCCGCCGCCGGTCCGCTGGACGATGATGTGGGAGTTGATGCCGAGGATCTGGTCGCGCAGGCCGTCGGTGAATCCCGAGTAGACCGAGAGGACGACGATCAGGGCGATGACCCCGACGGTGATGCCGGCGACGCTGATCAGCGAGATCAGCGAGATGAAGCCGTGTTTATGTTTGGCCTTGAGGTAGCGGCGGCTGATGAACCACTCGTACATGTCAGTTGCCGGCTCCCGCCTCTGTATCCCTGCTCTGTCCCCTGGACTCCGGCTTCAGGTGGGGGAAGAGGATGACGTCGCGGATCGACGGGGCGTCGGTCAGGAGCATCACCAGCCGGTCGATGCCGATGCCCTCGCCGGCGGCGGACGGCATGCCGTATTCGAGGGCCCGGATGTAATCCTCGTCCATCTCCGGGTGGACCTCCTCGTCGGCGCCGCGCTCGGCGATCTGTCTCTCGAAACGCTTCCGCTGGTCGACCGGGTCGTTCAGTTCGCTGAAGGCGTTGGCGATCTCGCGGCCGGTGATGAACAGCTCGAAGCGGTCGGTGACGGTCGGGTCGGCCTCGTTGCGGCGGGCCAGCGGCGAGACCTCGGTCGGGTAGGAGGTGATGAAGGTCGGGTCGATCAGCTGCTCTTCCACCAGCAGTTCGAACAGCTCGGTCTTGGCCTTGCCGATCCCGGCCCGGGGTTCGAGCTTGATGCCCTTTTCCTTCGCGAGGGCGAAGACGGCGGCCTCGTCGGCGAGGACCTCCGGGTCGATGCCGGCGATCTCGACCAGGGCCTGCTCCATGGTCAGCCGCCGCCAGGGCGGGGCCAGGTTGACGGGGGTGCCCTGGTAGCTGATCTGCATCGTGCCGTTGACCTTCTGGCAGATCGAGGAGATCAGGTCCTCGGTGAGGTCCATCAGGTCGTCGTAAGTGGCGTAGGCCTGGTAGAACTCGAGCATCGTGAATTCCGGGTTGTGGCGGGTGGAGAGGCCTTCGTTGCGGAAGTTGCGGTTGATCTCGAAGACCCGCTCGAAGCCGCCGACCAAAAGGCGCTTGAGGTAGAGCTCGGGGGCGATTCGCAGGAACAGCTCCATGTCGAGGGCCTTGTGGTGGGTCCTGAACGGCCGGGCGGTGGCGCCGCCCGGAACCGGCTGCATCATCGGCGTCTCGACTTCCATGAAGCCGTGATCGCTCAGGTACTCCCGCACCAGGCGGATGATCTCCACCCGTTTGCGGAAGGTCTCGCGGCTCTCCGGGGTGACGATCAGGTCGACATAGCGCTGGCGGTAGCGGGTCTCGACGTCGGTCAAGCCATGCCATTTCTCCGGCAGCGGCCTGAGCGACTTGGAGATCATCGTGATCGAGGTGGCCAAGAGCGACAGTTCGCAGGTCTTGGTCTTGAACAGGGTGCCGGCGACGCCGACAATGTCGCCGATATCCCATTTCTTGAAGACGTCGTACTGGGCCTCGCCCAGGGTGTCGCGCTGGAGGTAGATCTGGATTTTTCCCGAAGTGTCGGTGAGGTGGCAGAAGGCAGCCTTGCCGAATTTGCGCAGCGACATCACCCGTCCGGCGACGGAATACTGCCGGCTGCCCGGCTCCGCCTCCTCCGGCTGGAGCGAATCTCCTTTCGGCAGCAGTTCCTGCACCGAGTTGGCAGGCTTGAAGGCGTTGCTGTAGAGGTTGACGCCGAGGGCGGCGAGGGCCTCGGCCTTCTCCCGGCGCTGGGTCAGTACTTGGTTGTCCTTGTTCATGGTCTGGATTGGCTCACGTTGGCCGATCATCGGCGGCTATAAAAAAAAGCGGCAGAATCTGCCGCTTCTCCGTGTTGACGAGTACCTGAGACTTACCGGGATTCGCCGGCTCTGTCAATTCTTTTCCAATAGGGCGACGGTCTCGATATGGTGGGTCTGGGGGAACATGTCGACCGGCTGCAGTCGGCGGATGGCGAAACCGGCGGCGACAAGGTCGCCGAGGTCGCGGACCAGCGTCGCCGGATCGCAGGAGATGTAGACCAGCCGCCGGCGGGTGATGGCGACGAGCTGGCCCGCCAGCCCCGGTGCGCCCTGGCGCGGCGGGTCGATGACCACGCAGTCGAAGACGGCACCCTGGGCGGCGAGCTGGTCGCAGGCGGCGTGGACCTGGGCCTGGCGGAATTCGCTGTTCTCGAGGCCGGCCCGAACGGCGTTGGCCCTGGCGCTGCGGATGGCCGAACCCTGTCCCTCGATGCCGAGCAGCCTGCGGCAGGACATGGCGAGCGGCACCGAGAAGTTGCCCATGCCGCAGAAGAGGTCGAGCACGGTGTCCTCCTCGGCGGGGGCGGCGAAGGAGCAGACGGTGGCGATCAGGCGGCGGTTCTGCTCGAGGTTGACCTGGCTGAAGCCGCCGGCCTCCCAGGCCAGGGTCATTGCCGGTCGGGCCTTCTCCGCCGGATAGGTGACGGAAAGGAGGCGGCTGATCTGCCTGTCGCTGCCGGCAGCCGGCGTCAGCGGAAATCCTTCTCCGTGGAAGAAGATCCGGTCGATGGGGGCAAGGTCCCGGCAGAGCAGCAAGGCGTGGTCGAAATCGCGCGGCCGAGGCCGTCGCTTCAGGATGAAGATGCAGACCGTTTTGCCGCTGCCGGGGTCGGCCATGATCTCCAGTTCCGCTGTCTGCTGCAGCAGGCTGGAGGCGGCCGGGTGCGGGACGAGGGTGGCGAGGGGCAGGTTGACATCGTCCCGGGCGATCAGGCATCGTGCCACCGGCACGATCTCGCGGCTGTGGAATCGGCGGAAGCCGGGACGGCCCCGTTCGTCGACCTGCAGCCGGATGCGCTGCCGGTACCCGAAGGCAAGGGGAGAGGGCAGCGGCTCGGCGAGAACGCTGATCGCCCGGTGCACGGCCGGTCCGGCATGCCGCTGCAGCAGATCGGCGATGATCTCCCTCTTGACCGCGAGCTGGCATGGGTAATCTCCATGCTGCAGGTCGCAGCCGCCGCAGCGGCCATAGTACGGGCATGGCGGGGCGATACGCCCGGGATGGGAGGCGTAAACCCGTGTCGCGACCCCCTCGAGATAGGAAGGTGTCTCTCGCTCGATCCGGACGTCGACGGTCTCGCCGGGCAGGGCATGGCGGACCATGACCGCGCGGCCGTCATCCATCCGGCCCAGGCCGTATCCGCCGTTGACGGCCTTGTTTATCGTCAGTTGATGGATATTCATCTTTCAAATAGCGGCCAGTGGTGTAAAATAACTTGTAATACCTGAAGCTGCGAGGCAGCGGGAACAATGGCCGCCGCCCCTTCTCCTACCGGATCTGCAACTTTTCTTAATACAACATCCTTGTTCTGTCGAATTCTATTCCTCCTGCTGCTGTTCTTCCTGTCGGCCTCATCCAGTGCGGCGGCGGTATCGGTGGATGTCGAGGTCAAAGGCGTCGAGGATGCTCTCCGGGACAATATCCTCTCCCGGTTGAAGATCTTCCTGCACAAGGACAGCCGCCGGCTGACCGCTTACGAGATCCGTCGTCTGCACCGCCAGGCCGAGGCCGATATCGGGAAGGCACTGGCGCCGTTCGGCTACTACGCCCCGACAGTCGTCGGCGATCTGACCCAGGAGGGCGAGAAATGGAAAGCGGTCTACACCGTCAGCCAGGGTGAGCCGGTCCGCGTGACGGCCGTGCGGGTCGAGACCGAGGGGCAAGGACGGGAGGAGATGACCGCCGCAGCCAAGGCATTCCCGCTGCGAATCGACGATGTCCTCGACCAGAGCATCTACGAGAAAGGCAAGAAGGAGCTGGTGCGCAGTGCCCTGAAGGCTGGGTACATCACCGCCCGCTTCTCGCGGCAGGAACTGCGGATCAACAGGGAGCGGAAGACCGGCGAGGTCGATCTGGTGCTCGATACCGGCCCCCGCTATATGTTCGGGCAAACGGCGTCCGATCAGGAGATCATCAAGCCGGACCTGCTCGCCCGCTACCTGCCGTACAGGGCCGGGGAACCCTGGACGCCGGCCAGACTCTATGAACTGCAGCGGATTCTCTATGCCACCGATTTCTTCAGCCGGGTATCGGTGCGCGGCGATTTCGACGCCGCGCGCGACCTGCAGATCCCGGTGACGGTCGAACTCGAGTCCCCGGAGCACCTCAACCGCTACAGTTTCGGTCTTGGCTATGCCACCGATACCGGCGCAAGGGCCCAGCTCGAGTGGCGCAACCGGCTGCTCAACACGAGCGGCCATAAGGCCCGCGGCACCCTGCAGATTTCCGAATTCGAGAATCTCGCCTCCTTCCGCTACGACATCCCGCGGGGCGATCCCCGATACGACAGTTATGTCCTCGGAGCGTCCTACAGGGATGAAACCTGGGAAGATACGGATACCAGCCTGTTTTCCGCGGGCGTGAGCATGGATCATGGCGAACCGCAGTTCCGCTACGGCGTCTCGGTCGAGGCGCGCGACGAGCGGTACGACGTCGGCGCCACCAGCGGCACCAGCCGGCTACTGATGCCGGGCGCCCATGCGGCGGTCATCTGGGCCGACAGCATGCTGCGCACCAGAAACGGCCTGCTGATCGGCGTCAATCTCAACGGCAGCGCCGAGGCCGCCGGTTCCGACGCCACCTTCATGCAGGTGGTCGGTTCCTCAAAACTCATCCTGACACCGCTGACCTCCTGGCGGCTTATCGGGCGCGGCTCCCTGGGCGCAACCCTGGTCGACTCGATCGAGGACCTGCCGCCGTCGCTGAGGTTCTATGCCGGCGGCGACCAGAGCGTCAGGGGCTACGAGTACAAGGAACTGGGAACCAGGGACTCCTCAGGTACGGTGGTCGGCGGGCGCTACCTCGTTGTCGGCAGCGCCGAGCTGGAACGGATGGTCAGCGAGAGCTGGGGTGTTGCCGCTTTTTTCGATGTCGGCAATGCGATGGATGATCCCGAAGTGGATTTCGAGCAGGGGGCGGGACTGGGGGTCCGGTTCCGCCTGCCCTTCGGCCAGGTCAGGGTCGATCTGGCCTCGGCCATTTCCGAGGATGGCTATCCGGTCCGGCTCCATCTCTCCGTCGGA
>WBUQ01000105.1 GCA_008933635.1 Desulfobulbaceae bacterium | reverse complement strand
GCGGGTCATCTGCTCAGGCTCGGGCTGCCTGCGCCTGCTCACCTACCTGCAGGCCCAAAACATGGCGGTGGCCGTCGACGATCTCGAGAATACCCCCCAGAAATTCGACGCCCGCCCCTATGCCATGGTCCACCCGGAATTCAAGAAACTGCCCGTTTTCGGTAAATTCCACGGCGAAGACGACCCCGAACTGATCATGAGTCTGGACCCGGCCCCGCAGGTGATCCTGAAAGTGGTTGAAACCGGCGACAAGACCGCAGGCCTCGACCCGGACGATCTCCAGGAAAAGACCGGCATCCCGGTGGTGGCCCTCAAATATGGCGACATCGGCTGGATGAGAAACGATCTCCACAACGCACTCCGCATCATGGGCGAGGTCGTCGGCAGGAAACCGCGGGCAGAGGACGTGATACGCTACTTCGACGAAATCATCGCCGACCTGAAGAGTCGCACGGCGGATATCCCCAGCGACAAGAAGCCTTCCGTCTTCATCGGCGGGGTGGCCTTCGCCGGTCCGCATGGTTTCGGCTCGACTGAACCGTCCTACCCGCCCTTCACTCTCGTCGGCGCCCGCAATCTCGCGCAGGAAGCCGATCCCGGCATCATGGGAATGAACAACACCGACATCGACAAGGCGAAGATCGTCGACTGGGACCCCGACATCCTCTTCCTCGACCTCTCGACCCTGCAACTTGGCGACGAGGCCGGCGGCCTGCACGAGCTGAAAACCGATCCGGCCTACCAGACCCTCTCCGCAGTCCGGACCCGCCAGGTCTACGGCGTCCTGCCCTATAACTGGTACAACCGGAATTTCGAGTCGATCTTCGCCAATGCCTATTTTATCGGCAAGCTGATTTATCCGGACCGCTTCATCGACATCGACCCGGCCGTCAAGGCGGACGAGATCTTTACCTTCACGGTCGGCAAGGCTGTATTCGCCGACTTGAACGGCCTGTTCCAGGAACTTGCATTCAGGAGGGTGCCCCTGAATTAGCCAGGAAACAGTGGCATCATCGGCTCCGCCTGCCTACTCGGCGGCAGCCGGCCGTTTCGGCAGCACCCTCTTCACCGCCTCCACGGCGGCCACCACGAGCGTCCCCGCGGCAACGCCAAAGAGGGCATTTGCAAGCATCGCCGCCAGGGAGGCGGCCATGCCGCCGAGGGGGTGGGTCAGTCCCTCGAGCCAGTACGCCGCCACCGGGATACCGTGCAGCAGAATCCCGCCGCCAACGAGAAACATCGCGGCGGTGCCGGCAACGGACAGAAAGCGCATCAGCCACGGCGCCGCACGCAGCAGCACGCTGCCAAAGAAGGTCGCAGCCGCACCTCCCCTGCGCTGCAGCCAGGCTCCGAGATCGTCGAGCTTGATGATGACGGCGACAAAGCCGTAGACGGCGACCGTCATCAGCAGGGCCACGGCCACCAGGACACCGATCCGGGTCAGCAGAGGCTGGGTGGCGACGGTGCCGAGAGCGATGACGATGATCTCTGCCGACAGGACGAAATCGGTGCGGATAGCGCCCTTGATCTTCTCCCGTTCGATGGCCACCAGATCGATCGCCGGGTCGGCCGCGGCCGCCGTCAGAAGCTCCTGATGCTCCGCCTCCACGCCGTTGCGATGGAACAGGCGGTGCAGCAGTTTTTCCGCCCCCTCGAAACAGAGATAGGCCCCTCCCACCATCAGCAGCGGCATCACCAGCCACGCCGCGACAGCACTGACGACCAGCGCCGCCGGAACCAGGATGGCCTTGTTCGCCAGAGACCCCCTGGCCACGGCCCACACTACGGGAATCTCGCGGCTGGCCTGCACTCCGGCCACCTGCTGCGCGTTCAGGGCCAGGTCATCCCCGAGAACGCCGGCAGTCTTCTTGGCCGCCAGCTTGCTGAGCAGCGCGACGTCATCGAGGACGGTGGTTATGTCATCCAGCAGGGCTAGAAGATTGGCGGCGGGCATGGATGTCCTCGCGGTAAGAGTGAGGGATTCCCCCGATGCGGTGAGGACCGGCCTCGGGGCGACTACCCGCTCAGTATAGACGCGTTTGTCCTGAAACCCCAAACGAAAACATCGGGTTCGACCAGGAGGCAGGCCTCCGTCGCATCATGGCCTGAAGGCAACAAAAAACCAGTCGCTTGCCGTCCACAGGCGGTACCGCAGCGCAAGAGCCATACCCTGATGGCTGCCCTGCGTCGGCAACCTCGACAAAGCCCTTGACCACCTCGGGATCGAAAAGGGTTCCAGCTCATTGCTTTCCCCCCGTTTCTGCAGTATTTTCATGGACTGACGAGAGTCATCGAACGAAGAGAACCTGCTGATCGGTTGCACAGAACATCCCAAATCCCGGCTAAAATTCACCATGCGTCCCATGCGAACCTGCGTCACCCCGGAAGGCCGCTTCCGCTACGGCATCCACAAGCCCGCCTACACCGTCGTCAACCTGCGCCGGGACAGCCGCAACGAGCGGCTCGGCAGCGATGAATCCGGCCATCCTGTCGCCAGTGACGCGAATTTCCCACTGGGCGATGTGGAGGTCACGGCCGCCGACTGGATCTTCGAGATCCCTAATCCCTTGCCCTTCAGGGGCACGACCTTCATCGACAAGGAATGGGCCGACAACAGCGCCCGGAACCCCGAGCGGATCAGGATCGCCGCACCACCACCGGTATCGCTTTGCGCAACCCTCAGGGCAGGCGGTGTCGGGCCCGAGCTGATCGACCGTCTGCCTCCTCCGCTGCAGCTGGCCCTGGCCACCACCTCCACCGATCCGGAGGACCTGATGAGGCTGGCCCGGTGCAGCTGCGATTTCGATTGCGCCGACAACGGCACTCCCGTCGGCCTGCACTACACGCGGAGGGCGGATGGCTCGCTGCGGCCTGCGATCCGCGATCACCTGCTGTTCGAGGCGGTCGCCAACAACCCGCTGCTGCCCGACAGCTACAAGATCGTCATGGTCATCCGGCCCGGGGCCCAGGGGAACAGCGAGATCGTCGGCGAATGGCCGGCCGACGGCACCACCCACGTCTTCGAGTACCTGCGGCGCAACTCCTATATCGCCGGCGGCCATTACGCCGCCAACATGGCCGACGACGCCATCCGCTACGCCATCGGCGACCTCGGGGCCGGTGACATGCGGGCCCTCAGGCACCTGTATTACCAGCGCAGCTATGTCCGCCTGGCTGCCGAACTCGGTCTGCCGTCGCCAGCCGGACGGCGGGAGATGACCGCAGCCGAGCTGGAGACGCTGCGACAGGCCATCGCTGCCCGATTGCAGCACGGAGCAAGACCGACATCCTCCGCCACCCTCTGGGGCTGGAATTTCGGCTTCGATTACGCCCCCACCGGTTACCGGTTGCACGCCTCGCACCAGCAGGTGCACCAGCAGTATGCCATGCTGCCGGAGGATGTCGCCTGTTTCCACGAGGGCTGCGACACGGCTACGGGCTGCCTGCCCGCCTTCGGCTGCGGCGACATGATCGCCGAGGTCATCGAACAGTACCGGCAGCACCATGGCAGCGATTTCTTCGCCGATTACCAGCGGGCGATTGCCGGCAACCGGCGGATGGACGGAAGGAACGACCTCGAGAGCGGGCTGGTGGTCTGGGGTGACGAGCATGTCCTGCTGTTCGTCCCCAAGGCCCAGACCTCGCAGTGGGAGCTGCAGCTGATGACGAGATGCCCGGACGGCCGGTCGGTCGGCAATATCGTCGAGGCTGACCGTCACGTCAGGCAGTCTCTGGATACCGGCATCCTGATGGCCCAGAAAGCGCTGGCGGGGCTGGGGGCCAGGATGGTGACCTCGATCGAATACCCGAAGCGGCTCGGCAGCGACCTCAACCAGCCGCTGCTCTACGCCTTCCTGCCGCGCCTGCCGGAATCGCCGGGGGCCTTCAGCGAGGCGCAGCTGCGTTTCATCAACGGTCACTACCCGGAGGATTTTGCCGCCGCGTGCCGCCGGCAGCTTGGCTGAGGCGGCCGCAACGGCATACCTCTACGGGCGTTGCCCCTCGACAATGCTGACATGCAGCTTCGAGCGAACGATGACCTTCTGCAGACCGGTGCGGGCCTTCGGGTTGACCACGATCGGGCCGGTGATGTTGGCGTTCAGGGCATCCGGCCAGCCGTCTTCCCGTTCCCTCTTCGACAGCATCATCAGCACCGCCAGCTCGCGGGGATCGCTGGTGCCGAGGATTTCTTCCTCCTCCTCGTCGAGATGGAGTTCGTAATTCAGACCGAACACTGTCGGATCGACCAGCGTGAAGGTCACCGTCGGGGCGTCGCAGGACTCCAGCCAATATGCGCCAAGGTCGTTTTCTTCCTTGTGAAAGAGACGGAACCTGGTGTACGTTTCGAATCCGGGGATGCCCTGCGGGAAGGTCAGCACCTTCTCCGGGTCGATCTGAGATTGGACAGCAGCATCATCTACAGGTGCCATGCGCGCCTCCTTGTGGTGTGAGGGGAGTATATTCTGGTTATAGCAGAACCTTCCCGCCCATATCAAGTTAGATTCCCGAAACCATTGACTTTCAAACCACCATTCGGTGAAAGAGGCGGCCCGGTCGCTGTCGGAGCGCCGGCAGCGGCGGCACTCTTTTGCAGAACCCCGGCACGACAGCAGGCGATGGAGATACATATGAGCAGAAAAGGATTCTTCGGCAACTGGGGCGGCGCCTTCATCCCGGAGGTGCTTCATCAGACCTTCCGCCAGCTCGAGGCGGAGTACACGAAGGCCAGGCAGGATCCCTCCTTCTGGCAGGAATACAGCGCACTGATGTCGAACTACTCCTGCCGTCCGACTCCGCTGACTTACGCCGCCAACCTGTCGAAGCACTTCGGCGGGGCGCAGATCTACATCAAGCGCGAGGACCTCAACCACACCGGCGCCCACAAGGCCAACAACGTGATGGGCCAGGGCCTTCTCGTCAAGCGGATGGGAAAGAAGCGGGTGATCGCCGAGACCGGCGCCGGCCAGCACGGCATGGCCACCGCGACGATGGCGGCCAGGTTCGGCTTCGCCTGCACCATCTATATGGGCGAGGTCGATGTCCGCCGGCAGCGGCCGAACGTCTTCTGGATGGAGAAGATGGGCGCCACCGTGGTGCCGGTCGCAGACGGCTCGCGGACCCTGAAGGACGCGATCAACGAGGCCTTCCGCGACTGGGTGACCAACCTCGACGACACCCACTACGTCTTCGGCACAGCCTGCGGCCCGCATCCCTTCCCGGAGATGGTCAGCTGGTTCCAATCCATCATCGGCAAGGAAGCGGCCCGGCAGATCTTGGAGCAGCATGGCCGGCTCCCGGCCCGCGTCTACGCCTGCGTCGGCGGCGGCTCCAACGCGATGGGGATATTCCAGGGTTTTCTGGATGACGATGTCGAACTGGTGGGGGTCGAGGCCGGCGGGCACGGCATCGACAGCGGTATGCATGCCGCCCGGCTCTGCGGCCGGGACGCCAGTCCCGGCGTCGCCCAGGGCTACAAGACCATGTTCCTGCAGAACGACGACGGCCAGATGCTCGAGACCCACTCGGTGGCGGCCGGCCTCGACTACGTCGGGGTCAGCCCGATCCTCTCCGACCTTGCCGATAGACAGCGGGTGCGGTTCGAATCGGCCACCGACCGGGAAGTCATCGCCGCCCTCGACCTGACCATGCGCCTGGAAGGCATCATTCCGGCTCTGGAATCCTCCCATGCCTTCGTCCAGGCCTTCAAGGAGGCGCCGGACCTGACGGCGGATGATGCGATCATCATCAACATGTCGGGCCGCGGCGACAAGGATATCTTCACCATCGCCCACGCCTTCGACGATCCGTCATGGAAGGCGTTCATCATCGCCCGGGCCGACGAATACCGGAAATAGACCGGCCGCAAGCGGCCGGTTTTCATCTACAGGTACATGCCATGCAGCTTGAAGAGACACTGAGAAAAAGACGGCAGGAAAAGGACATCCTGCTTATGACGCATCTGGTCCTCGGCTACCCGTCCTTCGACGTCAACCGCGCAATCATCCGCCAGATGGTCGAAAACGGGGTGGACTGCATCGAAATGCAGATTCCTTTCTCGGAACCGATGGCCGACGGGCCGGTGATTCTGAAGGCCAACCAGGACAGTATCGCCGCCGGCACCACCGTTGCCGCCTGCCTCGAATTCGGCAGGGAGATGGCCGCCAGCTTCGACATCCCCTTTTTGTTCATGACCTACTACAACATCATCTTCAAGTACGGGGAGGAGCGCTTCCTCGATGCGGCAAAGGACGCGGGGATCCAGGGCTTGATCATCCCCGACCTGCCACCGGAGATGGGAGGGGATTTCATGGCCATGGCCAGGTCCAGAGGG
Source organism: Desulfobulbaceae bacterium (assembly GCA_008933635.1). Taxonomy (GTDB): domain Bacteria; phylum Desulfobacterota; class Desulfobulbia; order Desulfobulbales; family Desulfocapsaceae; genus Desulfoprunum. The sequence continues at coordinate 8,428 of WBUQ01000105.1, read as the reverse complement.
ATCGCACCGATCCAGATCTTCGCCCCCACCTCCAGCGACGAGCGGATGGCCGAGCTGAACGGCTGGGCCGACGGTTTCGTCTACTGCGCCGCCAGGCGTGGGGTAACCGGCAGGAAATCGGAATTCGGCAGCGAATTCAACGACTACCTGGTCCGGTGCCGCAGGGCGACCAGCCTGCCACTGGCGGTCGGCTTCGGCATCCAGAGCAGAGAAGATGTCGCCGCGCTGATCGGTCGTGCCGACATGGCGGTAATCGGCTCGCGGACCATCCGGCTGGTCGACGAAGAAGGCCCCGGGGCCGTCGGCCCCTTCATCGCCTCGCTGCGCTGAAATCCTGCAACTCCTGCCGGCTAATGCTTATCGGGGGCATCTGACGAGGCATTGCGCCGCCAGTGGGGATGGGTGATGCCGAGCTTGGCGATTTTGTAATTCAGGGCGCGAGGGCTGATCCCCAGCTTGCGGGCGGCATTCTTCTGCACCCAGAGACTGTCCTCGAGCGCCTTCAGGATCAGGTCGAACTCCTGGCTGGCGAGCGACACCGCATCCCCTGCCTCCGGCGCGGCAGCCTCGGCTGCGACCGGCACAGACGGATTCGAAAGAGTCCCCTTGCCGACCGGCAGGGCCAGGTTCTCGGAGTGGATCAGCTTGTTGTCCTCGAGAATCACCGCCCGCTCGATGGTGTTGGCCATCTGGCGGATATTGCCGGGCCAGTCGTAGGCGACCAGCATCGCCATCGCCCCCGCGGTAAATCCCCGTATCTCACGATGCAGCGACTGGCAGCTCTTTTTCAGCAGCACCTCGGCAAGCGGCGCCAGGCATTCCCTGCGCTCCTTGAGTGACGGCAGACGGATGGGCAGAACATTGATCCGGTAATAGAGATCCTCGCGGAACAACCCCCTCTCGACCTGCTGCAGCAGATCCCTGTTGGTGGCGGCGATGATCCTGACATCGGCGTAGATGGTCTTGTTGCCGCCGACCCGCTCGAAGGATTTTTCCTCCAGTACCCTCAGCAGCTTTGTCTGCAGACCCATGGTCATCTCGCCGATCTCGTCGAGGAAGATCGTGCCGCCGCTGGCCTGTTCAAAGCGTCCGATGCGCAGCTTGTCGGCACCGGTGAAAGCCCCTTTTTCATGGCCGAACAGTTCCGATTCGAGCAGATCGACCGGGATATTGGCACAGTTGATCTTGACGAAGGGTTTCTTGCGGCGAGGCGAGTTGAAATGGACCGTGCCGGACAGGAAACTCTTGCCGGTGCCGGTATCGCCGGTGATCAGGATTGTCGAGTCGGTCCTGGCGAAGCGTTCGAGACTCTTGAGAATCTCCTTCATGCTCGGGCTCTTGGCAACGACGTCGTTGAAATCGTAGACAACATCCTGCTTGCGGCGATGGTAGGCGATTTCGTAGCGCTGATCGCGGATCTCGATCGCCCGGTCGAACGAGAGGTTGATCCGCTCCTTCGAGACCGGATGAACAAGGAAATCGCTGGCGCCGCTATTGATCGCCTTGACGATCAGTTCGGCTTTCTCCGACCGGCTGGTGACGATGATCGGCAGAAACGGGTTCCTGCTGTGGATCTTCTCCAGCAGCCTGGTCGACTGATCCTCGACCGAATCGATGTCGAGGAAGACCAGGTCATACTGCCGTTCGTTGATCTCCTCCTGGAATTCGGCGGCATTTGCCTTGCACGTCACGATACATTTCTGCTCCAGGGCAGTTGTCATGACGGCGGTAGTATCCGGTGACGAATCGAAGATCAGAATCGTATGCATGCCAGCCCCCCCGGGTTGTGTTTGCAAGATTTCATTTTCGTAATTCATACTTCCGATATACGGGACAGTCCGTTAAAATGCAATAAAAGAACGGATCCACCGGAGGATATATGCAGCAAAACGACGAGGGACACCCTCCCGACAGGCCCTGTCTGCCACCGGCGCAGGCGGCCATTGACGAACGATGGATGCGCCTGGCCCTGGAACAGGCGGCAATCGCGGCCGCAGGCGGTGAGGTGCCGGTAGGCGCAGTCCTGTGCGGTGACGGCGTGATGATTGCTGCTGCCGGCAACAGCCCGATAGGCCTCTCCGATCCTACCGCCCACGCCGAGATCCTGGCCCTTCGCGCCGCTGCCGGCGCGATCGGCAACTACCGCCTGACCGGGACCACACTCTATGTCACCCTCGAGCCCTGCATCATGTGCATGGGGGCGATTATCCACGCCCGCGTCGAAAGGCTGGTCTTCGGCGCCCTCGACCCGAAGACGGGTGCCGCCGTCTCCCGCTACCGGATCGGATCCGACGGCCTCCTCAATCACCAAATCGAAATCACTTCCGGCGTCCTCATCGAGGAGTGCGCGACGCTGCTCAGGGAATTTTTCCACCAGCGCCGGGGAAATGGCCGGTCCCCGTGAAACCGCATCAAATCTCAGTTTTTTGGGCCGCCAGCGACTTTTTGATTGCCAAACAAAACCCGACAGTATACATAGTATAGTCCACTTTGCGTCGAGCTATTCGATGCCGGGAGAGGTGACCGAGTGGCTTAAGGTGCACGCCTGGAACGCGTGTGTACGCAAGTACCGTGAGTTCGAATCTCACCCTCTCCGCCATTCCAGATTCGAGTTTGATAGCCGGGCCCTGCGCAACGGAGAATCACGAACCCCGCCAGGTCCGGGAGGAAGCAACGGTAGTGACACTCTCCGTGTGTTGCAGGTAACCCGGCTATCATTTTTCCGCTCCGCGAGTCCTTCCCCGCCCTGGGCCATGGTGTTGCATGTCCTATCTCGTTCTCGCCAGAAAATCCCGCCCCCAGACCTTCGACGAGGTCGTCGGCCAACGTCCGGTAGTCCAGACCCTGCGCAACAGTCTGGCCCGCGGGCGAGTCGCTCACGCCATCCTCTTTTCCGGGGTCCGCGGCGTCGGCAAGACCACCCTGGCGCGGTTGATGGCCAAGGCGATCAACTGCGAAGGCGAGACCGCTCAGCCTCCCTGCAACAGGTGCCGATCCTGCATCGAGATCACTGCCGGCAACGCCCTCGACCTGCACGAGATCGACGGCGCCTCGAACCGGGGGATCCAGGAAATCCGCGAACTCAAGGACCGGATCCGCTTCCTGCCGACCTCTTCGCGCAGCAAGATCATCATCATCGACGAAGTGCACATGCTGACCACCGAGGCCTTCAATGCCCTGCTGAAGACCCTCGAGGAGCCGCCGTCCCATGTCTACTTCATGTTCGCCACCACCGAACTGCACAAGATCCCGGTCACCATCCTCTCCCGCTGCCAGCAGTATGAGCTGAAGCGGGTCCCGGCCGCCGAACTGTCCGCCCATTTCAGGAAACTTACCGAATCCGAAGGCTTCGAGATCGAACCTGATGCCCTGTCCCTTATTGTCCGTGAGGCTGAAGGGTCTGTCAGGGACGGGCTCAGCCTGCTCGACCAGGTCTTTTCCTTCAGCGAACGGCAGATCCGCAGCGAGGATGTTATCGAAGTCCTCGGACTGGTCGACCGCCAGGCCCTGATGCGCCTGACCACAGCCCTGCTCGATGGCGACCGGGGCTCGGCCCTGACCACCCTCGACGAGATATTTGCCTATGGGCTCGACATCAAACGTTTCTCCGCCGACCTGCTGGAAAATTTCCGCACCCTGATTCTCTGCAAGATTCCCGGATGCGAGTCCCTAGTCGACCTGCCCGGCGAGGAGCGGACGATCTTCATGGAAATGTCCCGAAAGTACACGATCGAGACGCTGCACCAGAAACTGAACCTGCTGATGCAGGCCGTCGAGGAAATCCGCCACTCCTCCCAGCCCCGCCTGGCCCTGGAAACGTCTTTTCTGAAGATTATCGAAGCGGGCAATGTCGTGGCGGTCACCACTCTGCTCGACCGAATCGGCGAACTGCTGGCTTCAGGAGGCATCCCGCATCCCCCGGCGCCCTCCCCGAAGCAGACGCAGACGCCCCCGACGGCGGCAGCAAGCAGCCTGCCCGCCTCAGACACTCCAGCCGCAGCTACACCTCCAACGACTGCGGCCGAGATCTCCCCTCCGCAACCGGCATCATCGCAAGCAACTACTCCTGCCACATCGGCGGCCCCGCATCCCGGACTGGCACCAGAGACGACAGGTCGTCATGAGGCCGCGGAGTCGCCCGCTGCGCCCCCGGCACCTGCCACCGCCGCAATCGAAATCCGCCCCCATGAAAAGGATGTCAGGCGTGACTGGCTCGATTTCGTCAAATACGTCCATGACCAGAAGGTATGGATGGCCCAGGACCTGCAGCGGGCCGACTTGGTCCGCCATGTCGACAAGGAGATCCGCCTTCATTTCAACGATCCTGCCAACTGCGCCTTCCTGAGACAGCAGGACAACCGGCGGCTCCTGACCGAATATGCCCTTGATTTTTTCCAGAAGGAGATCAAAATATCCTTCATCGTTCCCGACCAGCAGGACAACAACGATACGCCGGGCCAGGAAACCCCGCAGAGCAAGCGACAGCAGCTTGCCAACGATCCGCTGGTCATCATGACGGCAGAAATTTTTCGCGGTCAGGTCGGCGATATCCGCATCGGCCAGCAGAGCCGCTGAGCCTTCCGATCACTTGAAAATACCATGGACATCAACGGAATCATGCAGCAGGCCCAGCAGATGCAGGGCAAGATAGCCAAAATCCAGCAGGACCTGGCAAAGATGACCATTACGGGTTCAGCCGGCGGCGGCATGGTCCAGGTCCTGGTCACCGGCCTGGGCGAGGTAATCTCCGTGAAGATCGAGCAACAGCTGCTCACTCCGGACGAGACGGACCTGCTGCAGGACCTCATCGCCGCAGCCACCAACGACGGGCTGCGCAAGGCCAAGGAAACAGGCAAACAGGCGATGGGGCAACTGACCCATGGCATCAACATTCCCGGCCTCAACAACATTCTCTGATCAGTTCCTCCGCATCCCATGCAGGTCGTCCCCCCAGCCCTCGACAGGCTCATCGACAGTCTCGCCAAACTACCCGGCATCGGCAGGAAGACTGCTACCCGTCTGGCTCTCAATATCCTCCGGCGGCCTTCCTCCCAGGCCAGGGAGCTTGCCGCTTCCCTGAACGAACTGCACAGCGCCATCCGCCTCTGCTCATGCTGTTTTACCTTCAGCGAGACCGATCCCTGCGTCGTCTGCGCCGACCCGAAGCGAAACGGCGAGATCGTCTGCGTCGTCGAGCAACCCGGCGACCTGATGGCCATCGAAAAGACCGGTTCGTACCGCGGCCACTACCACATCCTCCACGGTGTCCTTGCCCCCCTCGACGGCATCGGTCCGGAGGAGATCAAGGTCAGGGAACTGCTGGCCAGGGTTGCCAGCGGCACAGTCAAGGAGGTACTGATCGCCACCAGCTCGACCGTACCCGGCGAAGCGACCGCTTCCTATCTGATCGACCGGCTCCAGGGTGCCCCGATCCGGCTTACCAGGCTGGCCTGCGGCATCCCGATGGGCATGGATATCAAGTACGCCGACCGGCATACCCTGGCAAAGGCCATCGAAGGCCGCTCGAGCGCCCGGTGAAGGGCGACTTTCTTACGGGTTCGACAATATTTTTCCTTGACAGATCCCCTCCTTTGCTGGTATTTGGAGCAGGTTCAATGCTTCTGATCCCATACAGATAACGAAGCAGCAAAAACAGCTTGAACAGGCGCGTAGCTCAGTGGGAGAGCGCTACCTTGACGTGGTAGATGTCGTGGGTTCAATCCCCTCCGCGCCTACCAAATATAAGGCTAAAGTAAGAACGACCTTGACATCGGGTCGTTTGCTCTTTAGCCTTTATTTTTATATGGAACAACCGATCGCGATGGATATTGTCGTCACTCTGCAGGATGGAGATTCAGTCACTGTCGCCGCGCCGATTTCGGTGCGTGAGGCACTGGACCGTCTTCTGTCCAACAAGCAGAAGAAACGCACCATTGCCGCCAGGGCCAATGGGCAGAGCGTGGACCTGAGCCGAATGCTGACAGGCGACACAACGCTGGAACCGGTCCTGATCGAAACCGAGGAAGGGCTTGACATTCTCCGGCACAGTGCCGCCCATGTCATGGCCCAGGCCGTGCGGGACATCTTCGGCCCCGAGGTCAAGGTTGCCATCGGTCCCGCCATCGAAAACGGCTTCTACTACGATTTTCTCCGGAACGAGCCGTTCAGCCCGGAAGATTTCGACCGCATCGAACAGAGGATGCTGGAGATCGCCGAGGCCCGTCAGCCTTTCGTCCGCAGCGAACTGCCAGGTGAAGAGGCCGTTGCCCTGTTTGAACGGCAGGGTGAAAAGTACAAGGTCGAGCTGATCCGGGACCTTGGAGCGGAAACTGTTTCCCTGTATCAGATCGGCGATTTCACCGATCTCTGCCGAGGTCCGCATCTGCCCGACACATCGCTCGTCAAGGCCTTCAAACTGCTGCGGGTGGCAGGGGCATACTGGCGCGGCGACGAAAAAAACGACGTCCTGCAGCGTATCTACGGCACCGCATTCTTCGATGCGAAGGCCCTGAACAAATACCTGCACGACCTGGAAGAAGCGAAGAAGCGCGACCATCGCAAACTCGGCCGCGAACTTGAATTGTTTACCATTCAGGATCACATCGGGCCGGGGCTGATCCTCTGGCAGCCAAAAGGCGCCCTGCTGCGCCGTCTGATCGAGGATTACTGGAAGGACGAGCACTACCGTCACGACTACGAACTGCTCTACACCCCCCATATCGCCCGCCAGGATCTGTGGAAGACCTCCGGCCACCTCGATTTCTACAGCGAGAACATGTACTCGGCGATGGACATCGACGAGGTGAAGTACCAGCTGAAGCCGATGAACTGCCCCTTCCACATCGGCGTCTACGGCAGCCGGAAACGCAGCTACCGCGAATTTCCGCTGCGCTGGTGCGAACTCGGCACCGTTTATCGCTACGAACGGGCCGGGGCTTTGCACGGTCTGCTCCGGGTCCGCGGTTTCACCCAGGACGACGCCCATATCTTCTGCCGTCCGGACCAGCTGGAAGAGGAGATCTTCAACATCCTCAACCTCAATCTGCATATCCTGCAGAACTTCGGTTTCTCGGAATACGATATCTACCTCTCGACCAGGCCGGAAAAATACGTCGGAAGTGACGAGAACTGGCAGCGAGCGACCGAAGCCCTGAAACTGGCCCTCGAGAAGAAGGGGCTGACCTTCATGGTCGATCCCGGTGAAGGGGTGTTTTACGGACCGAAGATCGACATCAAGATCAAGGATGTCCTCGGCAGGGCCTGGCAGTGCTCGACCATCCAGGTGGACTTCAATCTGCCGGAACGATTTGAAATGTCCTATATTGGCGCAGACAACACCGAACACCAGCCGATCATGATCCACCGGGCGCTGATGGGCTCGCTCGAGCGCTTCATCGGCGTATTGATCGAGCATTACGCCGGAGCCTTCCCGCTCTGGTTCGCCCCGGTTCAGGCACGGATACTCAACATCACCGACGACCAGGCCGATTACTGCGAACAGATCTATGCGCAGATGCGCAAGGCAGGCGTCCGGATAGAGAAGGACCTGCGTAACGAGAAGCTGAATTACAAGATCCGCGAGGCCCAGCTGGCCAAAATTCCCTATATGCTGATCATCGGCGACAAGGAGAAGGAAACCGGCAGCGTAACCGTTCGGTTGCGCGATGGGAAAAACCTGCCGCCGATACCCGTCGACGAGTTTATCCGGAAGGTGGCCGACGAGTGCCGGACCGGACGCGGGATCTGATTTATTGACGATCGCAGCGCCTGATGCGCATCAGCCCGGTGTGCTGCCATCGTTGCAACCAACAGTCAATGCTCGTAGAATCGAGGAGGTAAGGCTATTAACAAAAAGGGAAAGACGACGACGGTTCAACGTGAAGAACAGTCAACAACGAACGACGGCATCCGCTACGCCAAGGTTAGACTGATCGGCAGCGACGGCAGCCAGTTGGGCATTTTCACAGCCGAAGAGGCACGGCAGATGGCCTATGAAGAGGGCCTGGATCTGGTGGAAGTATCGGCCAACGCCGACCCGCCGGTCTGCCGGATAATGAACTACGACAAATTCCGCTACGAGCAAAAGAAAAAACAGCAGGAAGCGAAGAAAAAACAGACCGTCATCGAGACCAAGGAGATAAAGTTCCGTCCCAAGACCGAGGAGCACGACCTGAATTTCAAGATCGCCCATATAAAGAAATTCCTCAGTCAAAAGAACAAGGTGAAACTGACCATGCGCTTCCGCGGTCGGGAAATCGTCTATGCTCAGACCATCGGCCTAGAGGCGATGAACAAGATCATGGAGACCCTGGAAGAAGATGCCGTCATCCTTCAGCCCCCGAAGATGGAAGGACGTCAGCTGGTCATGTTCGTCGGTCCCAAGTAGGAGTGGATATACTTTTCAGCCCCCGTTGAAAAACTATATAGT
>WBUQ01000104.1 GCA_008933635.1 Desulfobulbaceae bacterium | reverse complement strand
ATTCCAGCGATTCCAGCTCCTCGCTCTGGACCCCGAAGGTCATCGGCCAGAACATCGGCAGGTCGCCGTTCTGGTCATAGCCGTGGTGCATGGTCCAGCGCGCCAGGCCGGCCAGGGCCACCAGCGCGCCCTTCTGGACATAGCCGGTGCCGGGCACCTGGATGGTGGCGGCGATCGCCTCCGGGCCATATTTGCCGGCGATCTCTTTCAGTTTATCCGCTGCGTAGTCGAGGGCCTCGTCCCAGGAAGCCCGCCGGAATTCGCCGCTGCCGCGCCTGCCGGTGCGGATCAGCGGGTATTTCAGACGGTCTTTGCCGTAGATCAGGTCCATCATCGACAACCCGCGCAGGCAGCCCCGCGGGTTGTAGGAATCCTCGGGGTAGTCTGCGGCCTGGATCAGGGTGCTGATCCGGCCATTGGTGACCCTGGCCTTGAAGCCGCAGGCCCCGGTGCAGTTCGGCGAGCAGGTCGAACGGACGAACCGCTCGATCTCCGCGGCCTGCGCCGGATCGTCCGAGAAATGGAAGAAGCGCAGGCCCAGTGCCAGGGCGCAGCCTGTGCCGACCGCCCCCTGCAGGAATTCACGTCTGTCGATTTTCATCTCGAGCCTCCCCTGTTCAGGTAGATACCACAAACGACGCCTTCACTCTCGAGGCTGCCGCTGCCTTTTCTGTCATACTACGAGAGAAATCGGGAGAAACATTTGACCTAAGTCAATCCGGCCGCTCTTTTTCTTTGTTATGAATGATTCTCAATACTGGTAAAGATCATCGGCAGCCTGCAGGTGCGCGATGCGGCGGGTATTCCCGGCAGATGCGGCGGCGGGAGCATTCCTACAGCCAGAACTCCGGGTATTTTCGGGTCGCCGGGATGTTGTTGACGAGCACGGCGACCAGCAACATCACGACGGCGCCCAGCGCAACCGGCATCACGACATAGAAATAGCCCAGGCTGTGCACGCTGTCGCCGCCGATTACCGCGATCAGGGCAGTGGCGCCGCCGGGGGGATGGAGGGTGCCGGTGAGGTGCATCAGGGCGATCGAGAGGGAGACGGCAACGGCGGCCGCCAGCCAGGGGGTGCCGCCGAGCCACTGGCAGGCGGTCACTCCGACGATTGCCGAGAGGATGTGGCCGCCGAGCAGGTTTCGCGGCTGGGCCAGGGGACTGCGGACGGCGCCGTAGATCAGCACGGCCGAGGCGCCGAACGAGCCGAGGATCAGCATCAGGCCGCTCTGGTCGAGAATTTTATAGTGGATGAGCGCCACTCCGGCGATGCCGGCAAAACTGCCGACCCAGGACCAGAGGATCTCGGTCAGGCCGACCTTGGGCGGACTCTGCCCGCCGCCTTTCATCTTCTGCAGGTAGGTCACGGCTCCATCCCCTCTGCGAAACGATGGAAGGAATGCGCCAGGTCGGTGCGGGTGACGATGCCGACAGGCCGTCCGTCGGCAGCAACGATCGGCAGCCGGTTGATCTCCCGACTCTGGAAGAGCTGCGATATCTCGCCGATGGTCATTTCCGGCGAGCCGGTTACCGGCGGCCGGCTCATGATGTCGCCCACGACCTTATTGCGCAGGCGGCAGATCATGCAGCTCTTGTCATTGAGGCAATGGGTGGCGATCTGCATGAAGGACGGTGTCGTGACGAAGCCCATCTCCCTGAGAAAATCCTTTTCGGAGACGACGCCGACGATCTTTCCATCACCGTCGACCACCGGGGCGCCGGATATCCCCTTTTCGGCAAGCAGGGCCGCGGCCGCGACCAGCGGCATCTCCGTTTCCACCAGATGCACCGTTCCTGTCATCAGGTCCGCCGCCTTCAGGGAGGTCAGCAACCGCTTGACGGCGAGGGAGCAGGCGGCCCGGTACACTTCCCTGAAGTCGCCGGGAGTGATGTCGATATAGCCCTGAATGGTCGACATCGCCTGCATGACATCCTGTTCGGAAATGTCCACGCGTGGCGGGAGGGCGAAGGTGTTTTTCGGCATGGTCGATTCTCCATTGGTTCATTGCGGACGGCGAGGCCGGCGACAGAGAAAGATCCCCTTCATCCCTGTCCACTGAAATGGTATCGTGGAGTTGATTGAAGAACAAATCCGCCGGGAAGTAATTGACGGAAGTCAATTTGCACGATGAAACCGATGCAATCAGCAGTTTTTCGCACCTGCGGCCCATCCGGCGCCGGCAGGGCAGAGGAGAACGACCAGATGCCGATCCCCGGAAACCTCCTGACCACCGCCATGGCGGTCATGCCCCAGACCAACGTCGGGCAGGCGCTCGACCTCGCCCTGACACTGGATGTCCCGTTCTGGCCGCAACTGCCGAACTACAGCTATTACGAGGACATGTACGTCCAGGCTGCGGAGCACTTCCCGGGCATTGTCCTGAATATGGAAAAAAAGACCCTGCGTTTCTCGATGGACAGGTTCATCGCCGAATTCGAAGAGACCATGAGCCGGTTCGACGATCCGTCATTCTTCGATATCAGCGAGCGGTATTCGGTGGTCTACCACGATTTCCTCACGCGGGATCTTGCCGGCCGGCCGGCCATCCGCGGGCAGCTCGAGGGTCCGGTCAGCTTCGGCTTCAACATCCTCGATCAGGATGACCGGCCGATCCTGTTCGACGATACCATCCGGCCGTTCATGCTGGAGTTCATGGCCCGGCGGATCAATGTCCAGCTGGCCCGCCTGAAGGAGCGCAACGCCAACGCCTTCATGTTCGTCGACGAGCCGGGGCTGCAGTTCATCTTCTCCGCGATGTCGGGGTACGGCGACCAGAAGGCGAAAACCGACCTCGATGCCTTTTTCTCGATGGTCGACAGGCCGCGGGGGATTCACCTGTGCGGCAACCCCGACTGGGATTTCCTGCTCAACCTCGATCTGGACATCCTCTCCTTGGACATCTATGCCAACGCCGAGATCTTCTCCGCCTGCACCGCATCGATCAAAAAATTCCTTGACCGGGGCGGCGTGCTGGTCTGGGGTATCGTGCCGACCGGCTATGAGGCGTTCGCCAAAGAGAGCCTCGGCTTTCTGGCGATGAAGCTGGAAGGGATCTGGCGGCACCTGGACAGCAACGGGATCGACATCGGGCAGGTCCTCAGCCAAAGCATGCTGTCGCCGGCGACCTGCTGTCTGGTCAACCCGGACCAGGGGCAGACTGTGGAGAACGCCTTCTCGCTGGTCAACCATCTCTCCCGGATGCTCAGGGAAAAATACAGGCTGCCGTGAAACGGCCGCCCGCCGGGCAACGGTTCGGAAAAGCCTGCAGCGGAGGAGCAGGGGTCAGCTCTGGCCGCACCGGGCTGAACAGGCAGGGGGCAATCAGTCAGCGAGACCGACCGGGGAGACAAACCCCGGGGGTTTGACGGCAAGGACGGAGCAGGTCAGCTGGTCGAGGATTGTCTCTGCCGTGTTCCCGATGATAAACCCAGCGATTCCCGTGCGGGCAATCGTGCCCATCACGACAAGATCGGCCCGCAATTCCTTCGCCATCCTGGCAATTGCCTTTTCGGCCGGGCCCTTCGGGAGGTGATGGCGGGGGGACAGTTTCTTGTAGGCGCTCTCGCCGATCAATCTGCTGAGTTCCCCGTTCAGCAGCACTAATCCGTTTGCATGCCGCTTCTGTTCATTATCCACGTAGTCGACCACGATTTTCTCTGAAGTCCCGGCTCTCGACAGCAAGGTCGATTCGGCAAAAGCATCCCAGGCGTGAACGATATGCAGGGTGGCGCCTTCTGCGATCGCGAGGGAACTGGACAACTCGAGAATGGCAAGATTGAGGTCCAGCTGGGAGGCAAGAGGGTTGAAAGGGTCGAAATCGACTGCCGCCAGGATATTGTTGTACGTTGATTGTTCATTCCTGTTCAGCAGCCACACCGGACAGGGGCATTTCCGCAGCAGGTGCATGTCGTTGCTGCCGAACAGGCTCTCGAGCAAGACCAGGTCCTCCGCAGGCTTGATGACCAGGTCGTAGGTGTTCCGCAATACTGCCCTGATGACCTCGAGAAAGGTTTTGCCGACGAGTATCTCAAGGTTGATCTCCAACCGCGCAACGAAGGGAGACACCAGTTTTTCCAGCCGGTTGAGGTGGTCAGACGTCACCCAGGCCTGCAGGTCGGAGGATATCGGCCCGCCGGGAGGCATCCCGATACCGGCCGTGATGACCGGGATCACGTCCACAACAGTCAGGCTGGCGTTGTTGTTTTCGGCCAGCGAGACGGCCCGCGCGATGGCGTTTTCCTGTGCTACGCTCGACTCGTTGACATAGAGTATGTTTTTGAAATGTCTCATATCTTTCCACCTCGTTGCGGTATGTGCCAATCTCGCGAAGGCAAGTTCACCGGCGTGTGCGCTGGAACGGCATTTCTCCTGGCACACGAACCGGATGTATGCTGTTACTGGTCATGAGGATTCTCCGCGTCCACCTTCGACCTGCCGCTGATCGCATTCCCCGCTGTCAGTGTAGGTAAGGGTCACTTTGTCAGGCTGTTCACCGGGGGTGATGATGAAAGGTCCCAGCCTGAGACAGGTTTTGCGCCCTTCAGATGCGACCAGCCTGCCCACCGGCTGCCGCTCTGGGTCTGCCGGCTCCGATAAGCCGAAAAACCATTGCAATTGCTCGATCGTGCAATCCGCATGGAAGTCAAGCCGCATGCCGACGGTCAACGGCGGCACGACCGGACACGAATCGAAGAGGCAGGTAAGCAGTGGCTTGAACCGGGTCCGCATGGCGATGAAGACGTGGTCGCCGGGTTCCAGGGAGGTGCTGCCCCTGGGGATGATGACGTTGTCGCCTCGAACCACCAGCGTCACGACCACGTCGTAGGGGAGGGCCATATCCCGCAATGCCTGCCCGGCCACTTTCGAGAAAGGGGTGACGACGTATTCTACGATCTCGCCATCCACGTGCCGCAGCGCGTTGATTTCTACGGTGACCGGCGACAGGGGATCAGAAGTTCTGCCTAATTTCAGCCAGCGGGCTACCAGCGGCAGCGACCAGCCCTGGGTGATTGCCGAAACGAGGACAACGAAAAAAACCACGTTGAACAGCAGGCTGCTGCCCTCCACGCCGGCCAGGAGCGGAAAGGTCGCCAGGGTGATCGGGACCGCCCCCTTCAATCCGACCCAGCCGAGAAACACCATTTCCCGCAGGCGAAAGCGGAAAGGGAAAACGGATATCAAGACGGCAAGCGGCCGGGCCACGAAGATCAGTACCAGGGCGATCATCAGGCCTTCGGCGGAGACTGCGAGCAACCTGCTGGGGAAACTGAGCAAGCCCAGCATGATGAACAGAACGATCTGCCCAAGCCAGGCACCCGCGTCATGAAACAGGAAGATGCCGTTGCGGAAGACAATGGTGCTGTTGCCGAGGACGATGCCGGCCAGGTAGATTGCGAGGAAGCCGCTCCCTCCGAGCACTGCGGCCAGTCCGAAAGAGAGCAGGCCGAGGGAGAGGGCAAGGATCGGATACAGGCCGGGATAGTCGAGATTGATCCGGTTGACCAGCCAGGCGGCGATATAGCCAATGCCTATCCCGACGCCTGCTCCGACCCCGAACTGAAGCACGAACAGCAGGGTGATGCCGGCGAGCGAGTCGGCAGTCCCCATGATCACCTCAATGAGGCTGACCGTCAGGAAGATGGCCATCGGATCGTTGGATCCGCTTTCCACCTCGAGGGTGGCGGTCAGCCGTTCGGGCAGTTTCAAGCCGCTGGTGCGGAGGATCGAAAACACCGCCGCCGCATCCGTGGAGCCGACGATACTGCCCAATAGCATGCCATGGAGCAGCGGCAAATCCAGCACCCAGGCGGCGGCAAGGCCGGTCAAGACCGAGGTCAGCAACACCCCTACCGTCGAGAGGGAGAGGGCCGGTCCCCAGGTGGAACGCACGGATTGCAGCGATGTCCGGAGGCCGCCATCGAACAGGATCAACGCCAGGGCGACGCTGCCGATGCTGTTTGCCAACCTGTAGTCTTCGAAGGCGATGCCGCCCAGCCCTTCCGAGCCGGCCAGCATACCGACTCCCAGGAAAAGGACAAGCACCGGCATCCCGATCCGCGCGGAAAACTTGCTCGAGGCGATGCCGAAAAGCAAAAGGGTGCCGACAAAGAGGACTATGCTGTTGATCGAAAACATGGATTTCCGAGGCTGCTCGTTGCGGATCAATCTGTCTCAAACTTTTTCATCGTTCCTCGTCTGTACAAACTATACCAGTCCGGCCGAGAAGCAAGCCAAAAGGAGCCGTTCCGGGATTTTCGAATCATCCCCTTCTCTTAATCCCAACAGACAGTCTTGTCGGTCGGGCCGCCTGCAGGAAACCGGCGCCGGCTGGAGAGATCGCTGACAGGAAGGAGGGATGCGGCATCCTGAATAATTTCACGTGGAGCGGATTATTCGGCATCCTCCATTCGGTTGTTTGACTTTCCACGAGCTATCGCATACCATCTCAACAGATGGAAATCAAAAAGATTACCTGGTTTTCCCGGGAATCTGCTCGCGTGGGGCCGTACGGACCGAATTGCATTTGCCAGATAAATTGAATGTGATAACAAGCATATGATAATTTCTGTGATCCAGGTTGCAAACGGCCGGCAGACAATGGGACAGCAGTGTGACTCCTGACAATCCCGACAGCGCCCGGGTTCCTCTCCGTTCGGTCACGTCCACCCGGGAGTGGCTGGTGTTCGGCCTGTGCATGGCAGTTCTCGGCGCCTGGCTCGGGTTCATGGGCTACCACGACTACCGCCATGCCGAATTCCGTGAGCGGCAGCGCCTGCTGATGCAGGCCAGGACGATCGATGACCTGGTCGTTCAGCAGCTGGCGGCCATCCACACCATCCTGGGCATCGTCCGCAGCGATCTGCCGCCTCGCTGGCGGGAAAACCCCCGGATGGCCGAGAGTTCCTCCTCCCGACTCAGGTCCCTGGTTGCCACCACGCCCGGTCTCCGCACCATCGGCGTCTTCGACGTTTCCACCAGGATAGTGGCCGCCAGCCATGATGACCTCATGGGCCGCTTTTTCCCAAACCCGGGCTCCATCGCGGAGATGCGGGCCAAGCCGGACCCCGATGCCCTCTATGTCAGCCCGCCCTTCAGGACCTCCCTCGGGGTCTGGACCCTGCTGATCGCCAGGGCGGTTGTCGATGAACAGGGTGGGTTCGCCGGACTGGTCGCGGCATCACTCAATCCCGAATCATTCAGCGTCGTTCTGCGATCGGTGCTCTATACGCCGGATGCCTGGGCAGCCATTGTCCATGAGGACGGCACGCTTTTTGTCATCGAGCCGGGCAGGAAAGACAGCCGCGGCCGCAACCTGTCCGTGCCCGGATCATTTTTCACGCTTCACCGGCAGCAGGGGGAGGACGCGACGACCTTCAGGGGAGTGAGCTATGCCACCGGTGATCTGAGACTGGTGGGGATGCGGACGATCAACCCGGCGTCGCTGAACATGGATCATGCGCTCTACGTTGCCATCACCCGCGATCCCGCGACGGTTTTCGCGGAATGGCGGCACGACACGCTGGTGCATGCCGGCCTCTATGTCCTGCTGCTCGCCGTCGGCAGCCTGACCCTGTTCATCTCCCAGAGGCGGCGACACCTGGCCGGCAAGGCGGAACTGCACCTGTATGAAGCCCGGGCGACGCTTGAAAGTTTTTTTGCCCTCGCTCCAGATCTGCTCTGCATCGCCGATCTCAACGGTCGCTTCCGCAAGCTCAATCCGTCCTGGGAGAAGGTACTCGGTTACCCCCTGGCCGGGATGGAGGGCTCGCAGTTCTTCGACTATGTCCACCCCGAGGATGTCAATGCCACCCGCATAACGGTCGCGGAGCTGAAAGCCGGCAAAAACGTCACCGGTTTCGTCAACCGTTTCCGCCACCGGGATGGCTCCTATCGCTATATCGAGTGGCAGTCGGCTGCCCGCGAGGGACTGATTTTCGCCTCCGCCCGTGACGTGACGGAGCGGAAGCGGACGGAAAAGCGTCTGGAATACCTGGCCTATCACGACCGTTTGACGGGCCTGCCCAACCGCTCCCTGCTCTTCGGCCGCCTGTCGCAATCGATGTCCAGCGCCGCCAGGAATGGCAGGCAGGTGGCCGTCCTGTACATCGATCTCGACGGGTTCAAGGAAATCAACGACCAGTTCGGCCATGACCAGGGCGATGTCGTGCTGCAGGCAGTGGCCAGGCGTTTGCTGTCGGCGGTGCGGACATCGGATACGGTGGCCAGGATCGGCGGGGACGAGTTCGTCGTTGTCCTCGGCGATCTCGCCGATTCCGTCGAGGCCGGGCGTATCGCCGCGAAAATGCTGACGGTCCTCGAACCGGCAATTTCGCTGGCGGAGGGTTGCGAGTGCCGCATCGGGGCCAGTATCGGAATCAGCGTCTTCCCGGTCAACGGCGGGGAGATGAACGGATTGCTGGAGGCTGCGGACGACGCGATGTACCGGAGCAAGCAGTCAGGAAAGAACAGGTTCACCTACTCCGACGCCTCGCCGCTGACGATGACGGATGAGGTGGGGGAACTCGTCCTCGATGAGGCGCTGCTGGTCGGTGTTCGGGAAATCGACGAGCAGCACCGCAAAATGACGGAGATGGTCAATCGGCTCAACACCCTGGTGCGGGGAGAGGCCGCGGACGAGGAAGTCGCCCGGGTGCTGGACGAACTGCTGGAGTATACCACCTTTCATTTTACCACCGAGCGGCAGCTGATGGAGCGGTATGCCTATCCCGACCAGGCCACGCACCTCGCTTCCCATGAATATCTGCTGCTTGAACTGGCAGACTTCTCCGACAAGATCGCCCAGATGGGGCAGGCGTTCCGGCTGAAGCTGACCAGAGACTGGCTGCTCCAGCACATCATCAAGGAGGATCTGCCCCTCGGCGATTTCCTGCAGGAAAAGATGGCAGGCGGTCAGGACGAGGCCGCCGCCGTACCGCCCCCAACTCCCTGATCGTCCTGTCCCGCGCATCTTGCGGCCTGATGGCCCGCTTCCGGCCTCACTGGCCTGCGCCGTCTTCTTCGATCATCTTCTTCAGCTTGACCGGCACCGTCCTTTTATTGCGGTGGGCCTTGATGTTGAGGATTTCGACCGCCACCGAGAAGGCCATCGCGAAATAGATGTAGCCCTTGGGCACGTGCACGTCGAAGCCTTCGGCAACCAGGGTGAAGCCGATCATCATCAGGAAGGAGAGGGCCAGCATCTTGATCGTCGGATGGGCGTCGACGAAACTGCCGATGGGTTTGGCGGCGAACAGCATGACGATGACGGCGCCGATGATGGCGATCACCATCACCGAGATGTGCTGGACCAGGCCGACGGCAGTGATGACCGAATCGAGCGAGAAGACGATGTCGAGGATGCCGATCTGCAGGATCGTAGCAGCAAAACCGTAGCTCCTGCCTGCCGGTGATTCGCCGTCCCCCGCATCTTCCAGGCTGTTGTGGATCTCATGGGTCGCCTTGGCGAGGAGGAAAATGCCGCCGCCGAGCAGGACCAGGTCCCGGCCGGATATTTCCTGGCCGAGGATGCTGAACCAGGGCTCGACCAGGCCGATGATCCAGGCCAGGCTGAACAGCAGCGCCAGCCGCGAGACCATCGCAAAGGCGATGCCCAGGGTCCGGGCCCGGTCGCGCTGCTCCTCCGGCAGCCTGCCGACGAGGATGGTGATGAAGATGATATTGTCGATTCCGAGGACAATTTCCAGGGCCAGCAGGGTGGCCAGGGCAATCCACGCCTGGGGTAAGAAGATCCATTCGAACATGTAGTTTTCCGTTAATAGACGTTGCCGGCAGGGGGTTCGCTCCCTCCGCGCAGCGGTGGTACTGAGGAGGTGCAGAGGAGGGATTGGGTGACGATGGGAAAAAGATGTGCAGGGATGCCTCGATGTCAAGCCCGCAATATCGGGTTCCTCTCAGTCCAGTATACGATATGAGGACAGCGAGCAGATGGATCGAAACAGGCGATCAAGATCTGGCTTTGAAGGCATTTTCGGCAGTCCCATAGACTATCTCGAGGCCGGGATTCTGCTTGATCCATCTGAAAGGCAGTACTATTCGCACGCCTTGACTGAAATACAATACAATCTATATTTTTACCTATCATCGGCCACGTTTTATTCCGCGTGAGGACCATTTTCCGTGAGGCAGGATTGCAAGTTGTCCGTGTTCTCACGCCATCTTGTTGATCAATTCTCGAGTAAGGACGAACAGATTACTGTAGATGAGGTGTGGTGGGACACCTGACTGTGGCTGTACCCAGCGCAACATCGAAGTATATTCAGCCCCTTTGGCGCGTTTGAAGGGACAGTGATCTGTGGATTGTTTTTTCTGACTCAGACGCTCTCGGAAAATATCAAAACCAATCCACTTTTCGGGAACGGCTGAAGGAGCCGTAAAGAAGTACAGAAAATGGTTGAGTTATTTCGTAATGGCTCTTCAATCTGGATCGGA
Organism: Desulfobulbaceae bacterium; assembly: GCA_008933635.1. Lineage (GTDB taxonomy): Bacteria > Desulfobacterota > Desulfobulbia > Desulfobulbales > Desulfocapsaceae > Desulfoprunum. The sequence continues at coordinate 4,351 of WBUQ01000104.1, read as the reverse complement.
GATGTATTGATCCGACAACACCCGCAACTTCGAAAAGGAGACCGAGATGAAAAAGATACTTGGTTTGTTGATTGTTGCTTTATTCTTTGGGATTTCGTCCGCTGCAGCTGAAATCAAGGACTATTCAAGTACCATCAATGTCTTCAGAGATTCACCTGCGCTGACAAAATTCTTCAACAATTCATATGGCTACGCAGTTTTCCCAATCATCGGCAAGGCCGGGTACGTTATCGGAGGTTCCTACGGTGAAGGTCAGGTCTACCGGGGTGGCAAGGTAACGGGAAAAACAACGGTGATTGAGGGATCCATCGGGCTGCAGCTGGGCGGCAAGGCCTTCAGTGAGATGATCTTTTTCCAGGACAAGCGAGCCTATGACGAATTCACCAGCGGGAATTTCGAATTCGGTACCACCGCCCAGGCGACCGCTATAACGGCAGCTGCTGAGGCCCGGGCCGGGACCACGGGCACAAGCGCCGGCGCCAGTGCCGGCCCAAAAACGGGCGTCCAGGCTGAAACCGATTATCTCAAAGGCATGGCCACCTTTGTCCATGCCAAGGGCGGCCTGATGTATGAGATTTCCGTTGGGGGACAGAAATTCACATTTGAGCCTCTGTAGCAGCTGAGGAAAAGGGCGATGGATGAGTCAGCCGGGGATGGATTCAGATACAAGGCTAAGTTTTCAAGTCCATGAGCTTGACGGCAGAAGCCACGTCCCGTCAACTGACACGTAGATCGGGGATTGTCAGCCGCTTCCTCGATCTTGCGACTGTCTCATCCGAACCCTGGTCGGTAGAGTGGATAAGATTATAAAAATATAGGAAAAACTGCGTTTACATGGAAGCGCAGGCCGGCCCACGATCACCGTCAAAGACATATTGAGAATGCCCCCTGAAGACATCGAAAAAGCGAAAGAAATGGGTGCAGACCTGGTCGGTGTCGCATCTGTTGCAGAGTCGATGAACTCCCCGTCCCATGCCATCAGTGAAAGGATTGCCGATTTCGGGACGGTTGGCACGAGATCCGTGGAAGGGCGCAAAAAGGGCAATCTCGATTGTGGCTGGTCGATTTCTGCGGGGAAGGCGCCTTCGTCCTGACGGGAATTTTTTGAGAGCCTCTCTCAAATGAGATTTTGAACCGGGAAAGAATTGACGGAATTTCTCTATGTTGTAGAGTGTTGAGTCGGATCTCACACAGAGTGGAACGCCATTGGGGGGGAAGTACATGCCGGAAATGAAACAGACGGAACGGGGCTGCCGACGATGACCGTACAGGACTTTTTGGATGAACGGATCAGGTTGCCATCGCCGCCTGCAATCGCCCTGAAAATTCTCGAGGCGGTACGTCAGGAAGACAACTCCTTCGATGACCTTGCCGAAATCGTGATGACTGATCCGGCCCTGGTGGCCAGGATAATGAAGCTGGCGAACTCTTCGTTCTACGGCCTGCCCAATCGTGTCGATTCGCTTGCCAAGGCAACCACCCTCATCGGCATCCAGAATCTGAAGAACATCGCCCTGTCCTTTGTCATAATTAAGGATTTCCAGGATGCCCCGCAGGGCAGCTTCGATCTGAACGTGTTCTGGAAGCGTGCTGTCTGCAGTGCCGTTTCGGCGGAGGTCCTGGCCAGCCATGTCGAGCATAAGGATCACGATATTTTCATTTCGGCATTGCTCCAGGACATAGGAATACTCGTGATGTTTCTCTCCGATCCCTCGACCTATACCGAGTTGCTGGATACGAAACGCATCAGCGGCAAGAGCATCTGCGAGGCGGAAATGGAGTACTTTGGCACCGATCACGCTGAAATAGGCAGCTATCTCCTGGGCACATGGAATCTGCCGGAGACGATCACCGGGCCAATCCTGTACCACCACAGCCAGGAGCCGGTCGACACTCATCGCAACTCTTCGATGATATTGGGTTTTGCGGATAAGATCGCCGCTATCTACCACGGCACGCAGAGCAACAGGAAAGCCATCGAGGTCAGGCAGGGGCTGAAACGGCTCTATCACTTCCAGGATGAGTACATCGACGGGATCATCGACACAATCGGCGATAAAAGCCGCGAGGTGCTGGAGTTCTTCGCCATACCTCCCGGCGACATGAAGCCTTTTTCCCAGATCATGCAGGAAGCCGTGGAGGAATTGGGGCGTCTGAATTTTTCCTATGAGCAGATAGTCCTGGAGTTGAAACAGGCGAAACACAACGCGGAACAGCTTGCATTCAATCTGAAAAAAGCAAACGACAAGCTCCGGGAACTGGCATTTCGCGACGAGTTGACCGGACTCTACAACCACAGGTACTTTCAGGAGTTCATTGAATCCGAGGTCAAAAGAGCGATCCGTTACAAGCACCCCCTTTCGTTGCTCCTGATCGATATCGATTACTTCAAGAGCATCAACGATACGTTCGGCCACATCGCAGGCGACAAAGTGCTGCGGGAAGTGAGCCAGGTTATGGTCAGACTCGTGCGCCAGAACGATATGGTCGCCCGCTATGGCGGGGAGGAATTTGCCGTCGTCCTGCCCGAGACGGGACAGGTCGGGGCAAAGGTCATCGCCCAGCGGCTGCGCAGGGGGATCGAGCAACTGCAGATTCAGCAGGGCGGCCAGCCGCTTTCGGTTACGGTCAGCATCGGCATGGCCAGCACCGACATGGCGAACCTCGAGGCGGCGAGAGAGGCGCTGATCGCTCAAAGCGATAGGGCTCTGTACAGAGCGAAACGCAATGGCCGGAACAGGCTGGAAATATAGTCATATTTCAACCAGGCGCCTGGCGGTTGCAATGCAGGGGATTGCCTTCGGGCATATCCGGACCGTCGATGCAGCGTACCACGCCCCCCGGTGAGAACCGGGAACCCCCTCGCAGGATGAGGCAATCTGCCTGAGAGAAGACGGCAGCCTGGCGGATGCTGCCTCTGTCTGGTCTGGCGACCCGCGTCTCCGCTTTGGTTTGAAATCACCGTCAATGCAGCCCATCCCGAAAGGGCGATCGTCAGGGCCCGCCAGCCCTGGCGCCCGCCTGATCCGCAATCACCAGCGAAAACAGACTCGGCATGACCCCTGAACTCATCGAAATGGCAAGAGAAGCGGGTGCAGACCTGGTCGGTGTCGCACGCGTTGAAGACCTGAAGAAATCCCCGTCCCATGCCATCAGTGAAAGGATTGCCGATTACGGGACGGTTGGCACGAAATCCGTGGAAGGGCGGAAAAAAGGCCAGGTCGACTGGCCCGCCGGCGCGAGATCGGCGATTGTCGTAGCCGTCGAGCATCCGCCGGAAAAGCCGGAACTGGACTGGTGGGTACTCGGGACGAGGTCAACGGCGGGCAACACCCCGGGCAACAGGATCCTGATGGGCATCGTCGATCGTCTCGCCACCTGGCTCGAGACGGAAAAAAGCTTCAGGTGCTTCAGGCTGCCGTACCATATCGAGCTCGGTGCGATCTATATGAAGGACACGGCCGTTCTTGCCGGGCTGGGCTGCATCGGCAGGAACAATCTCGTCGTGACGCCGCAATTCGGGCCGCGGCAACGGTTCCGTGTCATGCTCGTCGATGCGGATCTCCCGCCAACCGGGCCCTTGACGGACTTCGATCCGTGCCTTGGCTGCGCCATGCCCTGCAGAAGCGCCTGTCCTGCCGGGGCCTTCAGTGCCACCATGTTCACCAGGGAGCAGTATGGGCAGGAATGCCTGCCGGGACGCACGGGTGACTTCAACCGTCTGCTCTGCGGCGGGATCATGGAAAGATCGGTGAGGGAGTGCGAGCCAGTTGCGGGCGAAGGGGGGAAGGGGCCGGGGAAGATGGCCAGATTCTGCCGGCAGTGCGAACTGGCCTGTCCTGTCGGAGGCGAGGTCCGCCCGGCGGAATCTCTTCAAGGGCACGCCGCAGCGGAAAGGCTGTGCGGCCCGGTTGTCTCAAGGCCGCGATGAACCCGGTCAGGCGGCTATTTTGCCCGGATTCCTGGTAACCGGTCAGGGAAAATTGGAAGTGTCTTGACTTTACCTGCCGGAAAATTATCAAATGGACGATATGGATACACGACAGACAGGGGCCGGCAGCGGATTTTCCACACCTTTGCTCAATCACTGAGCATGGGTGAATCAAACAATGACCCGCCACAACTCCGATGAAGAAAAAGAATATCCTGGTCGTTGACAATAACCCTGTCATCATCAAGCTGATGACCACCTTCCTGAGCCAGGAGGGGCACACGGTTCTGGGCGTCAAAAACGCCTTCGACGCCCTCGATGCCCTGCGGGAATTCACGCCGGACATCATCTTCGTCGACCTGATCATGCCGAGGATCAGCGGCGACAGCCTCTGCCGGATATTCAGAACCATCCCGATAT
>WBUQ01000103.1 GCA_008933635.1 Desulfobulbaceae bacterium | reverse complement strand
CGGAATGGGACGGAATTGGAAAAGGGGGCATGAGCTCTGGGGCGGAAAATAAGGTCCTTGACGATGGATTGCGACGAGTATTCAGGCACTTTTACCATCAACAGGGGGGGATTGTAAAGAAATTGCAGTAAAAATGGGAAAGATTCCTGCAACTTTGCCGTGCTGATGAGAGAATGCCCGGCTGTTCGGCTGCGGCCGGATCGCCGGGCATTTCAGAGCGGGAACGCTCATGTCGCGGGAGAGAGGGAGTCGGCCGGGAAGTCGAGGGTGGCGAAATAGTCGCGAAGCTCTTCCCGGCGGCGGATCAGGTCGACGCGGCCATCGGCGCGGAGCAGCAGTTCCTGCGGACGTAGGGTGCCGTTGTAGTTGAATCCCATCGCATGGCCGTGGGCGCCGCTGTCGTGGATAAGCAGGATGTCGCCTTCCTCGATCCGAGGCAGGTGCCGCTGAATCGCGAATTTGTCGTTGTTTTCACAGAGCGAGCCGACGACGTCGACGACTTCCGCCGCCCCGGCATGGTCCCCGCCGACGACGTCGATGTGGTGGTAGGCGCCGTAAAGGGCCGGCCGCATCAGGGCGTTCATGCAGGCGTCGACGCCGACATAGGTGCGGTAGATCTCCTTGCGGTTGATGGCCCGGACTGCCAGCACCCCGTGCGGACCGGTCATGTAGCGGCCGCTCTCCATGAACAGGGCCGGGACATAGCCGTTACGCTGTTTGAATTGATGGAAATCGGCGGTGATTTCCCTTCCCATCGCCTCGATCTGCAGCTCCTTGGCATCCGGCCGGTAGGGGATGCCGAGGCCGCCGCCGATATTGATGAATTCGAAGGTGATGCCCAGCGCCCGGTTGATGTCTTCGGCCAGTTCGAGAAGCATTTTCGCGGTCTGCACCATGTAGTGGTAATTCAGCTCGTTCGAGGCGAGCATGGTATGGAGGCCGAACCGCCTGGCACCCCGTTCCCTGGCCAGGCGGTATGCGTCGATGATCTGTTCGTTGCTGACGCCGTATTTGGCCTCGACCGGATTGCCGATGATGTCGTTGCCCGCCCTCCGCGGTCCGGGGTTGTAGCGGAAGCAGATCAGCTCCGGCATCTCCGGGACCTTGGCGACGAGCGAGATGTCGTCGAGGTTGAGAATCGATCCGCCTTCGGCCATGGCTTCGACGAACTCTTCATGGCTGGTGTTGTTCGAGGTGTACATGATGTCGTCGCCGCGGGCGCCGATCCTCCTGCTCAGGTGCAGCTCGGAGATCGAGCTGCAGTCGAGGCCGAAGCCCATGTCCTTCATGATCGCCAGGATCCGCGGGTTGGGGAGGGCCTTGACCGCGAAGTACTCGCGGAAGGTGTCGATGCCGGAGAAGGCCGCCTTCAGCCTGGCCCCGGTTTCCCTGATGCCGGCCTCGTCGTAGATGTGGAAAGGGGTGCCGAAGTGTTCGACGATACGTGGCAGGGCCGGCAGCAACCGGCTCTTGAAGGCCTGGGACATGGGCATGGTGAGCTCTCTTCTCGGTTATGGGATGGGGATGCGTGCCGTTTCCTTGTAGGTGGTGAGGACAGTCGCGGTCCGGGTGGCGGTCACGCCGTCGATGGCATGGACTTTGGCCCGCAGGAGCCGGCCCAGCTCGGCCGTGTTGGCTGCCCTGATCTTGATCAGGTAGCCGTCGTCGCCGGCGACATAATGTACCTCCTGGATCTCGGGGACGGCGGCGAGCTGCTCGCCGATCTCCCGGGAGCCCTGCGCCTCGCGGACCGTGACCTGGACGAAGGCGATCTGGCCGCTGGCGAACCGTTCGGGATTGAGGCGGACCTCATAGCCGTCGATGACCCCCTGCTTCTCCATCTTGCGGATACGTTCGAGCACTGCCGATGGAGCCAGGCCGACCTGCCGGGAAACCTCGATGTTGGGGATGCGTGCCTTTTCCTGGAGGATACGCAGGATTTCAAGGCTGATGTCATCTATCATTTGGCTAATTCTCCTATGATTGTCAAAATATTCGCATTCATTCCTATAGTCAAGAATAATATTCTGTGAAAATGAGAATAACAAGAATATAGAGGCTGGCTGGGCGGGAGCCGTCACCAGCGCAGGGGGATTCGTGATGGAAATCGTGACGATCGTGCAGTATCTATTGAGAAGCGACGGGGGGATCGGTGGGTTACAACGACATCCGGAGAGGAACGGCGGCAGGTCCGCCAGTTCAGGGAGGCGGCGACGATGAACAATCAGAGAGGCTGTACGGTCGTGCTCGGCGGCGAGGCCGGACAAGGCGTCCAGTATATCGAATCTGTGCTGGTGCGGGTGGCGAAGGAGAGTGGATTTCATGTCTTTGCCGACAAGGAGTACATGTCGCGCATCAGGGGCGGCATCAACACCACCGTGATCAGAATCCACAGCGAACGGCTCCAGGCCCATGTCGAAGGCATCGATGTGCTGGTGGTGCTGAACCGCGGGGTTGTCTCCCGCCTCGGCGGCCGGGTCGGGACCGGGACCCTGATCATCGGGGAGGAGTCGTCCCTCGACGGGGGGGAGGGTGTCGCCGTGCCCTTTGCCGCCATCGCCCTTGAGATCGGCCGGAAGATCTATGCCAATTCCGTGGCCCTGGGGACGGTCTGCGGCCTGCTGGGAATCGACCGCGACAGGATGGCTGACCAGGTCGGAAGGCAGCTCTCCGGGAAGGATGATGAGGTTGTGCGCGCCAATCTCCTTGCCGCCACCAGGGGATACGATCTCGGCGTCGACCTCCGCCGGGACAAGGGGATCGATTTCGGCCTGAAGCCGGCCGCAGATGTCGCCGAGCACCTGCTGCTGAGCGGCACCGAGGCCCTGGCGCTCGGGGCCCTTGCCGGTGGCTGCAATGCGGTCTTTGCCTACCCGATGACCCCGGGGACCGGGGTGTTCACCCAGCTGGCCCAGTTTTCCAGGGAGGTCGACCTAGTGGTCGAGCAGGTCGAGGATGAAATCGGAGTGATCAACATGGCGCTGGGGGCCTGGTATGCCGGCGGCCGGGCCCTGGTCACCACTTCCGGCGGCGGCTTTGCCCTGATGACCGAAGGGGTGTCGCTGGCCGGGATGATCGAAACGCCGGTGGTGATCCACCTCGGGCAGCGGCCGGGTCCGGCGACCGGTCTGCCGACCCGCACCGAGCAGGGCGACCTCAACCTCGCCCTGTATGCCGGGCACGGCGAATTCCCGCGGATCATCCTCGCCCCCGGCACCATCGAGCAATGTTTCTCTTTCGCCCGGAAGGCCTTCAATCTGGCCGACGCCTTCCAGGTGCCGGTCTTCCTGCTGACCGACCAATACCTGGTCGACAGTATCGCGACGATCCCGGATTTCGGCGGCAATCCGGTCGAGATCGATCAACGGGTGGTGGAAACCGGCGAGGGGTACCGGCGGTACCGCTTGACAGCCGACGGCATTTCGCCGCGCGGGATACCCGGATATGGCAGCGGCAGCGTCTGTGTCGATTCCGACGAGCATGACGAATGGGGCCGGATCACCGAGGATCTCGATGGCGTCCGGGTGCCGATGGCCGATAAGCGGCTGCGCAAGCTCGACGGCTTGCGCCGGGAGGTGCTCGATCCCGAGCTGACCGGCGACCCGGACTATTCGACCCTGATCGTCGGCTGGGGTTCGACCTGCGGTGTCATCCGCGAGGCGCTGGCGGCGCTTGCCGTCCCGGGCCTGGCCTTTCTCTTCTGTCCGCAGGTCTGGCCTCTGCCGGAGACGGTCGCCGGCCATCTCGCCCGCGCCCGGCGGATCATCGCGGTCGAGAACAACCAGGCCGGCCAGTTCGCCGACCTGCTGCAACGCGAGACCGGTGCCTGGATCGCCACGCGGATCCTCAAGTACAACGGCATGCCCTTTGCGGTGGAAGAGCTGGTGGCCCGGATCGGAGGTGAACTATGAAGGAGCAAACGGCAAACGAATTCGACAACCGGCCGGAGATGGCCTGGTGTCCCGGCTGCGGCAATTACGCGATCCGCAACCTGATGCTGCAGGTACTGGGCGAGATGCGGCTGGAGCGCGAAAACCTGGTCTTTGTCTCTGGCATCGGCCAGGCGGCGAAGGCGCCGCAATATTACAATGTCAGCTATTTCAACGGGCTGCATGGCAGGGCACTGCCGGCTGCGACCGGCATAAAGGCCGCCAACCCGCGGCTCACAGTCGTCGTCGAGAGCGGCGATGGCGATATGTACGGCGAGGGCGGCAACCATTTCCTCCACGCCATCCGCCGCAACCCGGACCTCACCGTCATCGTCCACAACAACATGGTCTATGGCCTGACCAAGGGCCAGGCTTCGCCGACCACCCCGCTCGGAACGGTGACGCCGGCCCAGGTGCACGGTGTCGCCGCTGCGCCACTGAATCCGCTGGCACTTGCAATCAGCCTCGACGCCTCTTTTGTTGCCCGGGTCTCGGTGCACCGGCCGGAGGTGATGAAGGCGATAGTCAGGCAGGCCATTGAGCACCGCGGATTTTCGCTGGTCGATGTCTTTCAGTCCTGCGTCACCTTCAACAAGGTCAACACCCTCAGGTGGTTTACCGACAACACCTCCGAGGTGCCGCCCGGTCATGATCCCTCCGACAGGCAGGCCGCTTTCGCCATGGCCCTGCGCGAGGATCCCTGGCCGATCGGCGTCCTCTATCGCCATCACGGCAGGCAGACATTCGAAAAAGGACAGAAGATGTATCATGCCGACGATACACCGCTTTTCCGGCGCCGGATCGACGATGCGGCCATGCGGACCCTGATCGGTCGCTATCGCTGAGCTGGCCTGCCGGCCGCTGGAAGGAGGGCGGCCGGCAGAACGCGCTGGCCCCTTGAATACCGTGGTCCCTTTGACGTATCCTGTACTGCAGGGAAGTGTCGCCCGGCAACGATTCCAGAAACCTCATCCGTCCATGGAGACCCTATGCGCATTCTCGTACTGGAGGATTCACGGTCCAACCAGGTGCTGATCAAGGCCCGGCTGGAAAAGAGCGGGCATCAGGTCGAGGTGGTGGGCAACGGCCACCAGGGCTTCGTGCTGGCGACGTCCAACATCTACGATATTGTCCTCAGCGATATCGGCATGCCGCACTGGGACGGATTCAAGTTCATCGAGGCGATGCAGGTGGTCTGCCCGCAGCTGCCGATCGTCATCATCTCCTCGTCCTGCGAGGACGACGATGTCTGCCGGCGCCTGCTCGGCTACGGCAACGTCATCGACTTCCTGCCGAAACCCTTTGATTTCGAGCGCTTGTACGAGATCCTGGCCCGGATCAGGGTCCAGACCCACGACAGCATGAACAAGATGGCGCGGATCGTCTGCACCATCGGCCCCGCCTGCGCCACCAGCGATATCCTCGGCAGGATGATCTTGGCCGGCATGGATGTCGCCCGGCTGAATTTCTCCCATGGCAGCTACGAACAGCACGCGGCAACCCTTTCGGCCATCCGCGCAGCGGAGGAGAGGTGGGGCAAGCCGATCGCCGTGCTGCAGGATCTCTGCGGACCGAAGATCCGGACCGGGGTCATGGACGGCGGCGCGGTGTCGCTCAGGGCCGGCAGCATGGTGGTGATTCAGGCAGCGCCCTGCCTCGGCAGCGGCGAACGCTTCTCGACGATCCTGCCCGAGATCATTCCCGATCTGAAGAACGGCGACCCCATCCTGCTCGACGACGGCCTGCTGGAATTGCGGGTGGTGCGGGAGGGAACGGACGAGGTCACCTGCGAAGTCGTGGCCGGCGGCCTGCTCGGCTCGAACAAGGGGATGAACCTGCCGGCCTCCAAGCTGTCCCTGCCCAGCATCACCGAAAAGGACTGGCGGGACCTCGATTGGGCGCTCGACCACTCGGTGGATTACGTCGCCCTGTCGTTTGTCCGCTCGGCGGAGGATATCCAGGCGATCAAGGAGCATATCAGGGCAGCCGGCAAACGCGATCTGCGGGTGGTGGCCAAGATCGAGAAACCGGAGGCCGTCAACCATATCCGCGAGATCATCGAGGTATCGGACGCGATCATGATCGCCCGCGGCGACCTCGGCGTCGAGCTGCCGGCCGCCAGGGTGCCGCGGATCCAGCAGGAGATCATCCGCCTGTGCTGGGAGCACAACACGCCGGTCATCACCGCCACCCAGATGCTCGACTCGATGACCGGGCACTCGCGGCCGACCAGGGCCGAGGTCACCGACGTCAGCATGGCGATCAAGGAGGGGACCGATGCGGTAATGCTGTCCCAGGAAACGGCCACCGGCGTCGACCCGGTCAACGTGGTGCGGACCATGGCCTCGATCATCTGCGAGGAGGAGCGCTATTCCAGCCTGACCGTCGAGCAGTACCAGCAGCTGATCCACGACTCCACCGCCCACCCGGCGCTGACCGCGGTCGCCAGCCTCAACGGCAATACCGCCACGCTGCTCCTCGACCCTGCCGGACGGCTCTACCCTCAGCTCTCTAAATGGAACCGCAAGGTGCCGTCGCTGCTGGTCACCAGATCGCTGCACGTGGCCCGGCATGCCAGCCTTTACAAGAACATCACCTCGCTGATCATCCGCGAGGATCTCGACACCGAGGCCATGATCGACAAGGCGATGCGGCTGGCGATGGAGTGGGGGTACGTGAAGAGCGGCGATATCCTTGCCGTGGTGGAAGGTGAAAGGAATACCGAAGGAGGGCTCGACCAGATCGGCCTGCTGCAGCTGATCAGGGTGCCCGGCGACTGAAGGTCGGTGGGGAGCGGTAGCTCAGGCGGGCAGGGGCAGCCGGATGGTGAACCGGGCACCGCCCAGCCGGCTGGAGTCTGCGGTGATGCTGCCCTTGTGCTCGCTGACCGTCTGGCGGGCGATGGCCAGCCCGAGGCCGGTGCCGTCGGCCCTGGTGGTGAAGAACGGTTCGAAGATCCGCTCGCGGCTGTTTTCCGGGACCCCCGGGCCGTTGTCGTGCACCGAGATCGCCGCCATCTCCTGCCCGTCGGGACTGCTGACGATATCCGCTTCGATCTCGATCTGTTCCCGACCCGGCGGGCAGAAGAGGACGGCGTTGTGGATCAGGTGGTTGAAGACGGTGGAGATCTGCTTCCGGTCGGCCCAGATATCGAAATGGCGGTCGAACGACAGGCGGGGGCTGCAGGTGGCGGGCCATTGCGGATCGGCCGTGCAGACCTGGATGACCTCGGAGAGGCAGGTATGGAGGGAGAACCATTCGCCGTTGACCGTCTCTGGCCGCGAAAACTTGAGGAAATCGCCGATCGCGTGGATCATCCGGTTTGATTCGCGGATGATGATGTCGGTCAGCTCGAGATTCATCCGGTTGCCGGCATCGGCCGGGGAAAATTCCCTGGCCAGGATCTGGGCCGAGCCCGAGATAGCGGTCAGCGGGTTGCGGAAATCATGGGCGATGCTGGCGCTCATCATGCCGATGGCGGCCAGTTTCTCGGATTGCCGCATCTGCTGTTCCAGCCGTTCGATCTCGCTGATGTCCCGCAATGTGATGATCTTGTGGGTGGTATCGCCGCCGGGACCGGGCTCGTTCGGGTGCAGGATCGGCACATGGGTGTAGCCGAGTTTGATGACGGCCCCGTCCGTCCTGGTGAACTCGATCGACTGCCTGACATCCGTCCCTGCCAGCGTCATGTTCGGGAACATCTCCTCGTACCTTTTGCCGACCAGCTGCTCCGGGGGGTGGCCGGTGATGGCGGCGGTGGCCCTGTTGGCGGAGGTGATGACACGGTTGCCGTCGATGGTGACGATGCCGGTGGAGATGTTGTCGAAGATCTGCTTGTACAGGGTGGCCAGGCGATCGAAATTGCGCAGCGAATCCGACAGGGCGTCCTCCGTCGTCATCAGCCGCATGCCGAAGAGGGCGCTGAGGATGGCGGCGAGGAAAAAGGTCAGGCCGAAGACGCCGAAACTGTTGAGGCTGACCAGGGGGCTGGCGGCGCCCCTGATCCCTGAGTACAGCAGGTATTCCGGCATATAACCGAGCTGCTCGGCGAACAGGATGACAGCGTATTGCAGGGTGGCGCCGGCTGCGGCGATCAGCCCCCCCTTGCGCGGCAGGATCAGGCCGCCGGCGATGATTGGGAAGAAATAGACCGAGGTGAAATTCGAGTGCGAGGCCCCGGTGTAATACACCAGCAGCGAGGCGAAGAAGGTGTCGAGGAGGTTCTGGAAGAAGCCGAATCCCTTCAGCCGGCCGGGCATCAGCAGCAGCATCACAGCCGAGACGATGGTCGTCAGGTAGACGAGCAGCAGGAACAGGACGAGCAGGTTCTTCGGCGGAATGATGACCTCGATCCTGGTGTTCTGGAAGAGGTCGCACAGCCCGGTCAGGAGGGTGTAGAGGATGACGCGCAGCAGCAGCATCCACAGGAGCTGGTGCCGCAGCAGCTGCTCGATGCTGCTGACCTGCCTGGCGCGGGCGGCGAGGGATCTGAAGTCCATGGATCAGTCGAGACCGTACTTCTTGACTTTATAGCGGAAGGACCGGAAACTCATCTGCAGCAGGTCGGCGGCCCGCATCTTGGAATTCTGGGTCTTGTCGAGGGCGTGCCGGATCAGCCGCTTTTCGAGGTTGGTGATCACCTTCTCCAGCCCCAGGTCGTACAGCTCCTCTTCGCTGGCGGCGGCCTGGAACAGCGGCAGGCTTTCCTCGTCGGCGCCCATTTTCCTGTCCTGGGCGATGCCGGTCGTCAGCGACAGGCTTTCGGGGAGGATGATGTTCGAGGTCTCCAGGGCGACGCCGCGCTCGATGATATTCTCCAGTTCCCGGACGTTGCCGGGAAAGTTGTAGTTCATCAGCACCTGCAGGGCATATGAGGAGATCTCCTGCACCTCCTTGCCGAGCTGGCGCGAGTATTTCTTCAGGAAATGGTCCACCAGCAGGGGGACATCGCTCTTGCGCTCGCGGAGCGGCGGCACGCGGATCGGCACCACCGCCAGCCGGTAGAACAGATCCTCCCGGAACCGGCCGGCGAGGATCTCCTCCTCGAGCACCCGGTTGGTGGCGGCGATGATCCGGACGCTGATGCGCTTGATGCGGGTGCCGCCGACCGGTTTGATCTCCCTTTCCTGCAGTACCCTGAGGAGCTTGGTCTGGATGATCGGGGTCAGTTCGCCGATCTCGTCGAGGAAGGCGGTGCCGCCGTCGGCCTCGTTGAACAGGCCCGGCTTGTCGCTGATCGCCCCGGTGAAGGCGCCCTTGACATGGCCGAAGAGTTCGCTCTCCATCAGTTCTTCGGGGATGGCGCTGCAGGTGATCGGCACGAAGGGGTTGGCGGCGACCTTGCTGTGGGCGTGAATGGCCTGTGCCACCAGTTCCTTGCCGGTACCGGACTCGCCATAGATCAGGACGTTGGCCGGCGTCGGCGCGATACGGCGGACCATGTCGAAGATTTTCAGCATTTCCCGGCTCTGGCCGATGATGCCGGGAAAGGGCTGGCCGATGCCGGCCGCCGCCGCCGGCCGGGCTTTCCTTGTGGCCGATTCGATTACCGACTTGATCTCGTCGACATTGAAGGGTTTGCTGATGTAGTCGAAGGCCCCGTTCTTCATCGCCATGACGGCGTCGTCAGGCGAGGCGAAGGCGGTGATCATGATCACCGGCAGTTCGTGGCAGCGCTCCTTGATCGCCTCAAGCAGTTCCAGCCCGCCCATGCCGGGCATCCGGATGTCGGAGATGACGAGGTCGAATTCTCCGTTGTCCATGCACTCGAGGGCAGCCTCGCCGTTTTGTGCCGACGTTACCTGATACCCTTCCTTCTGCAGCAGGATCTTGAGGAATTCACGCATGCTGCGTTCGTCGTCCACGACGAGGATCGAGATCGTTTCAGCTGGGGATTTGGTTGTCATGGAAAGGTCCCGCCGGGAAGACCCAGGCCGAAGTTGAGTTGACAGTGGGAAATGATGTTACAGCTGACTCTGACTCTATAATACCTCTGGTGAGAACACAAGGATCAGCTGTCATCGCCGGGTGGCTCGCAGCCTCTGGCGATCAGCAGGCGCTTGCCGGCGGCGGCCATCCCCTTGATCTCGAACTCCCGGCGGCAGGCGGCTGAGCGGTCCGGATGCTCCTCGACGAAGACCAGGCGGACGGGTTGCCGGGTCCTGGTGTAGCGGCAGCCGCCGCCAGCGGAGTTGTGTTCCGCCAGGCGGCGGTCCGGGTCGGTGGTGATGCCGGTGTAGAGGGAATTGTCACGGCAGAGGACGATATAGGTGTACCAGGGCTTCGGCATGGCGGCTGTGCGGTTTGATGACGACGGTGGCTTCAGGCGGAGCCCGGAGGGAGGAAGCCGGTTGTCCACGCCACTATACCCGATGCGGCATCATTGCCAACGCATTGCCGACAAGGCGTTGCAAATTTGTCGTGCAGATGGTATGTGTCACGAAGTTTTCCGGCCATGCCGGAATCCTCTGCCATCGGCGGCGACACCGCCGCACAGCCGGCTGACGAAAAAAATGAACCGCTCCCTCATCAGCATCAGGAGGCCATGGAACAGCAAACCCCGTCGGAACAATTTGAAAAACAGGCCCTGACAGAGCACCTGCGGGAGTTGCGTTCCTGCCTGATCGTCTCCTTCGCCGCGGTGTTCGTCTGCTTCTGTCTCGCCTACACCGTCATCAAGCCGATCGGCACCTGGTTCTTCTCCCCCCTCACCGAGGTCCTGCCGAAGGATACCTCGCTGATCTTCACCTCGTACCAGGAAGGGTTTTTTTTTATCTGAAGCTCGCCCTGGTGGTCGGTATCCTCGCCGCCTCGCCGGTCATCTTCTCGCAGTTGTGGCGCTTCATCGCCCCGGGACTCTACCGGCATGAGAAGAGGATCCTGATCCCCTTTTCCCTGCTCTCCACCTGCTGTTTCATCGGCGGCGCCGCTTTCGGCTATTTCGTCGTTTTTCCTCCCGCGTTCCGCTTCCTGGTCGGCTACAACAACGAGTTCCTGACCTCGCTGCCGTCGGTGAGCGAGTACTTCACCCTGGCCACCCGTCTGCTCCTCGCCTTCGGTGCGATCTTCGAGATGCCGATGCTGATGGTTTTCCTGGCCAAGATCGGCATGATCGATGTCGCCTTTCTCAACCGCAACCGCAAGTATGCCATCCTGATCAATTTTATCATCGCGGCGATCCTGACCCCGACCCCGGATGTGGTCAACCAGATGCTGATGGGCGTGCCGCTGCTGATCCTCTACGAGGTCAGCGTGGTGGCAGTCTGGCTGTTCGGGCGGAAAGGATTCAGGGATCTGGGGCGAGAGGATGAAGACGGGGCGAGCGACGGCCAGCAGTGATGGAGAGCGGCTCTGAACAGAGCACAGACCAGGGCTTGCATTGCCGTCCTGGCAGCGACCGGCCTCTGTTCCTTTGCCGGCCGGGTTCGGGTCACCTCCAGGCCGGGCAGATCATCCGGCCGGTTCCGTGCCCTGGGATCCTGCGTCTTCTCCGGCCGATAAAAGCGGAATCGCTTCGGACCGAAACCCTGGATTTCTCCATTCCCCTGCATTATAAAGAGGAATGCGCAGGATATATGGCCGATGCGGAATCCTCCCGCCGGCCGGATTAGAGCTGAACATTTCGAAAACCTGAACAGGGAGGTCATAGATGAGTGAGACGAACGAGTATGGCAGAGTGCTGCAGGTCGGCAGACCGCCGAATGTCAGCCGGCTGTTTCCCCACTCCCGGGCTCTCCTGGTGAGCGGCAAGGTGATCGACCGGGCGCTGCAGGCCAAGGGGCAGGCGATGACCATGGCGGCCAACGGCCGCAACTTCTTCGTCATCCGCGGCGCGCTGATGGCGGCCCAGCGGGCCGACGCGGCGATCATCATCGAGATCGCCCGCTCCGAGTGCAACTACTGTCCGGTCAATTTCTACAATATCGCCCGCCAGGTCGATGCCGTCTGCAACGAACTCGGCATCACCGTGCCGGTGGCGATTCATGCCGACCACTACGGCATCAAGAGCGAGGCCGACCTGCCGTTTGCCAAGATGGAGATCCCCTCGATGTTCGACGCCGGCATCACCTCGATCGCCATCGATGCCTCGCACATGCCGGATGACCAGAACCTGCTGGCCAATATCGAGCTGAACAGCTATATCCCGTCCTGGGCCGGGCTCGAGACCGAGGTCGGCGAGATCAAGGGCGAGGAGGGGTTGTCCAGCGTCGAGGATGCCTCGTTCCTGATCAGGGGACTGAACGCCCACGGCATCTCTGCCGACTGGATCGCCCTCAACAACGGGACGACCCACGGGCTCGAGGCCAGCGGCCAGGGCATCCAGGTCGAGCTGACCGCCGAGATCCACCGCCATCTCGAACCATACAAGGTGTCCGGCGCCCAGCACGGCACCTCCGGCAACAACTCCGACAAGCTGCGGGCCATCGCCAGCATGACCCGCACCACCAAGGCCAACGTCGCCACGGCATTGCAGATGGTGTCCTGGGGGCTCGAGGTCAACGATTACGGCAACGCCCTGCGCGATGATGACGGCAGTTTCAGGAAGGTGGTCGGCGAGGGGATGAGTGAGGAGATGTGGGCGAAGATGGTCGCCTATGCGGCTGAAAAAGGCTGGAAGGGCGGCAATTACAAGAACCTCAACCTGCCCTTCGAACGCCTGCTGCTGGCCCAGGAACGCGAGATCCGCGAACGGATGTGCAAGCGGGTCGAGGACTTCGTCTACCCCATGCTGGTCAATGTCTTCAATGCCCAGGGCACTGCCACGATCGCCCGCGAGATCATCCTCGAGGCCGGCTCCTACGATCTCGGGCCGAAGGCCGAGCGGATCGAGAGCGCCGCCGAGTGGACTCGCGAGAAGATAATCGAGAAGGCGAAGGGACTGGCCGGCGACAAGGGACCGGCCGGCAATTTCGACGACTGATCGGCCCTGAACCGGGCCTGGCCGGAGAGAATCGCTTCTCCCCGCCAGGCCCAGCGCCAGCTCCGGGACTCCACTGCGTGGAATCCCGGTTTTTTATGCCCATACCAGGAAGGGGAAATGAAAAAGATACTCGTAACCGGGGCTGCCGGCTTCATCGGCGCCCATCTCTCACGGAAACTGCTCGCCGGCGGTGCCGAGGTTGTCGGCCTCGACAACGTCAACGACTACTACGACCCGCAGCTGAAACGGGCCAGGATGGCGGCCCTGGCCGAAGGGGACGGGTTTACCCACGTCGATATCGATATCGCCGATCGCGAGGCCATGGCCCGGCTGTTCAGGGAGCACCGTTTCGACGCGGTGGTCAACCTCGCAGCCCAGGCCGGAGTCCGCTATTCGTTGATCAACCCCCATTCCTACGTTGACACCAACCTGGTCGGTTTCGTCAACATCCTCGAGGGCTGCCGCCATTCCGGGGTGGGCCACTTCGTCTATGCCTCGTCGAGCTCGGTCTACGGGGCCAACACCCGCATGCCGTTCTCGGTCCATGACAACGTCGACCATCCGGTGTCGCTGTATGCCGCCTCGAAGAAGGCCAACGAACTGATGGCCCACACTTACAGCCATCTCTTCGGCCTGCCGACCACCGGCCTGCGCTTCTTCACCGTCTACGGCCCATGGGGGCGCCCGGACATGGCCCTGTTCCTGTTCACCAAGGCGATCCTGGCCGGCCGTCCGATCGATGTCTTCAACAACGGCGATATGGAGCGCGACTTCACCTATATCGACGACATCGTCGAGGGGGTCTTCCGGGTCATCCACAAGGTGCCGTCCGGCAATCCCGGCTGGAGCGGCGATGCCCCCGACCCCGCGACATCCTACTGCCCTTACCGCGTCTACAATATCGGCAACAACAACAAGGAGCGGCTGCTGCGCTACATCGAGGTGCTGGAGAACTGCCTGGGGCGGAAGGCCGAGATGAACCTGCTGCCCATGCAGCCGGGCGATGTGCCGGCGACCTATGCCGATGTCGACGACCTGGTCCGCGACTTCGATTACAAGCCGGGGACGACCCTCGAGTACGGGATCGGCCGGTTTGTCGAGTGGTACAGGGAGTACTTCCGGGTATAGCCAGCATCAGGCAGTGCCGCAGCCCTGAATCACTGCCGTTCCCGCCGTGGCGGGCGAGCGGCGTTCGCCCCGGCTGCCCGCCCGCACCGGTTTGACCCTCTGTCTGGAGTCCCTGTCAGAGATAGCAGCGGTCGTCGTCCTTGACCCGCGAGAAGCCCGGCAGCAGGGTCTGGGTCGAGATGACCCCTTTCCAGCTGCGGATGGTGGCGTTGGTGAACTCGGAGAGCAGTTCGGCGTCCGAGGTCAGCAGGTCCCGCATCAGGGTGACCTTGACGATGATGTCGATGGAGCCGTGGACGCAGTGGACCTCACGGACTTCAGGCAGTTCGAGGAGTTTGTCGATGATCTTCTGCTCGTGGATCCCCTCGACGTTGATCAGGATGAAGACGGTGATCTGCCGCTTCATCTCCGGGTAATCCTGTTCTTTGTGTTCGGCCATTTTCCTGCGGAACTCCTCCATGTTCTTGGGGATCAGCCTGTCGATGCCGATGCCGTACGTCCGTGAGCGCCCCTTGACCCACTGCTGGACGGAAATGTACAGGTAGAGATCGTCCACCGTCCGGCCCGCAAACGACTTGACCAGGCCGCTGTTGCGGATCAGGGTCGCCAGCGGATGATAGATCGACCGGTACCAGTCGGCGGCGGCCTGTTCATAGCTGACCTCCTGTTTCCGCTCCCCGGCGAGGTGCTGCCGGTGCTCCCTGATCTGCTCCTCGAGGAGATGGAACTGGCCTGGCTCGGTGAGGTCGATGGTCTTGCTGAGGCCGGCCCGGTCGCGGAAATCGATCTTTTCCAGATAGAGCTGGTTTTCCAGGGTGTCCTTGGACGGCAGCAGTTCGAGGATGCAGGCGCTGATCTCCTTGTGCCCGAGGCGGCGGGCGGCGGAGAAG
>WBUQ01000102.1 GCA_008933635.1 Desulfobulbaceae bacterium | reverse complement strand
CTGCAATGGTGTCGTCTGTGCCGGAGAGGTGCCGGGGGTGGGTGGCGTGGGCAGCGGCAGTTCGTTCAGGGCCAATATCGAAGCCCTGGCGAAGATCCGGTTCAACATGCGCACCATCCACCAGGTGAAGTCGGTTCGTACCTCGACAAAGCTGTTCGGGCAGGAGATCGCCATGCCGATCCTGGGTGCACCGATGACCGGGGTTTCCTACAATTTCGGTGGTGATATGGGGGAAGGCGAATTTGCCGACACCATGATCCGGGGAGCGATTGCGGCCGGCACCCTGGGTATGACCGGTGACGGCGCCGACCCGGCCATGTTCGATGGCGGTCTGGCGGCGATCGCCGCCAATGGCGGAGTCGGCATACCGGTCATCAAGCCGCGGGCCCAGGAAGAAATCATCCGCCTGGTCAAAAAGGCCGAAGCGGCCGGTGCGATCGCCGTCGGCATGGATATCGACGGGGCGGGACTGGTAACCATGGCCATGAAGGGGCAGCCGGTCGGACCGAAGACGCCGGAGGAGCTGCGGGAAGTGATCGGGTCGACGGCCTTGCCGTTCATCCTCAAGGGCATCATGACGGCGGACGAGGCGGAGGTGGCGGTGGAGGCCGGGGCGGCAGCCATTGTCGTTTCGAATCACGGCGGCAGGGTGCTCGACTGCACACCGGGGGCGGCGGAGGTCCTCGCCCCGATAGCCGCAGCGGTGAAGGGGAGGGCTGTCGTCCTCGCTGACGGGGGCGTCCGGTCCGGGGCCGATGTCTTGAAATACCTGGCCCTGGGAGCCGATGCGGTGCTGGTGGGGCGGCCGCTGGTCGTCGGTGCGTTCGGCGACGCCGCTGATGGTGTCGCCTCTCTTCTGCAGGCGATGAAAGGGGAACTGGTGCAGGCGATGCTCCTGACCGGCACGGCGAGCGTGGAAGATGTCAGCCCGCGGATTCTCTATGATGGCGGCCGGCAGTGACAGGCGGTTCGGGGAGCGCCGCATGGTGCCTGGCCTGGAATGCGATTGACTTTCTGAGAGTCGTTCTTAGTTTTTCAGGAGATCAACCTCGCCCGATGGCTCGTGGCGGCCAATTCGACTGGACAGTTGTCAGGCCACGCGACCACGACCTCGGGCGGCAGGTTGATCTTTGGGGGGCGGGCGCAGGGCGCAAAACGCGTCCGTCGCTAAACGTGCACTATTTCAGGAGGAGAAACGCCATGGCTCATACATGTGCAACCTGCGGCTCGATGGCTGACGATCCCGGTCACCTCTGCAACCCGACCGAATCCATCATTTCATGTTCGTACTGCAACGCACCTGATGTCAGCGTGAACCATATCTGCAAGGAGAAGCTCGCCGCGATGAAATATTCGTGCGAATCCTGCGGGCGGGTGGCGGCTGATGCGGCCGGTGTCTGCAGGCCGGTGGAGATCGCCTGACTCCGGCCGCAACCGCTCACCACGCGTCGACTGATACGGGGTGCCTCCTGCTGAACGGCACCCCGTATTTTTTTGTTTCAGGAAACGGGGTGGTGTCCAGGGATCAGCGGTAGATCTCCGGATAATCGACTTTCCAGCGGCGATGAAACCACAGCCAGTGATCGGGGTATCTTGAGATGATCTGCTCGAGGGTCTCGTTCTGCTTCCGGGTCAGGGTCGCGACAGCCTCTTTCGGTTCGTCGGGGCTGATCGGAATTTCCGGCAGGAAGACGAGGCGATGACGGCAGGGGTTCTTTTCCCTGACGGTGAACATCGGCACCAGCGGCACCCTGTATTTCTGTGCCAGGCTGGGCGCAATGTAGAGCGATGTGGTGGGATGGCCGAAGAAATCGACGGCGATCCCTTCTCTTCTGCCGGCATTCTGGTCGGCGAAAATCACCAGATCTTCACCGTTCTTCAGATGCTGGATGGCCTCCCGCAGGCCGTTTTCCTTGTAGATGATGTTGACCCCGAGCTCGGTGTTGTAGCCGTACCGGACATTTTCGACAAGCAGGTTGTCGATGCGGCGGACAAGGAAATTCAACCTGTTGTAGTGTCTGGCATAGTAGAGGTGGCCAATCTCCCAGTTGCCGAAATGAGCGCCGAGCAGGATGACCGACCTGCTTTTTGCCCTGGCCGCCCGCAGGTGCTCTTCTCCCTCGACCGTTACCATGGCGTCGACCATCCTGGCGGTTTTCGCGACCGGCTGCATGAAGCTGGCGAATTCCTGGCCGATCATGCCGAACTGCCGGATATTGTCGCGGATGATCCGGTCGATGTCTTCCCCCGTCAGCGTGTCGCCGAAGGCGAAGCGCAGGTTGGCCCGGGCGATCTCCCTGTGTTTGCCGGCCACCAGATAGAGCAGCGAGCCGAGGCCTCTGCCGACGCCCAGCCAGGCGGCGGGAGGCATGCACCTGCTGAGCGCGAAGTGGCTGCGGATGGCGAAGAAGGCCAGGCGGTGTCTGGCTGGTATGTCGGCAGAAGAGGTCATCTTCGGATTGCAGAATTGTCTCGTTGTCGGTGTGTGAATACTGTGCCGGCGGTTTTCGTGGCCACCTTGCCGGATAGTTCCTTCAACATAGCCTGAAGGAAGAATTTTTGCAGTGTAAACCGATAGTGGCAAAATATCTCAGGTTATTTCAGGGCTGTCGCAAGGTCGAGAGTGAGGGCGGAAGAAGCGATGACCGGAAGCCGCCCATGCGCACTCTCAAACAACGGGGTTCCTGGCCGCCATGGAGGCAAGGTAGCGGGTGCCGCCTGTCATGCAATAGCAGCACCTTGACGGTCCAGTTTCAGCTGTGCAAAATGTGCCAGCAATGCAGGCGATGGGTTGCGGTTTGTCTGTGCCTTTAAAAAACCGTGTGATTGCACTAGCCATACGTGTAACATCTCGTTACTATATGTATTCATGAACGTGTCTGACGGCGGTTGCTGGTTTTTCCATGTATCTCCTCGATTGCAAATAAAAAAATATTCATGGTCACGGAGTTGGCGGTGGCTGTGGATTCGTCTTGACAGCTCTGGCAGGGGCGTGTACAAGAATTCAATTAAAGAATATGGTTAAATACCTTCAGGGCCAGGCGGCGAATTGAGACATTTGTAGTATAAAAAGATAGTTGCCCGCCATTTTTTAACGATTATTTCTCCGGCTCAGCGGCTTTTTGAGTTGTGTTTTCGCCTTTATTGGACCAATATTCGTCCGGCTGTGCAAGGACGGCATCCTTTCCCTTCAGATCTTCGGCAACGCTGCACCACAGAGTGGCAGGAAACACATATCCATCTGTTTACAGGTACAAGGAGCTCGGAACAATGAACAAATTACTGGCGGGGGTGTTGCCCCAGGAAGGCGGACTAGAGGCAAGCGTATCGGGGAAATACACGGCGGCGATCGGGCTGTGCGGCCTGCTGACGCTGGTGGGGGTGGCGGCCGGCATCCACTCGCTGTATGCCGGGCACGAGCACACCTTCGGGGTCAGCCGCGAGGTTCCCTGGGGCGTGCTGATCGCGGCCTATGTCTTTTTCGTGGTGACCTCGACGGGTCTGTGCATCGTCTCGTCGATCGGTCATGTTTTCGGATTCAAGAACTTCAATCCGATTGCCAAGCGGGCGGTATTCATGTCGATTGCGACGATCGTGGCGGGGTTTCTGGTCATCGCCTTCGAGATCGAGAACAGCTGGCGGATGCCGGTGGGCAACGTCATCGGGGCCAATGCGACCTCGAACATCTGGTGGATGGGTACGCTGTACGGGGCGTACCTGTTCTTCATGCTGATCGAGTTCGTGATGCTGCAGAAGAACGATCACAAGACGGCGACGGCCTTCGGTCTTGCCGGCCTCTTGACCGGTGTGGCGGCCCACTCGAACCTCGGGGCGGTCTTCGGGCTGCTCAACGCGCGTGAATTCTGGCATGGCCCGTACATGCCGATCTACTTCATCACCTCGGCGGCGATGTCGGGCTGCGTGGCGATCATCTTCTTCACCTATATAGCCTACCGGGCGAACAACTGGAAGATGAGCTCCGAGATGGAGAAGGCGATGGAGGGAGTGGCGAAGGTGGGGGCGCTGATGATGGCGGTGATCATCTTTTTCACGTGCTGGAAGATGATCAGCGGGATCAGCGGTCATCCGCCGGGCAAGTACGAGGCGATCATGACGCTGTTGTCGGGCAAGTACGCGCTGAATTTCTGGGGTGGCGAGGTGATGCTGGGGATGGTAATACCATTCGTGATCATCCTGGCGGTGCGGGGGAAGAGTATGCCGATGCTGTTTGCGGCGTCGCTGGCGGGAATGATCGGGATCTACTTCATGCGCTATGACCTGGTGATCGTCGGGCAGCTGGTGCCGCACTATCATGGCATGGGCCTGGTGGATTATCCGGAGCTGCTGAGCTACACCCCGTCGCTGCATGAGAACCTGGTGGTGGTCGGCGGCGTCGCCTTCTGCGTGATGCTCTTCCTGATGGGGGAAAAACTGTTCCGCGGACACGTCGCTGAAGACCACTGAACCGGCTCCGTCCGTCGTACGATCTTGAATAACGGGCCGGAAAACGGCCTCATCCTGTCGAGGACAGGTGTATGAAGATATCAACAGGGAGTAACGGAATGAGAATTAACGATCTTGAAAAACTCGAAAACGAAGGTCTGGAGAGATTGACGTCGCTGGAACGGCGCAGATTCCTGCAGCTGGGGCTGGCGGTAACAGGCGTCTATCTGGGCGGCACCATCCTGTCGCTGACCCCTGTGGCGGAAGTGCAGGCGGCGGAACTGGTTCCGGAAGTCGGCCAGTACCCCTACAGCCCGCATTACGCGATGGTCATTCGCGAAAAGTTCTGCATTGACTGCGAACGGTGCATGGAGGCATGCGTCAAGACCAACGACGTTCCCGTCTACGGTTTCCGCACGACGATCCTCGAGCGGCGGCGGACGGTTGCTGGCGGTGCCCATGAAACGATCTTCATGCCGGTTTTGTGCAACCAGTGCAACCGTCCCCCATGTGTCCGGGTCTGTCCGACCACTGCCACCTGGAAGGACAAGAAGACCGGCATCGTCGTGATGAAGCCGAGTCGGTGCATCGGCTGCAAGACCTGCATGACCGCCTGTCCCTATAATGCCCGGTATTTCAAGGAAGAGAACAGGGCTGTCGATAAGTGCGATTTCTGCTGGGAATCGAGGCTGTCGAAGGGGGAGAAGACGACGGCCTGCGCGGAGGCCTGCCCGGCCGATGTCCGGGTCTTCGGGGACCTGGCCGACACCAAGAGCAGGGTTTTTGAACTGCTGCATACCCCTGAGACGATAATCTGGGTTCTCCGTCCCGAGGTCGGGGCCTTGCCGAATGTCTATTATGTGAATGTCTGAGGACTCAAAACCTGTATCCCTGCCTTCTTTCCCAGCCGTGATCGCAGTGGCAGAGGGGAAGAAGAGCCGGTTCTGAAGAGACGGAGGAATATTACCATGAAAAAGGGTTTGTCTGCACTGGTCCTTGGCATTCTGCTGTTTTCCGGGGCGTGCCTGATGGCTGCGGAAGAACAGAAATCTCCAGAAGAGTATGACGAGGACACCTATGGCCCGCTGGCGCCGATTATTTGGGAGAAGCCGGTCAAGAGCGTAATTTTCGAGCACAAGAATCATACTCAGGGCGCCGGTCTTGAATGCGACTCCTGCCACGATGAGCTGTTTCCGATGGAGGCAGGTGCGTCGGCTGAAAAGGAGGACTTCACCATGCAGACGCTGTATGACGGCGGCTATTGCGGCGCCTGTCATGACGGCGAAACGGCGTTTGCCTCCAATACGCGTTGCACCACCTGCCACATCGGTGTCCGTGGCCACGCCCGGCTGTCCGGCAATGCTCCGGCGGCCGAGGGGCACGGCGCAAAGGAGTAGCGGCAATTCGGCGATGGGCCCCTGCGGCGTGCATGGGGCTCATCGTTTTTCATTGATCCATCTCGGATTTCCCTTCTGTTCATTTCCTTCCCCGTCCCACCGGCAAGGCGTGTTTGACGCCTTCCACCTCCCGATTTTTTTCTTGCAACAGCGCATTTTGCGCCCACTTTCCATGTTAATATTTTAACTGTCTGAAATAAAAGGATTATAAATCTTGCGACCAGGGCATAACCTCGCCTTCGTCGGTCCGTATCGCTACCCGTCTCCCTGATCCATTTGTCAAATCTTGTAAAAACAGATAGTTAGATATGTCCTGACAGGGCGCATTCTGCGCCCTGTCAATCGAGTCGGTTTGGCGCATATTGCGCCCGGTCGGGTAATTTCAAGAGCCTTCCTTCGCTGCTGTTTCTTTCGTTTGGAATTCTATAAATCCCATAAAAACAATATCATGCGTTCATAGGACGGGGATTTTCGCAACATGTTTTTCCTATGGCATGCCTTTTGCTGTTTAAGAAGCAGCTTAATAACAGCAGCAATCGAATCAGACGCGGAGGTGGACCATGGAAAAGAAGATGAATCAGCAGAAATCGATGCAAAGCGGTTCAGGGTGGTGGCACAGGGTTGCAGGCAACCGGGGACGGATCATCGAGGGATGCTGGCTGGCTGTCGCCCTTGTCCTCTTTATCATTATGGGCCCCTTCGCCGCTCCGGTCGCGCTGTTCGCCGTGCTCGGCCTGCCCCCCGAAGAGCGGGGCGAGGCGGAACCGGAAATGCTCTCGGAACCC
The DNA here is from genome assembly GCA_008933635.1 of Desulfobulbaceae bacterium. Lineage (GTDB taxonomy): Bacteria > Desulfobacterota > Desulfobulbia > Desulfobulbales > Desulfocapsaceae > Desulfoprunum. Next base: position 8,334 of record WBUQ01000102.1, on the reverse strand, counting down.
GTCCAGTACCAGCTTCGCTGATCGCAGGCTGGTAACGGCAAATCAAACGAAACAATCGCCTAGGAGGATGCTATGAAGGAAATGTTATCACCCGCACTGCCGTCAAGACAGATTGCCGGCGTTCCCGTTGTGAACGGACTCATGTTCCTGGCTCTGTTCTTTCTTGCCGCCGGCATCGGCAGTGGCATATATGCCCAGGTGGTCGGCCATCATCATGCCTTTGCCAACACCCGTGAGATGCCATGGGGGATGCTGATCGGCGTGTATGCCTATTTCGCAATCATATCGACAGGGCTCTGTCTGCTGGCTGCCCTCAGTCACCTGTTCGGCGGCAACAGACTGGCTCCGCTGGCCAACCGGATGGTGTGGCTCTCCATCATCTCTATCCTTGCGGCGTTCCTGGTCATCGGGCTGGAGATCGAAAACCCCTGGCGCATGGCCCTCGGGGTCATCCTCCATCCCAATGTGACCTCGAATATCTGGTGGATGGGCACTCTCTACGGCATGGCGGTCGGGATCATGCTGGTGGAGATGTACCTGATCCTGAACCGGCGGTTCTCCGCCGCCCTGATTTTCGGGGTTGCCGGCGCGGTGGCGGAAGCCCTGGCCAACAGCAATCTCGGCTCGGTTTTCGCCTCGCTCAATGCCCGGCCGTTCTGGTATGGGCCCCAGCTGCCGATCTTTTTCCTGGCCTGTGCGTTTCTCTCTGGTGCCGCCGCCATCGTCCTGTTCACCCACCTGTCCCATGTCCTGACGAAAAAGCAGCTGTCGCCGGCGGTCTTCTTCGGCATGCAGGCAGCCGGCAAGGTCATGGCGCTGATGATCTTCCTGATCGCCATCGCCACTGCCTGGAAATTCGCCAATGCCTACAGCGGCAACAGGGAAATGATCCTGGCAGCCGATTCCATGGTAACCGGCCCGCTGGCCACCCACTTCTGGCTCTTTGAAATCGGCATCGGCATGGTGCTGCCCTTCGCGCTGCTGCTGGTCAGCCGGTTGAACTCGGTCCAGGCGATGTCGGCTGCGGCCCTGATGGTCCTGGTAGGACAGTTCTTCTCCCGGTTCAACATGGTGGTCTCGGGACAGGTGGTTTCCCCGTATTCCGGCTACAGCGACATTCCGCTGTATCTTTCCTACACGCCGACGGCATCGGAATGGCTGCTGGTGGTGGGAGGCATCGGCCTGGTCGGGTACGGATTCCTGGTGGGCGAGAGATTCTTTGGTTCGATATTCAGCGCCGACGATACCCATTGAGCCGCGCAGCGAGGCGACTGGGTCGACAAACATGCAATAGAGAGCCGGTGAGGGTTGAAATGGATAAGGAAAACAAGGCGATATTCACGGTAGGCATGGCAGCGAAGATGCTCAATATCCATCCGCGGACACTCCGCAATTACGAGGAGAAAGGGCTGATCGTGCCGACCCGCAAAGGAGAGTGGCGGTATTACACGATGCGGGATATCCAGTGGATAGAATGCCTGCGTGAAATGATCCACGTGCACGGCGTCAGCATCAATGCCATCAAGAAACTGCTCAAGTATACGCCGTGCTGGAACATCATCGATTGCAGTTTCGAGAAACGGAAGTGCTGCTCGGCGTTCTTTTCCAATACCCTTGTACCGAAGAAGATCGACCGCACAGTCCGGGTTCCCCCGGCTGTGAATCAGGAAGATATCGCTGCCTGATCCGCCCCTCCTCACATCCCTGCGGCAGGACTCCCCGATGCCGCAGGGATCCGTCATTCCCGCTTCAGCTGCCGTTCCCATACCCTGAAATTCCCGACCAGAGCGATATGGTCCTGTGGACGGTCTCCCGTCATGGCCGTTCCTGTCTGCCCGCTGTATTCCGATCGCTCCTTTCGACTCTCCCTGCGGCATATCCTTGCCCCTGAATGCCAGCGCGCGCAGCCCTGGGACTGCCGACCTCGACGAGGTCCGGCAGGCCCCGGCCGTTTTAGGGGCCGTGAGCTGCAGCTCGGGAAAACAGGCGCAATATGCGCCCATTTTCTGCTGTCCGGCCGGGAAATCAGGGGCAAAAATTGACGAAAGAAAATCGAGCGGAGGAGGCAAAAAATTAAAGCGAAATATTACAAATAGATACAACTTTTGTGCGAATCAATTTTCATCTCTGCGGACTTTTTTTGATAGCATAATGTTGACAACTGATGTTTACAACAGTAACGTGAAATCAATTGAGAGAAAAGTTGTAAACAAAATTGCCGGCCGGCAGCGTTGTCAGGACCTCAATCACGTGGATGACAGAGCGGTCTGACGAAATCATGTTCGAAATGGAGGGATACCATGAAAGCGATCCTGTTTCTTGTCATCTGGATAGGCTGTGCAGCCCTGCATACCTTGTACGATCTGAAGATCAAGCCGCTTCTGGACGATATCGGCAAGGACAGGACAGATATTCCTCTGCCCTGAGGTGGTCGTCAGGCGTGCGGTATTCGGTTGCGAGTGACCCATATTCAATTCCCGGACTGATACCGGAAGTGCCGGCGGAGACGGTTTCTCCGCCAGCAAGGAATTCAGGACCGGGGCTGCCAAAGAGGAGCAGAGCAGAATGAACAGATTACTGGCGGGGGTGTTGCCCCAGGAAGGCGGACTAGAGGCAAGCGTATCGGGGAAATACACGGCGGCGATCGGACTGTGCGGCCTGCTGACGCTGGTGGGGGTGGCGGCCGGCATCCACTCGCTGTATGCCGGGCATGAGCACACCTTCGGGGTCAGCCGCGAGGTTCCCTGGGGCGTGCTGATCGCGGCCTATGTCTTTTTCGTGGTGACCTCGACGGGTCTGTGCATCGTCTCGTCGATCGGTCATGTTTTCGGATTCAAGAACTTCAATCCGATTGCCAAGCGGGCGGTATTCATGTCGATTGCGACGATCGTGGCGGGGTTTCTGGTCATCGCCTTCGAGATCGAGAACAGCTGGCGGATGCCGGTGGGCAACGTCATCGGGGCCAATGCGACCTCGAACATCTGGTGGATGGGTACGCTGTACGGGGCGTACCTGTTCTTCATGCTGATCGAGTTCGTGATGCTGCAGAAGAACGATCACAAGACGGCGACGGCCTTCGGTCTTGCCGGCCTCTTGACCGGTGTGGCGGCCCACTCGAACCTCGGGGCGGTCTTCGGGCTGCTCAACGCGCGTGAATTCTGGCATGGCCCGTACATGCCGATCTACTTCATCACCTCGGCGGCGATGTCGGGCTGCGTGGCGATCATCTTCTTCACCTATATAGCCTACCGGGCGAACAACTGGAAGATGAGCTCCGAGATGGAGAAGGCGATGGAGGGAGTGGCGAAGGTGGGGGCGCTGATGATGGCGGTGATCATCTTTTTCACGTGCTGGAAGATGATCAGCGGGATCAGCGGTCATCCGCCGGGCAAGTACGAGGCGATCATGACGCTGTTGTCGGGCAAGTACGCGCTGAATTTCTGGGGTGGCGAGGTGATGCTGGGGATGGTAATACCATTCGTGATCATCCTGGCGGTGCGGGGGAAGAGTATGCCGATGCTGTTTGCGGCGTCGCTGGCGGGAATGATCGGGATCTACTTCATGCGCTATGACCTGGTGATCGTCGGGCAGCTGGTGCCGCACTATCATGGCATGGGCCTGGTGGATTATCCGGAGCTGCTGAGCTACACCCCGTCGCTGCATGAGAACCTGGTGGTGGTCGGCGGCGTCGCCTTCTGCGTGATGCTCTTCCTGATGGGGGAAAAACTGTTCCGCGGACACGTCGCTCAGGAGCACTGAGAGGGCCATCGGAAACCGTTTCTTTCAGCAGATACTGCTCTGCCGCCCGGTCCTCCGGCTTGCCAAGTCGAACCGGGCGGTGTAGTGTATGTTCAGGAGGAGGAGTGCATGGCCAGAAAGAAAACCAGTGTCGAACCGATCAAGAACGACCTGCCGGTCTATCCGATCAGCGTCGCCTCGCGATTGCTCAACGTGCATCCCCGAACCTTGCGCATCTATGAAGAAGAGGGTCTGATCAAGCCGGAGCGCAGGGGAGACCGCCGCCTCTATTCCCAGAATGACATCACCTGGATCGGTTGCCTGCGCTCGCTGATCCATGATGAAGGAATATCCATCCCGGGCATCAAGAAACTGCTGCAGTTTGCCAGTTGTCACGAGATCACCGGATGTCCTCAGGAAACCTGGTGCACCTGCGACGCCGTCGTTGACCGGGTCATGCCGCGCAGCCTGCGGCTGGCGGGTGATAAGGCGGCCGAGCTGGAGGCCCGCACGCAGGAGCGGCTGGATCGGGAGAAGCGGCAGCAGGAGGCCGCGGCGAAAGCCACCGAACCGGACGTGCAGCGGAAGGTCCGCTGACGAGGACGCACAATGCGCCGTGTCGCGCTGCGTACGCTGTTTCCGTTCAGGGGCTCCTCCGGCGTTTCCGCCGTCATTCTTCCTTTTCCTGCGGCTCTGCGGGGTTATGCAGGCCATAATGCTCAATCTTGCGCCGCAGGGTGTCCTTAGAAATCTGCAGTTCACGGCAGGTGAGCATCCTTTTCCAGTTATTGCGTTCCAGTGATTGGAGAATCGCCTGCCGTTCAATCTCCTCCAGACTCAGACCCGCGGCATGGCCGTCGGGCTCCGGTTCCGCCGGACCAGTTTTCAGGCCGATCTGCTCCGGCAGATGCCCCTCCTGGATATAGCCGCCAGGGCAGAGGATGAACGCATACTCGATGATATTCTCCAGTTCCCGGATATTGCCCGGATAGGAGTAACGCATCAGCCGGGCAATCACCTTGTCGCTTGCCCCGACGATATCCTTTTCCTTTTCGGCCGCGAATTTCTTGATGAAGTGCTCCACCAGCAGCGGGATGTCCTCCAGTCGCTGGCGCAGTGGCGGCAACTGGATGTTGACGACGTTGAGGCGGTAGTACAGGTCGTCGCGGAAGTGCCCTTCCCGGACGAGGTGCGGCAGATCCCGGTTGGTGGCGGTTATGATCCGCACATCCGCCTTCACCGGCGTATTGGAGCCGAGCGGCTCGTAGGTCTTCTGCTGCAGCACCCGCAGCAGCTTGACCTGGAGCGATTGCGGGATGTCGCCGATCTCGTCGAGAAAGATGGTTCCCCCCTCCGCCGCCGCGAACCGTCCCACCTTGTCTTTCTTGGCGTCGGTAAAGGCCCCCGCCTTGTACCCGAAAAGCTCCGACTCGAGCAGGGTCTCAGGCAGGGCGCCGCAATTGACGGTGACGAAGGGCCTGTCATTGCGCTGCGACGCATGGTAGAGGGCGCTGGCAATCAGTTCCTTGCCGGTCCCGCTCTCCCCGAGGATCAGCACGTTGCTGTCGCTGCGGGCGATCTCCGGCATGATCTCGAACAGGCGCTGCATCGCGGGGCTCTTGCTGATGATCTGGTCGAAGGTGTAGCGCTTGGTCAGCTGCTGACGGAGGCTGACCTCGACACTGAGATCGCGGAAGGTCTCGACTCCGCCGACGACATTGCCCTCGTGGTCCACCAGTGGCGCGGCGCTGATGCTGACCGACTGCATCTGCCCCTTGCGGTTCTTGATCGTGATCGAGCGGTTGGCAACCGGTCTGCCGGTGTAGAGGCTTTCGGCGATGGCGCAGTTGCGGCCGCAGATCGAGGACTGGAAAATCTCGCTGCAGTTCTTGCCGATGGCGGCCTCCCGCGACCAGCCGGTGATCAGCTCCGCCGCCAGGTTGAAGGAGGTGATGTTCCAGCTGCGGTCGACGGTGAAGACACCGTCGGCAACCGAGTCGAGGATCAGCTCGTGCTGCAGGCGATGGGTGTTGTCCCTGAATGTCTGCACGCCGCCGATGACTTCACCGCGGTGGTCGAGGAACGGTGCGGCGCTGACGCTGACCGGAATCGAATAACCATCCTTGCCGAGGATGAAGGTTTCGTGGTCGATGATCGCCCGTTTTTCGCGCATGCTCAGGCCGAGGGCGCAACTGGTGACGTTGGTGCTGGAAAGTAAGACCACGGAGCAGATCTTGCCCTGGACTTCCTTCTCCTTCCAGCCGGTGATACGCTCGGCCGCGGTATTGAATGAGGTGATCTTCCCTTCGGCGTCGACGGTGAAGACGCCGTCGGCAATCGAATCGAGGATCAGTTCGTGCTGCAGCCGGGGTGTGATGTCACGGAAGGTTTCGACGCCGCCGATGATGGTGTCGCTCAGATCCAGCAGCGGGGCGGCGCTGACCTTGACCGGGATGGACCGGCCGCATTTGGTCTGGATATATGCCCGACGTTCAGAGATAGTCGTCTTCTTCAGGATGGATTCGGCGATGGCGCACTCGTTGCCGCAGATGCTGGAATGGAAGATAATCTTGCAGGGCTGGCCGACGACCTCCTCCTCTTTCCAGCCGGTGATTCTCTCGGCTGCGGCATTGAACGAGGTGATTTTCCGGCTCGGATCGACGGTGAAGACTCCCTCGGCAATGCTGTTCAGGGCCAGCCGGCTGGCGGCGAGCGGCTCGCTCAGATCGGCGAAGCCGATGAAGGCGCCGATCATCGATCCGGACTTGCCGGGCAGGGTGATGACCTGGAGGTGGATGGCGTTCTTTGCGCCGGTGGTGGGGCAGCCGAGGGTGAGCTGGAGCGAGTTGCTGCCCCGCTTCCTGGTAAGCGGTTCGAGATAGGCGCAGATGGCGCGGAAGCGGTTGTCGTTGTAAAAAATTTCCCGGCAGTGCCGGCCGATCAGATCCCGGCCGTCACGGCCGAGGATGCGCGAGGCCTTGTCATTGAAAGAGGTGATCAGCCATCCGCTGTCGACGGTGACGTATCCGCTCTCCAGTTCGTTTAGACAGGTTTCCGATGTTTCCGCCACGACCCGGACCTCCGCTGGTAGGATGAATGGGAACAGCCGACTCGAGTCTGCAGTATAGTAGGGCAAACGCGGGCGAAATACAACGCTGCGGACGTGTCAGGCAATGGGCTTGCCCTGTATGTTTCCGTATTTGCGGGCGATTCCGGTGCGGATATTTTGCATTTGCTCAAAATGACAACGGGATTAAACCGTTGTGGAGTGGATGGTTTTTCGGTATCATCGCCATATACTACATATGCACCGTACCCGGCGGCAGATTTCCCCCGCGATGCCGCAGAAGGCGGTGCGTCAGGCAGGAGCCGTTATGCAGAACGACTGCCCACCTCTCTCCCAGACGCTGACCGTCCCGGATATCGATCCGGGAGAACGGACCGTGCCCCCCGGTGCCGGCATCGAGCTCTTTCATTCCATCCCCGACCCGGTGCTGGTGGTTACCCCCGAAGGGACGATCGTCGAGGTCAATCCCGCACTGCTGAAGGCTGCGGCGAAGTCCCGCGAGGAGGTCATCGGCAGGGGCGTCTGCGAGATCATCCATGGCGGCCGCTGGCCCCATATCAAATGCCCCCTCGAAGAATTCCTGCTGACCAGGGGGTCCCGTGTCGAAGACACCCGCCTGCCCGGGCTGGACGGCGACTATTCCCTGACCATCATCCCGGTCAGGGAAAAAGCCGAGGAGATCCGGCACCTCCTGCTGATCGCCAGGAAATTGACCAGGGACGAGGTGCGCAAGGTCGATACCATCCGCACCGCCCAGCTGGCCGCCATCGGCGAACTCGCCGCCGGCGTCGCCCATGAGGTCAACAACCCTATCAACGGCATCATCAACTACGCCCAGCTGCTGATCGACGAGACGGAGGACAATACCCTGCAGGCGGAACTCCTGCACCGGATCGTGCAGGAGGGCGAGCGCATCGCCACGATCATCTACAGCCTGCTGTCCTTCGCCCGGGAAAACGGCAACGAGCTGACCTTCGTCGATCTCAACGAGGTGGTGCGTGCCAGCCTGTCCCTGATGCAGCACCAACTGAAGAATGACGGCATCATCATCGAGATTGATCTGCACGAACCATCCTGCCTGATACGGGGGAACTTCCTGCAGCTGCAGCAGGTCGTCCTCAACCTGCTGAGCAACAGCCGCTACGCCTTGAACGAGAGGTATCGCGAAACGTCTCCATACAAGCGCATCCGCATCAGCAGCCAGCCGGTCGATATCGACGGCCAGGAATGGTACCGCCTCTCCGTTCAGGACTGGGGGACCGGCATTCCGCAGGGCATCCTCGACAGGCTGTTCGACCCGTTCTTTACCAGCAAACCGGCAGGGCAGGGGTCGGGGCTGGGCCTCAGCATCAGCTACGGCATCATCCAGAACCATCAGGGGCGTCTGCGGGTCGATTCCCTGCTCAACAAATTTACCGAGATGATCGTCGAAATTCCGGCAGCCAACGGTTGATACCATGGAAGACGTGCACATCCTGATTGTCGATGACGAAGAGAGCATCCGCGTTACCTTCGAGATGTTCCTGAAG
>WBUQ01000101.1 GCA_008933635.1 Desulfobulbaceae bacterium | reverse complement strand
GGGTAGACAAGGACCACATCGATGACCGTGAGCTGACCATCCTCGCTCTTGAGTTCCATTTCATGACGGAACCGCGACATCTTCTTCCCGGCCGGCGAGTTGAAGAAGTCGGCGATCACTCTGAACAGACCGGCGTTCTCGCCACCCAGGATCTCGCTGACGGAGGCATCGACGATCTCATCACAGGGCGTGCCGAGAAAATTGCAGGCAGCCGGGTTGGCATAGATGATCTGGTGCCCGAGGCTGACCACCATCACGCCGTTCGGGGTCTCCTCCAGAATCTGGTAGAGATACAGATTCGACCCGAAGTCCCTGGTCATTCCCGCCAGGACCTTTTCCGCCTGCGACTGACCGCCCATAACCGGCATTCCCGCTAACGACCGAGAAGATCGAGCATGTCAGGCAGCCTGTCCTTCCAGCCGATCGCCAGCAGAACCACGCCGTCTGCCATCGGCCCGACTGTCCGGATGAATTCCGCACCGATGGTCAATCCGGCATCCTGCTTCACCGGCGCATCCATCATCTTCTTCAGGTACTCCTGGGGAATCGAAGGGACGCCCTTGAGATTGTTGAGATAACGGATCATCGTCACGGACTTGAGCAGCATCACCGACAGGTAGAGCCTGATCCCCGTCTCCTCGGCAATGGGCAGGAACTGCTCGATGATGTTGATGTCGTAGGTGGGACCGAGGCTGACCGAAGAAACCCCGAGATCCTTCATCCTGCGTAGGCTTTCCGCCTGTTCGCGATTACGGCTGGCGTCGTCGGAGAGTTCGAGTGAAACCTCGATGGACAGCGAGGTCGCTCCATCGAGAGGTTCGCCGGCAAGGTCGCGGCCGGCATTCAGGGATGTCGCGCACTTGAGCATGACCGCCAGGTCGAGGTCGCCGCTGGTCCGGGCCACCGGCTGATCCCCCTCGGCCGGATCATGGCCTTCCCGGATGACGATGTCGGTGATGCCAAGGGCCGAGGCGGCGAGCAGATCCCCCTGGAACGAGATCCGGTTGCGGTCCCTGCCGTTCAGTACCATCACCGGGGCCAGTCCTTTTTCCTTCAGGGCCAGGCAGGGGGCCAGCGGCGACATCCGCATGATCGCATGCTCGCTGTCCGTCACCCGGATGGCATCGACCCTTCCCCTGAGGTTCATCGCCGTCTCGAGAAAGCCTGCGAGATTGGTTCCTTTGGGTGGATCAATTTCAGTGGCAAGATAATACGGTTTTCCGCTCTTGCGACCAGCGTCCGATCGTTGTGCAGCTTCCATTGGCCCTCCTCTCTGGTGAACTTCAACTGCCGACGGGATATCTGCCGGATGTCATGACATGGCTTTTTCTTTCCGTATGATCAGAATTGTCACTGCACGGCGCTGAACGCCGGCCTTTCAATCATTTTTATTTAATATTAAATCAATAATTATTCATTAATCATTTCCACTACCGCAGCGGCGCTCTCCGGGCGGCAACGGAACAGGAAATGCCGGATTGCTGCTGCTGCGGGACCGCCTCCCTTGCGGCTGGTCTCCAGTCATACCATGCCCCGGAAAAGAGCGGTCATATTCGGTGAAGCAAAACCACGAGAATTCCAGCTGAACAGGTTGTATCAACCTCTTCGCCCGAACCTGATGAGGCGCAGGAGGTCTCTTCCGAGCAATCAAAAAAACGTTCCGTATCTTTGATCCGCTACCCAGGATAGCCGGGATAGTGCTTGCGGGCAGAGCCTTGTATAATGAAAAACCAAATGAATAAGAGAAAATACACGACAAACAGGGTTTTTTCTGTCTCGTGATTGGTAAATCATACCCTCAAAAGAACAAAAATACTACTGCGCAGGATAATTTTTTCTGACCGCCCAAAACGACAACACCCCTTGACCTCTGCCAGAGGTAAGGGGTGCCGGAATCGACCCTCCGGATGAGCGCCCAGAGGAAGGCCGAAGCGTGATCAGTCCGGGAAATGCTTTCTCATTTACACATATGGCTGATAATCAGGCTCGTACATCAGGCTGGCAATATATCCCTCGAGGTCGTCGGGGCGATGGCGCGAGGCCAGCCCCCTGTTGTAGGCCAGGTCCGCGACGGCGACGGCGATCGCCTGGGATACCTCCCTGATCCGGGGCAGTGGCGGATAAACCCTGCCGACCCGCAGATCCGTCTCCGAAACCTCGGCGGCCAGAGTCCGCGCCGCCACCAGAAACATCTCATCCGTCACGGTGGTGGCCCAGCTGGCCATGACCCCCATCCCGACGCCGGGAAAGATATAGACGTTGTTGCCCTGGCCCGGCTTGAATCTCTGCCCGTTCAGAACGACTTCGTCGAAGGGGCTGCCGCTGGCAAAGACCGCACGGCCCTCCGTCCAGGTATAGGCCTCTTCTGCTGTGCATTCGCACTTGGAGGTCGGATTGGAGAGCGAAAAGACGATCGGCCTCGTATTGATTCTGGCCATGGCCTCCAGCACTTCCCGGGAGAACTTCTTCGCCTGGCCGGAAACGCCGATGATCGCCGTCGGCTTCAGCGACTCCACCGCCGAGAGGAAATCGGGGACGAACTCGTGCTCGTGGGCATAGAGCAGCTTGTGGCCGGTCAGATCAGTGCGGCTCCTGACAATCAGACCCTTCGAATCGACGAACCAGCAGCGGCCTCGCGCCTCTTCCAGGGTCAGGCCGGCCTCGACCAGGGCAGCGACCAGCAGGTCGCCGGTACCGATACCCGCCTCGCCGGCGCCGAGGAAGAGGATCCGCTGGTCCTTCAGGTCGCCGCCGGTGATGCGCAGGGCCGAGAAAATCCCTGCCACGGTCACCGAAGCGGTCCCCTGGATGTCGTCGTTGAAGCAGCAGACCTGGTCACGGTATTTCTGCAGCAACCGGAAGGCGTTGCGGTTGGCGAAATCCTCGAACTGGATCATCGCCCCGGGATACAGCTGCTGGACCGCGATGACGAACTCCTCGATCAGTTCGTCATATTCCTCGCCACGGATCCGGGGATGCTTGCAGCCGATATAGAGCGGATCCTTGAGGAGGACTTCGTTATTGGTTCCCACATCGATCGTCACCGGCAGGCTCAGCGAGGGCTGGATGCCGCCGCAGGCGGTGTAGAGGGCCAGCTTGCCGACCGGGATGCCCATGCCGTCAGCCCCGAGGTCCCCCAGGCCCAGGATGCGTTCGCCGTCGGTGACGACGATGATGCGGATATCCTTGCGATGCCAATTGCCCAGAACTTCTGCGACCCGCCCCTTGTCGTTCATGGTGATATAGATGCCCCGCGGCCGGCGGAAAATATGGCCGTACTGGAGACAAGCGAGACCGACCGTCGGGGTGTAGACGATGGGCATCAGGTCTTCGATGTTGTCCAGCAGCACCCGATAGAACAGGGTCTTGTTGCGGTCCTGGAGGCTGGTGAGAAAGATATACCTCTCGATCTCCGTCGGCTTCTTGCGAAGATTCCACAGCACCCGCTCCACCTGCTCGTCGATGGTATGGACCCGCGGCGGCAGCAGCCCTTTCAGCCCCAAGGCCTCGCGTTCTTCTTCAGTAAAGGCCGTTCCCTTGTTGAGGGCCGGATCGCGAAGCAGATCGAAACCTGTCGGAAAACTGCTCAGGCGATTTTTCGCCCTCAGCCTGTTCGCCGCATCGGTGCTGCCGCTCTTCTTCAGCATGGACTGGAGACTGATGTTGCCGAGGAATTTCGACAGGGTCACATCGTCAACGAGATCCTTTTCAAACCGGATAACCATCTGGTCATTTTCATAGACAACCTTATACATTTTTTCTGCTCCCCTTATTTATCTCAAGCTTGCGCACCTATTCCCGCGAGAATCCAGCCAAAGCTCCTCCGGCAAGGAAACTCGATCCTTCAGCAGGATTGATACGACCCTACATCCCCTCTCGGAGCAATGCAATCGCGATTTATTGGCGCATCAGGAGATCTTTCCATAAAAGTTCGGGGGCTTACACTTTTTTCCATGATTTTCGTTCGTTATGTTGCGATCAAACCAGACGCAATCCATATCAATAATACAGATGATCTTTAAAAGACCAACTGCATGAGTCTCTTGCCGGGACGCTGCAGTACCCGCAGACGGAGGACTGGCCATGAATGGTTGCTGCCCAGGGTGGCTGCCAGGGCAGGGAGAACCTGTCGGAAACTCGGCCCGGTAACACATAACTTGTATTTGTAATATTATTCTTGACGCCGGCCGATTACGTGAATAGAAAAGACTGAAAGCGGAAAGGCAGCGAGGGGGTCGTCCCCGGCGCGGCATTTCCGGGTATCCCGCAAACACATCCAGGGAGGTTGCCATGCAGGGAAAACATAAACACACCCATGATCACGATCATCAGCACAGCCATGAACATGATCATCCCCACAGCCACGGAGCCACGCAGCACGGCCATCCACACAGCCACGTCCACGCCCACGGTCATGGCCACGAGCACGAACATGACCATCAGCATGGTTCCGGAAACGGCCACGACCATAGCCACCATGGACACGAAGCCGAGACCCACAGCCACCAGCACCCGGACCATGACAGGGAGCCGCACGATCACAGTCACTGAACGCGGCAACGACGGGGACGACGAACGCAGGTCGTCCCGCCGGCGTACCCGGCCACGGCATGGGCGTTTTCTTACTCTCCGGAGACGGACATCGCCATCAGTCGCAGCTTGAGCAGAAGGCGGTTGAGATAGGTCAGGGGACCCTTTGACACTGGAAAATCCTTGTCCGGCGTGCCATTGGCCCGGAAGATCAGATCCAGGATGTGGACTGTCGGTGTGACCTGGCCGAGAAAGTGAACGCAGCCGGCGCAGTACGTCACCAGTGGGCGGCCTTCGCTCTCCTGCCTGCGCAGTTCCGCCCAGCCGCGACTGTTGCGGGGCTGGATGCATCCTACCGCGCCCCCCTCGCCGCAGCACAGCGTCGTTTTTTTTCGATGGGGCATTTCCACCTGAGTATACCCCAGATCGGTCAGCAGCCCCCGGACAGCCGAATGCGCCTCGGGATGATCACGCAGCGGGCAGGGATCGTGCACGGAAATCTCGCCGCCGCCTGGAGCCACTGTCTCAGTCACTCCATGGCGGTTCAGGATTTCGTAAACGGTCAGCACCGACAAACCCCGGCCGTATTGACGGAACATCCTGGTACAGTTGGGACAGGCGGTCAGCACGGTTTTCACCCCGCCGGCCGCAAACCGGGCCAGCACCCTCTCGAAAGCAGTCCGGAAATGAACCGTCCTTCCAAGGTCATGGGAAGGTTTGGCGCAACAGGTCAGAACGATGCCGAGTGACGGGACATGCTGTCGGAGCTGCCGATAGAGCCGACTGGTGACCGTCGGCCGGGTACCGGGCAGGGCGCACCCCGGAAAGAAGACGGTATCGCAGCCCTCGGGGAGCTCGTACCGGGAGAAAAGCCTGGATCGCCCCAGCGTCTCATAATTGAGAATTGAGCGATATGGCCTGGCGTCGAAGGTCCCGCTGGCGACATCGTGGCGGCGGACTTCCAGGAACAGCGCGCAGGGGTCGAGCCCTTCCGGGCATACGGCGGCGCAGAGGCCACACAGGCTGCACTCGTAGGCCATCCCCCGATCTTTCGGATCGCTGAAATCACGGGCGGCGGCGACAGCCCGCGGCGTGCCGTGCCGCGTCAGGAACGTACAGTTGCTCACGCAGGCGCCGCACTCGCTGCAGCGCTCACGGATCTCGGTTGATATAAAGGGCAACGAGGTCGGGGGATTCAAGGTCGAGAAAGCCCGGTCCGGAGGCGCGACTCTCTGTCGCGGGGAGAAGGGCCGCCGGGCCGCGATTGCATCCCGGCGGCTGAAAACGTTCTTACTTGACGGAATCGACAGGGTAGCCGGCCCCCTTCCAGGCGAAGATGCCACCTGGATGGCGGAGGACGTTGGTGTACCCGAGTTTTCTGGCCCACATGGCGCCGTTATGGCTGCGGGTGCATTTGACGAAACCGCAGTAGATGACGATTGTCCGGTTCAGATCGGGCCCGAGCAGAGTCTTGAAGTCCTCGACGCTCTTGCCGTCCGTCTCCTTGGCATCCCACTCCTTCATATCGGGGATCGGGAAGAGGAACTGCTTCGCCCCGGGAATGTGGTTCTTCTTGTACGAGTCTTCGTAGGGCATGGTGTCAACGATCAACACATCCTTGCCGGCGTCGATCATCCCCTTCAGTTCCTCGGTGGTGACGATGCCATAACCGCCCTGCTGCACCTCACGCAGCAACTTGACCGCCCCCTGTTCCTTTTCCACCTCTTCCTTGAACTTGTCGGTGCCGAAGGCAGAAGCGGAAGCACTCAGGCACAGGACGAACAGCCCGGTCAGGACAGCATGCAACAACCCTTTCATGTTCATTACGCATTTCTCCTTGTTCTACAGTGAATTTTCAACGCGACGGTCCCGCCTCGGGACACGGCCGCGACTCCAGTATACGAACGCTACCGCCGCTATCAGCACCGCATCGCGGGCCAGGGCGGCCTTGAGCCCCTTGTAAGCCTGTTCCGGGTCTTCCGGTCCGAAGCAGCCGCAATCGATGTCCAGCCCGAGATTGATCCCGTACAGCAGGACAGCGATGAACACCACCAGCATCGCGGTTATAGCCGCAAGGCTGCCGCGGAGGGCGAAGACCAGGCCGATGCCGGCAAGAAGCTCGATGACCGGCAGGGCCACCGCCACCGGCAACACCAGCGGATCGGGTAGCAGTCCGAAACCCGAGATGATCTCGGCGAACCGCGACGGGTCGGCAAGTTTGACGACCCCCGAATAGACGAAGATGCCGGCCAGCAGCCAGCGGACGGCACGTTCGATCAGCGGCAGACAGCGGCCGCCGGTGATCGTGTGTTTGTGAACTTCCCTTTCAGTCATCGCTTCTGTCTGTGTCAGTCCCTTGTGTCTGCCCGCTGCCATGAGTGGGCGGTGACGCCCATTTGACCCAAGGAAAAGGCTGCTGTCAAATCGTTAGATCCGATGATTTATCAGCCATAGATATGAAATATATCTTATTTCCCTGGCAGGCCTGTCAGCCTTCACCGACAATTACGCCAAAAAGCCCAGGATACAGCGGCAGGCCATCGATGTTGTCTTTCGCGATCCGCACGTCCCGTGCAGTGGTTCCCGCTCCCTGAGGCCGTTCTCGCCGTATATTTTTCTGTTGCATCTTTACCTGGCATTTTCTAGGGTTGACCTTTCCGGCCCGCTTCGCAGACCGGTCCAGCACACGCCATTCGACAGTGGCAGCGTATTGCGCAAACACAATGCACATGGGAGGAAATATGAAAACGTTGTTGACGGCTCTGGTATCGGCCGGCCTGCTGTCCGCCTCGCTGGCGGTGGCTGCCGAGCCGGTCAAGATCGGCATGGTCACCACCCTTTCCACCAAGGCCGGTTATCTCGGCGAGGAGATCCGCGACGGCTTCAAGCTGGCCGTCGACCAGGAGAAGGGCACGCTGGGAGGCATCCCGGTGGAGCTGATCGTCGAGGATGATGAAGCCAAGCCGGAAAAGGGCAAGCAGCTCGCCGAGAGGCTGGTGAAAAAGGACGGCGTCCGGATCATGACCGGCATCGTCTTCTCGAATGTGGCGATGGCGGTGGTACCGAAGGTGGTCAGGGAAGACGTGATCTACCTGAGCGCCAACGCCGCCCCTTCGCAACTGGCCGGCAAGGGCTGCCACCCCAACTATTTCAGCGTCTCCTACCAGAACGACAACCCCGACGAGGTGGTTGGCCAGTATGTCACCGAGGTTGGGCACAAGAACGTCTACCTGCTGGCGCCGAACTATCCCGCCGGCAAGGACCATCTCGCCGGCTTCAAGCGCTATTACAAGGGCGAGATTGCCGCCGAGGTTTACACCAAGCTCGACCAGGCCGACTACGCCGCCGAGATCGCCGCCATCCGCGCCGCCAAACCGGAGGCGGTCTTCTTCTTCCTGCCCGGCGGCATGGGCATCAACTTCCTCAAGCAGTACGCCCAGGCCGGTCTGATCGGCAGCATCCCCCTCTACGGCCCGGCCTTCTCCTTCGACGAGCGGATCCTCAAGGCCGTGGGACCGGCAGCCTTAGGCGTGAAGAACCGCTCGCACTGGACCCACGACCTCGACAACCCGGCCAACCGCCAGTTCGTCGAGGCGTACCGGAAAGCATACGGCCGGACCCCGACCCTCTATGCCAGCCAGGGCTACGATACCGCCCGTCTGCTCGGCAGCGCCCTGAAGGCTGTCAACGGCGATCTCGACAGGATGGCCGACCTGAAGGCCGCCCTGAAAAAGGCCGACTTCGAGTCGACCCGCGGCGGCTTCGCCTTCGGCAACAACCAGCACCCGATCCACGACATGTATATCCGCGAGGTCATCCAGACCCCGGAGGGCGACTACACCAACAAGACCGTCAAGAAGGTCTTCAGCAATCACGTCGACGCCTTTGCCGGCGAGTGCCAGATGTAAACTGATCCTGGACCCGGGCCGGTTGCATCGCCGGCCCGGGTCCAGTCTTTCACTCCCATGCTCCTTGTCATCGAACAACTCCTCAACGGCCTGCAGCTCGGCATCACCCTCTTCCTGATGTCTGCCGGGCTGACGCTGGTTTTCGGCATCATGCAGGTGATCAACCTCGCCCACGGCTCCTTCTACATGATCGGGGCCTATGTCGGGGCGACCGTCGCCGCCCGCTCCGGCTCATTCCTGCTCGGCATCGCCGCCGCCCTGAGTGCCGCCGCCGTCGCCGGTATGGTTGTCGAGGTCATCGTCCTCCGCCGTCTCTATCGCCGCGAGCACCTCGACCAGGTACTCGCCACCTTCGGTCTGATCCTCTTCTTCAACGAACTGACCCGCATCATCTGGGGCCGGCAGCCGCTGATGATGGATGTCCCGGCCTGGCTCGGCGGCAGCATCGAGCTGCTGCCCGGCCTGCCCTACCCGATCTACCGGCTGGCGGTGATCGCCGTCGGCATCGCCGTCGCCGTCGGTCTCTGGCTGCTCTTTTCCAGGACCCGGGTCGGCATGCAGATCCGGGCCGGAGCCGCCAATCGCGAAATGATCGCCGCCCTGGGCGTCAACATCCGCCTGCTCTACACCCTGGTCTTCGGCCTCGGCACCCTGCTCGCAGGCCTCGCCGGGGTAATGGCCGGGCCGATCCTCGCCGTCGAGTCGGGGATGGGCGAGAGCATCCTGATCCTGACCTTCGTCGTCATCGTCATCGGCGGCATCGGCTCGGTGCGGGGGGCCGTGGTCGGGGCCCTGCTGGTCGGTCTGGTCGACACCCTCGGCCGGGCCTTCCTGCCCGCGATGTTCCGCCTGTTCCTCGAAGGTGCCGCCGCCGACAGCATCGCCGCATCGGTGGCCTCGATGGCGATCTACATCCTGATGGCCGGCATCCTGGTCTGGCGCCCGCGCGGCCTGTACCCGGCCCACTGGTCATGAACGGAATCTTCACCAGAAAAACGGCGATCGTCGCCGCCGTCGGGCTGCTGTTCGCCCTGCTGCCGCCCCTGGCGGCCGCACTCGGCCAGGAGTACCTGGTCTCGCTGTTCACGCGGATCGTCATCTACGCCATCGCCGCCGTCAGCCTCGACCTGCTGATCGGCTACGCCGGCCTGATCAGCCTCGGCCATGCGGCCTTCGTCGGCCTCGGCGCCTATGCCGTCGGCATCCTCTATCAGCACAGCTTCCAGGACCTGCCGCTGTTCGGCATATTCCCGGGCAGCGAGAACGCCCTTGTGGTCTGGCCACTGGCCGTCCTCGCGGCGGCGGTCTTCGCCCTCGTCATCGGCTCGCTCTGCCTGCGGACCAGCGGCATGCACTTCATCATGATCACGCTGGCCTTCGCCCAGATGCTCTACTATCTCTTCGTCGGCCTGGAGGCCTATGGCGGTGACGACGGCCTGTCGCTCTCATCGCGCAACACGCTGCCGCTCCTCGACCTCGGCGGCGACAACCAGTTCTACTATCTCTGCCTGTTCCTGCTGGCAGCCTACCTGCTCTTCGCCCATCGCCTCGTCCATTCCCGCTTCGGCCTGGTAATCAGGGGCGCCAGCAGCAACAACCGGCGCATCCAGGCCATCGGCATCCATTCAACCCGCTACCGGCTGGTCCTCTTCGCCATCGCCGGAGCCGGCGGCGGCCTGGCCGGGGTCCTGCTCGCCAACCACAGCGAGTTCGTCAGCCCGGGCCTTTTGAACTGGACCCTGTCGGGCGAACTGATGGTGATGGTTTTGCTGGGAGGCCTCGGCACCCTCTTCGGACCGGTCCTCGGCGCCGCCATCTTCCTGCTGCTGGAGGAAGTCCTGGCGATGTACACCGAGCACTGGATGGTCTACCTCGGACCCTTCCTCGTCATCGTCGTCATCTTCGCCAAGCATGGCCTGTTCGGCCTGCTGGCAGGGAGCAGGAACAATGACTGACAGCATCCTGCAGGTACGCGACCTGTGCAAATCCTACGGGGCGGTAATGGCGAGCAGGAAGCTCTGCCTCGATATCAGGCGGGGGGACGTCCATGCGCTGATCGGACCGAACGGGGCCGGCAAGACCACCGCCGTCAACCAGCTGAGCGGCGACACCCTGCCCGACTCCGGCAGCATCGTCTTCGACGGCAGCGAAATCAGCCGCTTGCCGGCATACCGCCGGGCCAGGCTCGGCCTCGCCCGCTCCTTCCAGATCACCTCCATCTTCGAGGATCTGACCGTTGCGGAAAACCTGGCACTGGCCATCATCGCCCGCACCGGCCACAATTTCCGCTTCTGGCGCAACGGCCTGAAGACGCCGCTGGTGGCGCAGGAACTGCCCGAGGCCCTGTTGCGCGTCGACCTCGACCGCCAGGCGGACCTTCCCGCCCGCCATCTCTCCCATGGGGAAAAACGCCAGCTCGAGGTGGGCATGGCCCTGACCGGCCGCCCCAAACTGCTGCTGCTCGACGAGCCGATGGCCGGCATGGGGCCGGGCGGCACGGTGGAGATGGCGAAACTGATCCGCCGCCTGAAAGGCGAGATCACCATCCTGCTGGTTGAACACGACATGGAGGCGGTCTTTTCGCTGGCCGACCGGATTTCGGTGCTGGTCTACGGCGAATGCGTGGCCAACGGCACACCCGACGAAATCCGCAGCAATCCCACGGTCCGGACCGCCTACCTGGGTGACGACTGATGCTCCACGTTCGCGCCATCGACACCTGCTACGGCGCCAGTCAGGCCCTGTTTGGCGTCTCGCTCGAGGTCGGCGACGGCGAGGTCGTCACCCTGCTCGGCCGCAACGGCATGGGCAAGAGCACGACGATCAAGTCGATCATCGGCTTGACCCCGCCGCGAACCGGGGCCATCTTCTTCGACGGCCGGGCCATCGAGCAGCTGGAAAGCCACCGGATCGCCAGGATGGGAGTCGGCCTGGTGCCGGAAGGGCGGCAGATCTTCCCCAACCTGACCGTCGTCGAAAATCTCGTCGCCACCGCCGCCAACCATCGCCGGGTGGATACTCCATTCACCCTGAAGGAGATCTTCGAACTCTTTCCCCGGCTGGCCGAACGACGGCGCCACTACGGCAACGAACTGTCAGGCGGCGAGCAGCAGATGCTGGCGATCGGGCGGGCCCTGATGATCAACCCCCGTCTGCTGCTGCTCGACGAGGCGACCGAGGGCCTCGCGCCGCTGATCCGCCGCGAGATCTGGCGGGCCTGGGCATCCTCAAGGACAAGGGGCTGGCGATCCTGGTGATCGACCAGAATCTCGACGCCCTGCTGGAGATCGCCCAGCGGCACTATATCATGGAAAAAGGCCGGAT
The DNA here is from genome assembly GCA_008933635.1 of Desulfobulbaceae bacterium. Lineage (GTDB taxonomy): Bacteria > Desulfobacterota > Desulfobulbia > Desulfobulbales > Desulfocapsaceae > Desulfoprunum. The sequence goes on along the minus strand of WBUQ01000101.1, from coordinate 3,247 downwards.
CGTCTGGAGCGGCACAACCGACGAGCTCCGCGACAACCGGGAACTGCAGGCCCGCTATCTCGGCGTCTGAACCGATCCTTCACAACCCTCTGCCGGACCTTATGCCTATGAACACCAATGCTCCCGAACAGATCATGACACCCGGCCGCCGTCTGCGTTGTCGAGTCCTCCTGCTGTCGCTGCTGTTCATCCTGTCCCCAGCCTCAGGCATGGCTGCGGAGGCGGCCGGCGGCAGGATCGCCACGCTGGCCGATACCGCCCAGGCCTTCCACGCCGTGGCCCAGCAGGTCAAGCCGGCCGTGGTCTATATCCATGTCAGGAAACAGATGGAGCGGGACAGCAGCGACGCGGCCGCCGACGAATTCTTCAACGACCCGTCGGTGCAGCGGTTTTTCGGGGACACGGAAACGGACAGGAAAAAGGACAGCGATGCCCGCAACACCAGCTACGGGCACGGCTCTGGTTTTATCATCAACGCCGGCGGGACCATCCTGACCAACGCCCACGTCATCGACCGCGCCACCGAAATAACGGTGCGGCTCGTCGACGGGCGCGAGTTCGCGGCGGAGGTGATCGGCAAGGACGGCAAGTCGGACGTCGCGCTGATCAAAATCGATGCCGACAAGCTGCCGGTGCTGCCACTCGGCGACTCCTCCTCGCTCAGGGTCGGCGACTGGGCCCTGGCCATCGGCTCTCCCTTCGAGATGATCCAGACCGTCACCGCCGGCATCATCAGCGCCACCGGCCGCAGCAGCGTCGGCATCAGCGAATACGAGGACTTCATCCAGACCGACGCGGCGATCAACCCCGGCAACTCCGGCGGTCCGCTGGTGGATATCCGCGGCAGGGCCATCGGCATCAACACCGCCTTCCTGACCCAGACCGGCGGCTATATGGGAATCGGCTTCGCCATCCCGATCAATATGGCCAAGGTCATCGCCGAGCGCCTGCAGAAAAACGGCCGGATGACCCGGGCGTGGCTCGGGATCGGAATCAAGGATCTCGCCCCGGACAAACTGCGGACTCTGCAGCTTTCCCGGCAGTTTGCCAGCGCCGCCCTCGTCAGCACCATCGACGCCGCATCGCCGGCCGCCAGTTCCGCGCTGCGCCTGGGAGATGTGATCGTAGCCATGGACGATGTGCCCATCGCCGGCGCCGCCGACCTCCGCAACCGGATCGCCCTCAGCGACCCGGGCTCCAGGATCACGCTGCTCTGCTATCGCGACGGCCGGCAGTTCCCCCTCAGCATCACGCTGGGGGAAAAATAGCACCGATTGAGGATTTGGCTAAGCCAGGGAACCGACGCCAGGCTCACGGTTGTCGCCGGCTGACCAGCACCCTGACCTCGTAGGGCTCGAAATCGAGGTGCATCGCGGAGCCGACAGCCATTGCCCGCCTCTCATCGAAGAATTCCTGCCAGAGATAATCCCGCACGCCGGGCACGCCGACTGCCGCACTGGTGTAAGTCGGAAGGGTGTTGACGCAGAGCAGCATCTCCTCCTCCCCCTTCTTTTTCAGGGCGCAGTGCACGGCCGGCTTTCCCCGGGGATCGAACCTGTTGATCGACAGCATCTCCACCGTCACCGGGTCGGGCTGATTCACCTGCTGCAGCCAGGGCAGCATCCGCTGCAGGCGTTCCACAAGCCGGCGGAGATCCCGCCGGCCCTGTGGGTCGGCGGCGACAACCGGGAAGGTATAGAAATAGATGCCCCTGCCGCCGTGGATCACCGACAGGAACGCCAGGCAGTTCATCTCGGCGAAGGTCGGCAGGCGCGGCCAGCCGGAATGGCTCCACTCCGGTCCGCCGAAGGCCTGGATCACCGACTGCAGCCTGTTTTTGCCGACAAGGCCGGCCGCCTGGTCCAGCGAATCGGACAGCCAGGTCATCGGCATGTGCGGTACCGGGTACTGGTCGAGCATGAAATACTGCGCGCCGTCGGCATAGTCGGGGATGTTCTGAGGTCGCACCACCGCCATCGCCGTCGCGACGCCGGGATACCGTTGATCCAGCACCGAGGCGATGTCCCGGGCGCGCCAGCACGGGAAGCCATGGATCTCCGGCTCATCGTTGACATAGAAGCCGAAGCGGACCCTTTCCAGTCCTTGTCCCACCTCATCCAGGGCCATCAGCAGCTTCTCGGTATCGCGCGGTACCGAAAACAGGCAATGCATGTCCTGCCCAACGCAGGCCTCGATGGCGGCGGTCGTCATCGGCATGACCGCGCTGTTCAGCCCGATCTCCTTCAGCTGCGTCAGATTGTCGGCTGTCGCGCCGTAGGCCCCGACCGGGAAAAATCCGGAAACGTCAGGCCTCCCCGCAATCGGCAGCCTGACAGGTTCCTCCACCAGTTGGGGACTGCGCAGCCAGAAGGTGGTGCCGGCTTCATCGTTAACGAAGGCGAAGGTCGCATCCGCCGCCCCGCCATCGCCGGGACATTCCACCGACACCCGCAGACGCTGGAACTCGCCGACAACCCGGTGGGTGTTGAGGACATACTCCCGGCCCCAGATCTCCACCGCCGGATAGCCGGTATTGTTCAGTGCATCGCGATAAAAATCGCCGGAGAACACATAGTTTTTCCCAGGCGTGCACTTCGGCAGCGCCGCCCGCAGAACCCCCTGGCGGTCGAGGCCGGCGGCTATGCCGACCGCAGCGGGTTCTCCCCCGGTTCCGGCCTGGATCAGGAAGCGGGTATCCCGCACCAGGCCGCCTCTCCCCTGGTGCCAGCCTGTCAGGGCCTGCCGCGGACGCTGCGGATCGACGGAGAGGCGCGGATTGGGCAAGAGATTGGCCCGCGGCCGGAACCGTGCCAATTCTGGCCACATCCGCTCCTGCATTTCTGAAAAGGTATAGACCAGGATACCCTCGGCCCCGCTGGCAGCAACGGCGTCAACCACCTCGCCGAATTCCGCCGCGGCCGTTCCGCCGGCCTGGATGATCGGCCAGACCGGCCGGCCGGTCATGTCACGGAAATAGGCGGCCATATCACCGGCCCAGGCAGCCGGCCGTCCGACCATCTCATGGTAGACCATCGGTGAAAGCACATCGGCATGGCGGGAGATCAGCTCCGCGTCCTGGGCAAGCATGAAGGTTACGGCCCCCTGGCGCTCCCCCTGTCTCCAGGGAACGAGAAAGGCCCCGAGCCTGACCGTCCGGCTAGGTTCGACCCTGTCGATTTCTGCGCGCACTTCGCGGACGAAGGAAACGATCTGCTCCTTTTTCCATCGCAGCCAGGAGGAACGGGCA
>WBUQ01000100.1 GCA_008933635.1 Desulfobulbaceae bacterium | reverse complement strand
GTACAAGAGGACTGCCCACGAGAGACGATTCGGCAGTCCTCTTTCTGTTTGAGTCGTACTTCTTTCTGCAGCATCCTGATGTGAATACACCCATGATCAAGACATTGCGTACCTTCTTCGTTCTCGTCGCGCTACTTTCTCTGTTCGGTTGCGCGGAAGAGCAGTTCCAGGCGAATACCGATCTCCAGCAATTCCAGAAGGCCAGCGAGGCGGCCGAGATGGAAAAGGCGGCAGAGGAAGAGGCCATGGTGGAGCCAGTCCCTGCCGCGATCGCAACCGAAGATATCGGCGATTATATCCTGGGACCGGGTGATCTGATTCAGGTCACGGTATTTGAGACGCAGGACCTCAACACCGAAGTCCGCATTTCTTCGCGCGGACAGATCAGTCTGCCCCTGCTGGGAACGGTGGAGGTGCGGAACCTGACTGCGGCCGAGGCCGAAGAGAAGATCGAGCAGCTCCTTGCCGCCAAATACCTGCAGGATCCCCATGTCTCCATCTTTATCAAGGAGCATGTCAGCAAGCAGATCACCCTGGTCGGTTCGTTCAAGAAGCCGGGGACCTATGACTACGTGTCGAAGCGGAAGCTGCTCGATGTCATCGCCATCGCAGAGGGCCTGACGGAGAAGGCCGGCTCTTCGGCCTATATCACCCGCTTCGACGAGACGACGAAAAAAAACAAGAATTATTTCGTCGACCTGGACGAACTCATCAGGAAGGGGAACATGGCCCAGAACATCATGGTGATGGGCGGGGATGTCATCTTCATTCCTGAAACCGGCCAGTGCTTTGTCGACGGGGCGGTGCGCAAGCCCGGGACGTATCCGATCCGTAGCGGCATGACCATCACCGAGGTCGTCACCCTTGCCGGCGGCCTGGCCGGATACGCCGATACCGACAAGATCAAGCTCATACGCCTTATGGGGCCCGGGAAGGAGCGCCAGGTGCTGAGCCTGAGCTACAACGACCTGCAGGCCGGTGTCGGAGACAGCCTTTTGATCAAGGATCAGGATATCATCTTTGCGGAATCGAGCTCCAGCGGCCTGCTCTTTTCCGGTTCGGGCTTTACCCTCGGTTTCATGGGGACTGGCGTCAGCTTCTCCAATCCGAAGAAATGATATCCCGCAATACTGCCCAAGACAGGAAGGCAGTGCGAATCGTTCTGCAGTATGCGCCATGTGTCCTGGTGCTTTTCATCATCGTTACCCTCCCGGTGCTCTTCGGGGCCGTTCACCCAATCGTCCAGGCCGGGTATGTCGCCCTCATCCTTGTCGGCCTTGGCGGATGGCTGCTGTTCGAACTGCCGGCGCTGCCGTTGTCGTGCATTCCCTGGCGGTGGCTGCTGGTCCCGCTCGGGCTGATCCTGTATCTTGCCTTCCAGGCGGCACCGTTGCCCCTGGCCCTGGTCAGGATGCTGTCGCCGGCCCGGGGCGAGAGGGTGGACATGGCCAACTCGCTGGCACACACGGACCAGACCCTGGCGGCTTTGGGAGAAAATGGTGTTGCCGGCCTCCAGGCGGCGGTCGTCGCCCTGGCGCTGATCGTCCTGTTTGTCGCCTTGTCGTCGCTGTTGCGCCGGGAGCAGGGATTTGCCACCGCCATCCTGTATGCTGTCGCCTCTGTCGGCCTGCTGGAAGGCATCTACGGACTGCTGCAGATCATGAATCCGGGAATCGGGATCCTCTGGCTGCCTTTGAAGAGTCAGGCTGCCCATGGGACGATCATCTACAAGAACCAGTATGCGGCCCTGATGAATATCTGCTGGCCGATGGCTGTCGCCGCAGCGCTGGTCGCCATCGACCCCTCCCCTGGAAAGGCTGCGGATGGGCAGGGGAACAGGATGCCGGCTGCAAGGCGGCTGGCGCGGTTTCTGGCGAATCTCCGGCCCCAGGTGCCGATCTTTTTCTTTGCCGCCGGAATCGCCATCCTCGCGGTCCTGTTTTCCCTGTCGCGCGGCGGCATCCTGTCCATGCTGGTCGTCAGCATCCTGCTGTGCATTTTTCTGCCGTTGTCGTGGCGGTTGAAGCTGGTCGCCATGACTGTCTTCGCGGCGTTTATCGGGGCGTACGGTTCCCTGCTCGGTCTGGAGGGGATAGTGGCGAGGTTTGGCGGCATCGAGCATTCGGGTTCGGCCCGCCTGCAGATCTATCAGGCGAGTCTGCCGATGCTCTTCGACCACTGGCTGACCGGAACGGGCTTCGATTCCTTCAAGCTGCTGTCGGGCGTCTATCTCAAGGAATTCCCAGAAAAAGTCCTCTTTGACCGGGTCCACAGCGATTATCTCGAACTGGCGATCGAACTCGGTCTGCCGGCGGCAACCCTGTTCTTCGGCTGGATTGCGATCGGCGTCGTGCAGACCGGCCGGCGGTTGTCAGGGGTGAGGGTCGCCGACGATGACGCGAGGAAAAGACAGATCGTCGGGACTGCCGCCTTCTGCGCTCTTCTGGGCTTTTTGGTCCACGGTACGGTTGATTTCGGCTGGAGGCTGCTGGTCAACATGGTCTATGCCGTAACCCTGCTGGCGCTGATTAGCTGGGCACTGACCGATCCGGCGGAGCTGGGCCGCGATGGTCAGGTGGCAGAACTCGCGGAGGACGAAGACGAATGAAACCGCCCTTGCCCTGCAGCGAGATGGTCGACATCCATGCCCATATCCTCCCGGGGCTGGACGACGGCCCGCAGACCCTGGAGGAAAGCCTTGCGCTGGCGCAGTGCTATGCCAAGGTGGGTATCCGGAAGATCATCTGCACCTCGCATTTCATCCCGGGAACCGCCTGGGCGGCCACCAGGGAACAGATGCTGGAAAAACTGGCCGTCACCCAGGAGTATCTGCGGGGGCACGATGTCGACCTGACGCTGTATCCCGGCATGGAGGTGGCCTTTCACAGGAAACTGCGCGGGCGCCTGGAGGAGGGGAAGATCCTGCCTTTGGCGAACAGTTCGCGGTATCTGCTGGAGCCGTCATTTTCGGATTCGGCTGACGAACTGCTGGCGACGATCGAAACTCTCGCCGGCGACGGATACCGGTTCATCCTTGCCCATCCCGAGAGGATTCCACCGATCCAGGCAACGGTACACAGCGTCATCACGTTTGCGGCAGAGAGCGAACTCGAAATCCAGCTGAATATCGGCAGCCTGCTTGGCCGGTACGGCAGGGAGAGTCAGCGCGCCGGCATGGAATTCATCAGCCGGAGTTGCGTGCACTATCTGGCATCGGATGCCCATGGGGCCGCGTCCCGCCGGCCGCCGGCTGCCGAAGACTGGCAGGAGCTGGCGGAGATGGTCGGGGTTGATCTGCTCACCAGGTGCTGCTGCACCAATCCCGCGAACCTCATTAACGGGATTTGACGGCGAGATGGTGAGATACGGATCAGGGCAGGAAAGGCAGTGGAGCTGAAAGCGGTGGTTCCGACGATTGACCGCCGGCGAAAAAACGGTACGTGCACGGTTGTGCTGGGTAAACATTTTTTGTGAGAAATATGGAAGATACACGAGAAAAGAAGTTTTCGGACGCCGACAACAGCCTGATGATCAGGGATGATGGCCAGAAATTTCTCCCCAGCACCGAAGTGCGGGAGGTTGTTCCCGAATTCAGGGACGAGATCGACCTGCGTGATCTCCTCGACACCCTGGTACGGAGAAAGACCACGGTCTTTTCGGTGCTGGCGGCGGTCTTCCTGATGGCGGCGCTGTACACCTTCCTGGTCACCCCCCAGTTCAAGGCCAAGGGCGTCATTCGCGCTTCCGCCCAGAACTCCTCTGTCACCAAGTTCGAGAATCTCGACAGCAACGCCCTGAAAACCCTCGAATTCCAGCAGACGCAGGTCAACCTGCTGAAAAGCAACCAGCTGGCCAACAGGGTCATCGAACGGCTCGACCTGACCAACAACCCCGTCTTCAACCCGCAGGCCGTAGGCGAGGACGGCAAGGGGAAACCGAAGTCGCTGCTGGCGTCTTTCACCAGTTTTGTCCGGGCTGACGAAGGGCAGGATCAGGTCAGCGTGCTCGATGAGGACGCCCAGGCCCAGCTGCTGGCCCACAACGTCCTCAATGCGTTCCAGACCAGGCTCAAGGTGTCGCCGGTGCGCAACAGCGAACTGATCGAGATCACCTTCGAAACCCCCGATCCCGCCCTGACCGCGGCCATCACCAACATGGCCATGGACGAGTTCATCCAGATGCACATGGACACCAACCTGGATGCGTCGAAGACGGCCGGCCAGTTCCTCGACAAGCAGATCCGCGCCGCCCAGATCAAGCTCGAGGAATCGGAACTGCAGCTCAACGAGTTCGGCAAGAAACTCGGCATCGTCTCGCTCAACCCGGACCACAACCTGGTCATCAAACAGCTCGAGGAAGTGAACGCCTCGCTGGCGAAGGCCTCCTCGGAACGGATCGCCAAGGAGGCGATGTTCAAGCAGAACATGCAGCTTGACGAGAAAACCCTGGAGCAGGTGGTCAACAACGAACTGATCCAGAACCTGAAGAATCAGTATTCGACCCTCGAGGCCGAATACCGGGACCTTTCCGTCACCTTCAAGCCGGGCTACCCGAAGATGCAGCAGCTGAAGGCCAAGATGGATGAGATCGCCGGCCGCATCGAGAAGGAGAAGCAGCAGATCATCGATTCGATCAGGAACAACTACGAAACCGCCCTGAAGACCGAGCAGTACCTTCAGGCAAGTGCCGAGGCCCAGAAGAAGAAGGCTCTGGAACTGGAGGAAAGGGCGACCCAGTACAAGATCCTCGAGCGCGAGGTCGAGACAAACAAATCGATCTACCAGAGCCTGCTGCAGCGTTCGAAGGAGATTGAGGCGACGGTCGGCGCCGCCGTCACCAATATCCAGATCATCGACCGGGCGACCCCGCCCCTCTACCCGTTCAAGCCGAAGGTCGCCCTCAACCTCCTGCTGGCCCTTGTCCTGGGGACACTGCTCGGCATCGGCACGGCGTTCACCCTCGAATATTTCGACAATACCATCAAGAACCCGGATGAACTGGCCGACCGTTTCCATATCCCGGTGCTCGGGCTGATCCCCTTCGATAAGGAAGTGGTTGACAACCGGCGCAAGATGGCCCTGCGTTTCTACGTCGATCCGCGCTCCCCCGTAGCCGAGGCCATCCGGACGACGATGACCTCGGTCCGCCTGTCGGTTGCCGACGACCCGCCGAAGACAATCCTGATCACCAGTATTCTACCCGGTGCCGGCAAGAGTTCCATCGCCAGCAATGCCGCCCTCTCCTATCTGGCCGAGGAGGAAAGCTGCCTGATCATCGATGTCGATCTGCGGAAACCCAGTCTGCAGAAAATCTTCCAGACGTCCCGTAAAAAAGCGGGCCTGAGCAGTGTGCTGAGCGGCATGGCCAAGCTGACCGATGTCATCACCCCGACCGAATATCCCGGGCTGGATTTCATCCCGAGCGGACCTCTGCCGCCCAACCCGGCCGAGCTGCTCAGCTCCAAGCGGATGCGGCAGCTCCTCTCCATCGTCGCCGGGAGATACGACCGGATCATCCTCGACGGTCCGCCCTACCAGGGTTTTGCCGAGATTCTGGTCCTGTCCCACATGGTTGACGGGGTTATCCTCATCTCCGTGGAAGGCGACACCCCGCGTGAAGGCGTCAAGCACTTCCGCAAGTCCGTGGTCAACGTCGGCGGCCGGATACTCGGGACAATCATCAACAAAAGCGGCAGAAAGAAGGGCTTCAACTCATACGGCAGTTACAAGTACTACTCCTACAACTACAGCTATGGTGAGGAGAGCGCCAACCGATCGTGAACGCTGTTCCGTCCCTTATCCGGCACTGGTCGATGCGGACCGGGGTGTTCCTGGTTTTCCTGGGTCTTGCCGCCCTGCACCTGCGGATTGCCATGCAGGAACAGGCGGAATACAGCGGAACCGGAGACTCTGAGGCGATGATCGCCCATTTGCGCAGTCCGTTCCTGCTGACCTGGCACGCCAGGCGCCTGCACCTGCTGCAGGGGAAATCGGCTGAGGCGGAAGGGCTGTTCAAGAGGGCGTTGTCGTACAATTCGTATTTCATACCTGCCTGGCTGGGCCTGGCCGAGATGAAGAACGATCGCGGGAGCAAGGCCGAAAGCAGGGCGATCCTCGATTATGTCGACCGGCTCAGCGCCGGCATAAACCGCTGGCGCTGGGAGAAGGCCCTGCTCACCTATCAGATGGGCAGGTATGAGATCCTGGAGAAGGATCTCTCCTGGATCGTCGAGAAGATCCCCGGTGCGTCGCGGCAGGCGGCCCTGAAAATGGCCTTCTCGCTCTGGCCCGAGCCGACGGAGCTGCTCCGGCGTGTCGGTCAGCAGAACATCCTCCACCTGTTCAGCTATGCCTCCCAGACCAAAAACATCGGGACGGCACTGGCGTACTGGCCGCAGATCGAGCAGATGGGAGTCGATGCCCATCGCAGGGAAGTCCTTGTCTTCCTCAATGCCCTGATACAGGACGGCAAGCTGGACCAGGCCGCAGCGATATGGAAGATGTATTTCAATGACGGGTCGCTGCTCTACAACGGCAACTTTCAGAAGGAACCGACCCACACCGCGTTCGACTGGCGGGTGGGCAAGCCCAAGGGGAGCACCTGGCGGATCGAATCCTTCGGCGGCAAGGAGAACTTCCGGGCCATGCGCCTGCACTTTTCTGGTACCGAAAATATCCGCTATCATCACCTGTCGCAGATAGTACCGATACGGCCGGGCCGGAAATACCAGCTGACCGGCCAGATCAGGACGAGCAACCTGACCACGGACCAGCGGCCATACCTGGAAGTCATCGGCTTTCAGTGCACGATGCCTCCGGCCAGGTCCGAGATCGTGGCTGAAAGGCAGCCTTGGACGGCATTTGCCTTGCCGTTCGCTGCCACCGAGGATTGCCAGGCGGTCCAGGTGCGGGTACGGCGGGAGCCGAGCACCCGCCTAGACAACCAACTGGCCGGCGACCTCTGGCTGAGAGACCTGGCGATCGAGGAGACCGGTGAGCAGTTCTCCATTCTGGATGGGGGCAGGTGATGCGGAGCGCTGACAGGGACAATATCCGCCGGCTGCTCAAACGTCTTGGCCGGGATTATTCCACCGAGAGCCATATCACCTTTGTGGCCGAGAATACCGGCCTGCTCCAGTCCTGCCGCAACGTGCTCGCCGCAGAACGCGAGGGGAGACAGGAAACGATCGACTGGCTGAGGGACGCATGCGCCGAGAACGGGGTTGCCTATCCGCACTGCCTCCAGGAGATCGGCAGGATACTGCAGCTGTTTCAGCCCGGAATCGAGCAGGATCAGCACTATGCCGAACTCGGCCTCGCTGCCGGTGCCTCGGATGAGGAGGTCAAACGGGCCTATCGCCGCCTGAGCATCAAGTACCACCCCGATACGGCCAGGGAGACCGGTGAGGAGACGACGGACAAGTTTATCCGGCTGACCAGGGCCTATCATGCCATCATCGCCGGGGAGGACTCGACTGCAGACGCGATACCGGCGGCCGGAGGGCCGCCTCCCTGGTCTTACGGGACGACGAAGAAAGCCCTCTCGGGGAGATTGTCGCCCAAAGCGGTCCTGGGAGGTGTCCTGCTCATCGGCGCGCTGATTGCAGTCTGCCTGGTGTCTTCAGAGATGTATTCACGCAAGGTGATGCTTTCAACCCTGCATGGCGGTGGTGCGGCGTTTATTCCGCCCGTCAGGAAGGGAGCGCAGGATAATTCCCAGTCATCGATGACCTTTGCCGAGAAATTGCGTAGCAACGGGGAGGCGGTTGTCGCCTCTGAGGACGCGGGCACCGGCGGAGGGAAAGCACCTGTGGCCGGGGTCGTGGCAGAGAAAGAGGTACCCCGGCCACCGATACAGCCGGCAATTCCTGACGATCAAGCCGGAGTGATCGACGAGGGTCGGAAGAAGGTTCTCGATGAGCGCGGGTCAGGCGATTCATCTGTTGCCGTCGGCGTGGCAGGACAAAAAGACGGGGATGCCGCGGCCAGCCTGGTTGCGCAGGCCGTCATTGGCACGGAGCCGGCCGATGCGGCAGACGGTCCCGTGGCGGCAGCGAAACCGCACACGGAACAGCCAGGGCGGAAGACGGTTGATCAGCATGAGGCGAATGTCACGCTCAAGACGGAAGAAGGGCCGGTTGCGGGGCAGCAGATAACCCCGGCCGCTCCCGCCGCAGCCGTGGAGGCGTCCTCCCCAACTGGTAATGAAGAACCCCGCCTTGCAGTAGCGAAGATGGAAGAGCGGCCAGCGGCAGTGGATGCGGGGGCAGTCCAGACGGAGAGGAAGGCGCCAGGTCCTAATCCCCCGCACCGGCAGCAGGCCGGAGCGCCGTTGCCGACCGCGGCTGAGCCGGTGGATGGGCAGCAGGGCAACGTGGCCCCCCAGACTCCAGACAAACCGGCTCTTCCCCCGCCTGCAGTTGCAAAAACAGCACCCGCTGTCGCCCATGCCGCTGTGACAGGGGAGGAGAGGCAAAAGCCGGAAGAATCCCTGCAGAAGAACATCGACGCCTTCCTGCGCGATTACAGCGCCGCCTACGGGCAGAAAAACATGGCTGGTTTTCTGGAGTTCTTCAACGACGATGCCACCGAGAACGGCAAGCCGGTTGTCGACCTGATACCCACCTACGCCCACCTGTTCGAGGCAACGGAGAGCATCGGTCTGCAGATTGCAGCCCTGAACTGGCAGGAGACCGCGAAGGACAAGGTTACCCTGCATTGCAGCTTCAGCATCGACCTGGCATACCGGAATGCGAATGCCGTCCATGGTACCGGGAAGATCGATTTCCGACTGGTGCAGGAAGGGAGCGCGATGAAGATCCAGCAGATGAGTTACAGCTTCGATCAATAGGCGGTCGAGCTGGAGGATGAATATGCACCTGATCCCCGTACCATGACGATACTCACCGCCCGGCAGCTCAGAACGTTTATCTCCCTCAAGCTGAGCGAGCATGGCAGGCACCTGCGGCGAATGGCCGCCAGCCCCAACTTCTGGCTGGTGCTGCTGAGCGATATCGTGCTGCTGCTATTGGCCCATGCGCTGGCGTTCTCCCTGCGCTTCGAGTCCCTCTTCCCCGAAAAGATCGTCCATTACTATTACCATTTCATGCCCGTCATCATCGGCGTGAAGCTGCCCGTCTTCTACATGTTCAGGTTGTACAACGGGATGTGGCGCTATACCGGGCTGCGCGATCTGCAGAACATCATCGGGGCGGTGTTCGTCTCCTCTGTCACCCTCGTTGCCCTGATGCTGCTGTTCAACCGCTTTCAGGGGTTTTCCCGTTCCGTCTTTGTCATGGACTCGGTATTCACGCTGCTCTTCATCTCCGCCAGCCGGATCTCCATCCGTTTCGTCTTTCAGCGGAACAGGCTGCGCCAGGAGGGGAACATCCGCAAGAAGCGGCTGCTGCTGATTGGGGCCGGCAATGCCGGCGAAAAGACGGCCCGGGAAATCGAGGACAACCCGACCATTCCCTATGAAGTGGTCGGCTTTGTCGATGACGATCCGGCAAAGTGGGGCATGCGCATCCATGGCATACCGGTCCTGGGCGGCGCCGATGAGCTGGTTGAGCATGCGGCGAACACTGGTGCCGACGAACTGCTGATCTCGGCGGTCGCACTGTCGGCGGCCCAGATGAAGAGGATTGTCGGTCTGTGTCAGGAGACCCGACTCCCCTTCAAGGTCCTGCCGAGCCTGGGCGAACTGATTGACGGCCGGGTCTCGATCAACTCGATCCGCGACATCACCTACAAGGATCTGCTTGGCCGGGAGGAAGTCGTCCTCGACCAGGCTGAGATTGGCGGCTACCTCCGCGGGAAGGATATCCTTGTCACCGGAGCCGGCGGCTCCATCGGCTCGGAGCTCTGCCGGCAGATCATCCGCTTCGCCCCCGGCAGACTGATCCTCTACGACAGCTGCGAGGCGAACCTGTACAACATCCAGATGGAACTGCTCCATGAGCATGGCATAGAGGATGCTGTGCCGGTCCTCGGCGAGGTTCAGGACCTGCCGCTGCTGGACAGGGTCTTCCGCGAACATCGTCCGAAGGTTGTCTTCCATGCGGCAGCCTACAAGCATGTGCCCCTGCTCGAGAGGAATCCCTGGCAGGCCGTCACCAACAATATCCTCGCCACCCAGCTGCTGATCGAGGCGGTCATCCGCCATCGTGCGGAACGTTTCGTCCTGGTTTCAACTGACAAGGCCGTCCGGCCAACCAGCGTCATGGGGGCGTCGAAACGGATGACCGAGCTGCTGATGTTGGCCTATTCGCGGAACCACTGGGACGGCAGCTTCAGCAGGAAGTGGGAGGAAATTGACAGTCACGGCGACCCATCTGCATACTATGCTGCTGAAGCCCCGCACCATGGCAGCAAGTTCATGGCAGTGCGTTTTGGCAATGTCCTCGGTTCGTCAGGTTCCGTACTCCCCTTGTTCAAAAGACAGATCGAACGAGGTGGGCCGGTCACCGTCACCCACCCGGAGATCACCCGGTATTTCATGTCGATCGAGGAGGCCGCCCAGCTCATCCTCCAGGCGGGATCGATGGGTGGCGATGGCGAGATCTTCATCCTCAAGATGGGAGAACCGGTAAAGATCGACCAGATGGCCCGAGATATGATCAGGCTGGCCGGGAAAGAGCCGGATGTCGACATCGAGATCCGTTATACGGGGTTGAGGGAGGGGGAAAAGTTGTATGAAGAGTTGATAACTGAAGGTGAGGGAGTCATTCCTACCGAGCATTTGAAAATACTAGTTCTTCATGGTCGTAAAGGGAGTTGGGTGAATCAAGAGGTTTTGACTGGTGAAATTACACAATCAGACCTGTTGTTCGATGAGAATGTAATCAAGAAGAATTTAAAAAAATTTATTCCCGAATACATGCCCGATTCAAGCATGTTCATAAACTCAAATGCTTGAGCAGTCGGATTCAAAACGCAGACTATAATACAGCAATCACAATTTAAACCAGATTGGTTGATTGAGGTCGAACGGCTATTAGGAATTTTCAGAATGTTAAGCGATTTGTTCCTGAATAATTTTCTTAATGATTTCTCCAGATGTTACTTAACAAGTTTTCTGGCCAAACAGTATCACTCCCCATACATTTTCTTGATAATTGGTGATTTTACAAATAACTTGTTTGATCCCTCGTTGCTGAACCATATCCTGACATCGACTGGAGGTATGGTTTTTAGGGCGGATAGCAGGACGCATATGATTGTTAATTACCAATTCCAAAAAAGATAATGAATTTATATTTCTCTCTGGTTTGAAGGGGTATTAGCTGTACTCTTAGATCGATTCCTCGACTCAAGTATTGATAGCTATATTTAACAATCAGAGAAAGTCTTTTTCGATCATAAATTTCGTATGACATCAAAGTCAATATTTCACGTCTCTGATGATTGACAAACTGCAATTGGGATGATGTTCGCCCAAAGAGTGAGGGGGTTGTATGTCGAAGAACGTCTTTTATGAACTTGTCGTTATCTTATGTCAAAATAATTCGGGTAGATTCTCATTTTTAATTCAATGAGAACCAATCTACTATGGAATTTAAAAGAATAATTCGATTGGCCAAAGAAGGAATATGGATACTTTTAGGCCAAATTTCTATAGTTGCTGGGTCGTTGGTTTTAGTACGAGTGCTGACGCAATATCTTGATCCGGATCAATATGGTTATCTTGCGCTTGGTCTAACAATAGCTAGTTTTGTTAATCAAGTTGTGATGGGTGGGATTACGAATAGTATCGGTCGATTTTTCTCAATCGCTGCTGGAAGAGGAGAACTAAAATTATTTTTTGAATCGTGCTATCACCTTATGACCTATGCAAGTATTCTTGTGGTAATCATAATAACTGTACTTGCTTTGGTTCGTATCATTGCTCCCATTTCTCAATGGATTGATCTTGCTAATATTGCTTTGATATTTGCAACTATTAGTGGTTGGAATGCAGGTTGTAACGCTATTCAAAATGCGGCTCGCCATCGACCAATCGTAGCCTTTCATGGAGGACTTGAAGTTTGGCTAAAAATTCTGTTCTCGGTTTTATTGATTTATATGTTTGAGCCATCAAGTGTTTTAATTATGGTCGGGTTTATATTCTCTGCAATATTAGTAACATGTTCTCAATTTGTTTTCCTTAATCGTATTGGGATATCGGAACATCCAACAGATGCAACGTCTCCGAATTGGGGATTTCGGATGTGGTCTTATGCTTGGCCTTTCTCGATATGGGGCATTTTTACATGGGCGCAACAAATATCTGATAAATGGGCTTTACAAGCCTTTGGGTCATTGGAGGAAGTTGGGCTTTACGCTGTAATTTTCCAACTTGGATATACTCCAATCAGTTTAGTGATGCAGATGGTTATGGCATTTTTAGGTCCTATTCTCTTTCAACGTTCAGGTTCAGCAACGGACGAAAAATCGAATAGAGCAGTTCATTTGATCGCATGGCGTATTACTTTGCTGGGCTTGTCTTTTACTGCAATAGCGACGATATTAACTTTCACGTTGCATGAGAAAATATTCGAGTTATTTGTCGCGAAAAAATTCCATGAGGTCTCGTATTTGCTCCCTTGGATGATCTTTTCGGGTGGGATATTCTCGGCTGGTCAAATATTGTCACTTAAGATTTTGGCGCAAATTAAACCGAAGGCCTTGATTGGGGTCAAGGTTTTTTCAGCAATAGTTGGATTATTAGCAAATATTGTTGGAGCTGTGCTGTTTGGCTTGGAAGGGGTGGTAACTTCAATGATTATTGTTTCCTCTGTCTACTTTTTGTTAATGATATTTCTTTCAAGAAAATCATCTGAGATTAACAATAGCGATTGTTGGCTATCATTGAAGGTAAATATTTTTTAGAATAGAAAAATTGTGCGATGGATGTAAATATTGAGATTTATGATTGAACTCTGACGTATCATTTAGGGACTGGGTGCTCAAGTTGATTGATTTCATCTTAGAGCCTACTTTCTCTGGCTTGACTATAATCCAGCATTCCGGTAGTCATGTTCATCGGTCCTAGAAATTGAAAAGGTGCTGTGCTTATAGAAAGTTAGTTTCAAGAACTCTGTCCATTTTCCATCTTGATACCCCTTGTAATTGAAAACCATTTGCTTCGCTGTTGAATTTTTTGAGCTTTTAACTTTTATCGTTAACGTTAGGTAATTGTCACGCCACTAATTTATTTCCCTTAGGAAAACCCCCGGCTTTGCCGGGGGCTATAACAGTTTGACAGTTCCGGAAAAATGAAGAAGCCTCCAGATTCGTAGACCGGTCAAAATCACGAGAAGGAGGCTTCATGAACAACACTCAATGTCTAAGCCACTCGAAGTGGGAATGCAAGTACCATGTGGTTTGGATACCGAAATGTCGGAAGAAAGCTCTTTATGGCCAGTTACGGAAGCACCTTGGTGAAGTGTTTCACGAATTAGCCAGACAGAAGGAGAGCAAAGTGCTGGAAGGACATCTCCAGCCGGATAACATTCACATGTTGATCTCAATACCACCGAAATATGCGGTTCCCCAAGTAGTGGGGTATATAAAGGGAAAAAGCGCAATACACATTGCGCGTACTTCCCTAGGTCAGAAGAAGAACTACAATGGAATGCACTTCTGGGCACGAGACTATTTTGTCTCAACGGTTGGCACTGACGAGGAGGTTGTTCGAGCATATATCCGAGACCAGGAAAAGGAAGACGATCGCCTCGAGCAGTTAACACTCTTCAAATAGGCGATCACCGAATGGTGGTCAGTAAATCTTTTTAACATACCGCTTTAAGCGGTTCAAAATCTAAAGCCACCTGCTTTGCCGGTGGATACTTACTTGGTAGGATTTATCGAAATTCTAAATACATTATATCCATTGATTTATATAAAAAATTCAATTTTTATGTGTATTATCAATACTATGGCAAAATACAAAATTAGAAGGTCTTTAGTCAAGATTATTAATAGATTTCCAAGCTTAGCTAACTATATGCGTACAATTCGTGATAAAAATGATTACAAATCAATAGCAGAGATGACGCAGTGGGGTTTTACTATTGCTGGAAATAAAGAGATGGCGAGCGGAAAATACGAACCTCCTGAAACAGAGTTGTTTCGTTGTTTAGTTAAAGACATGGATGTTATGATCAATATTGGAGCGAATGTAGGCTATTATTGTTGCCATGCCTTAAGCCTAAATATACCTGTAATTGCGGTGGAACCAATCGCTCGGAATTATAATTACTTAATGAGAAATATCCGTGATAATGGTTGGGCGAATCAAGCTGAAATATTTCCTTTAGCGGTTGGAAAATGCACTGATATAGTAGAAATATGGGGAGGTGGAACAGCCGCATCGCTTATAAAGGGGTGGGCCTCAATTCCTGAAAACTATCGAACAACTGTTCCTGTGATCACTCTTGATCGCATACTAGGCGCCTCTTTAGATGGAAAACGTGCGCTGATTCTGGTTGATATTGAAGGGGCTGAGTATATGATGTTGCAAGGCGCAAAAAAGTGTCTGGTTAACTCACCAAGACCTACATGGATTATTGAGATCTCTACATTTGAACATCAGCCGGACCAAAAAATGAATCCAAACTTACTTAAGACGTTTAAAATAATGTTCGATTCAGGATATGAAGCATTTACTGCCGATGAATCGTTGAGTAAAATTAATATGATCCAAATTGAAAAAGTCATTAAGCAAGAGTCAAAGTTTAAAACTCATAATTTTCTGTTTAAGTAAAATATTGTATTGAATATTCGAATAGAATTACTCTTCCATTTTTAAATATTCATGATATTTATTTATGAAATTTAAATAATTAAAATTTTCGTTAAGTATAAAAGAATTCCTAGTTCTACTATGAATTATTACATCCGCTCTTAGTGATAATTACCAAAATATGATACCTACATTGTAACAATTAAATATTGGGTAGCTTAGTAATAATAATTTAAATGACTTTTTATCTCTGTGGATTCACTAGTGTCCCAACGTTTGCAGATTGTTAGCACACAACATTCTGTAATTTAATATAAAAACAGCAAAAATGCCATTTAACGACTTTAGGATTTTTCCGGAAAAAGCTCAGCACCCCTCGAAAAGGC
>WBUQ01000099.1 GCA_008933635.1 Desulfobulbaceae bacterium | reverse complement strand
TTTTTCTCCAGATGTTCAGCATCAGGGAACGACCTTGCGCCAATATTCCGACTGGATTATCCACCAGCCCCGTATGCTCTTTTTTATCCGATGGCCTTCAACAACAAAAAGCTCAGCCCGCTCCGGCTATCCCGGAACAGGCTGAGCGACTCAATGGCACTGACGTACGTATCCGCATGATACCCTACACCAGAGATATGGACTACTTCCTCAGACCAAGCTCCTGGATCAGGTTCCGGTACTGCTGAACATCCTTCTTCTTCAGGTAGTCGAGAAGGCTGCGGCGCTGGCCAACCAGTTTCAGCAATCCCTGGCGGGAATGATGGTCTTTGGTGTGCACCTTGAAATGTTCGGTCAGATATTTGATCCGATCGGTCAGCAGTGCGATCTGAACCGACGAGGAGCCGGTATCAGACGGATGAATCTTGAATTTTTCTATAATTTCACTTTTTTTATCTGTTGACTGAGCCACAACAAATCCTCCTGAAGCGCGACGCTCGCTGATATATGCCATTATGTATGTTCTGTGTCTCGGCATCAACCGAAGCTACCGGTTTCAATGCCTTTTCCTGTCGTGCCGATGCTATCCCAAAGCAAGGTGGCGTCCCCCGGGAGAGAAATCATCGTCATGATCTGTACTGCGAATAGTAACATTATCGAACTTACCAGATAATTGCAAGAAATTACATGCCTGCTGAAGCGACAATGAGGCATTCAGCACCTGTTCACGGTCGATATTGCTCAGCAGCTGCGCACCATCGATACTGCCGGCAACGGAAAAGCAACCGCTCCGGGTACGTCGCAGTTCAGTCAGATACGCACCGCACCCGAGATTGCGTCCTATGTCGGCCGCGAGAGAGCGGATATACGTACCTTTGCTGCAGATAATCCGCAGTCGCAGCAGGCACTCATCTCCAGCCAGATCACCGTCACCGTCGGTCCGCTCGAGGAGCAGAACGTCGACCTCCCTCGGCTCCTTGACGATGCTGATGCCGTTGCGGGCATAATGGTACAGTGGCCTGCCCTTATGCTTCAGGGCCGAGAAGGCCGGCGGCGTCTGCATCTGCCTGCCCCGGAAGCGGGACAGGGTCTGTTCGATCTCGCCTGCCCGCAGCCGACCGACGGGGCTGCGGCTGATGACCTCTCCCTCGGGGTCGAGGGTTGTCGTTTCAACGCCGAGGCAGAGGGTGGCCAGGTACTCCTTTTCCCCTTCCATGAACGACGAAATCATTTTCGTCGCCGAACGCCCGGCACAGAGAACGAGCAGGCCGGAGGCAAAGGGATCGAGCGTTCCGGCATGGCCGACTTTCTTCAGCCCCAGGACTCGTCGCAAAGCCCTGACCATGGCAAAGGAGGTCGGTCCTGCAGGCTTGTCGATCAGGAAGACTCCACCCGGGTACTCATGGGGCGTCTCCCGGCATGACTGCATTTCTACCGGCACCAGTATCCCCCGGTTCAACCGGCAACCCCGCACTGAGTATTCCCCAGGACCTTGCACAACACATCGAGCACCTCACCGCGGACCTGATCGATGTTCCGGCCGGCGAAGCGGAAACCCGCCGCATTGCGATGCCCACCGCCATTGAAGAGCTTGGCGACCTCGGCGACGTCGCACTCGCCCTTGGCACGAAGGCTGACAGCTACCTGGCCCTCCTGGCCTTCCTTGATGAAGACGGCGACTTTCACCGTCTGCAGCGATCGAGGATAATCGATAAACCCCTCGATATCCTGCGGCGCAGCCCCACTCTCGGTGAACATATGGCGGGTCACGTGTATACAGGCGATCTGATCGGAGGCGTACAAGGTCATGGTCGCCAGGACAAGCTGCAGCAGTTTCAGTCTGGCTACTGTGAAATTGTCATAGATCTTGCTGGAGATTTCTGCCGGATTGACCCCGGCCTCCACCAGTTCGCTCGCTATCCTGAGGGTTCGCGCATGGGTCGAATCGTAACGGAATGAACCGGTATCGGTGCAGATGGCCACGTACAGGTGAAAGGCACTGGTATAGGTAAGTTCAACCCCGAGGGCCATGGCCAGCTCATAGACCATCTCCCCGGTGGAGGAGCGAGTGGGTTCGACCCACCTGTGTTCCCCATATTCCTTATGGGCCTTGTGATGATCGATAACGATGCAACATGGAGTTAGCGCCAGCAGATCATCCTTGTGCCGGCCGAGACGATTGTCGTCGCCGCTGTCCAGGGCAATCACGATCACCTTGCCACCTGCGTCGCGGACGAAGGTGTGCAGCGCCTCGAGATCGGTGTTCGCCCTGACGCAACCGGGCAGAAAGGCGTAGAGCTGGGACACCGGTTCCTCGACGAAGCAGAAAACCTTTTTCCCCAGGCACTCGAGGATATCCGCCAGACCGAACATCGACCCCAGCGCATCCCCGTCCGGATGGATATGGGTTACCAGGACGAAGTGATCCGTATCGTAGATGCTTCTTGTGATCGTCTCAGGAATTCTCCTCACCTCGATCCCTCTCCTCGGCAATTTCCTGGAATAGAGCATCCAGGTGTTCGACCTTTTCCGCCACCTCGTCATACCGGAACTGCAGAGTCGGCGTATAGCGCATATTCATCGTCTTCGCCAGATGGGTGCGCATGAACCCCTTGGCTTTCTCAAGGTTCGCCGCCGCCGTCCCGACAGCCTTGCGATCTCCGGCAACCGTGAAAAAGATCTTGGCATTCTGCAGATCGTCGCTCACCTCAACCCGGGATATGCTGACCCCGGCCAGTTTCGGGTTCCGGGCTTTGGTCAACAACAGGATCGACAGCTCCTTGAAGATGACGTCGGCAACCCGTTCCGACCGTTTCTGGCCGGTACTGCGACGGAGCCCCAGGGAATCGAAAGTTTTTTTCGGATCAAGCCTGCCAGCCATACCCGCCCCCTCAGCCAAGTGTGGCCTCCACCTCAAGCATGACGAAGGCCTCAAGGTTGTCGCCGATCTTCAGGTCATTGAAGTTCTCAACCCCGATGCCGCATTCATAACCGGTAAGCACCTCCTTGACATCGTCCTTGAAGCGGCGCAACGAACTGATCTTGCCGGTATAGATGACAACACCGTCACGGAGGACACGGACACCGGCATTGCGCTGGATTTTGCCATCGGTCACCGAGCAGCCGGCGATCGTTCCCACTTTCGGAACATGGAAAGTCTCGCGGACTTCGGCATTGCCGATAATGTCCTCCTTGAAGGTTGGCTCGAGCATGCCGACCATCGCCTTGCGGATATCGTCCAGGGCGTGGTAGATGACGTCGTAGGAGCGGACGTCGACGTTCTCCCGGGCCGCGAGATCCTTCACCTTGGCGGTCGGCCGGACGTTGAATCCGATGATGATCGCCTCGGATGCGGACGCCAGCAGGATATCCGATTCGGTTATCGTGCCGGTGCCCTCGTGGAGCACTTTGACCTTGATTTCCTTGGTCGAGAGGTCCTCTGCCGCCTTGGCGAAGGCCTCAAGCGTTCCCTGGACATCGGCCCTGATAACCACCCGCAGTTCCTGCACTTCCCCTTCGCTCATCTTGTCGAAGAGCCGGTCGAGGGAGATCTTGGTATTGGCTCCCAGTTCCATCTCCCGCATCTTCAGAGCCCTGGCGTTACTGACGCTCTTGGCCATCTTCTCGTCGGTGACCACCAGGAATTCATCCCCTGCCAGCGGTACCCCTGAGATGCCCTGGACCTCTACCGGGATCGACGGACCCGCCTCCTTGAGAGGACGGCCCTTGTCGTTGAACATCGCCCTTACCTTGCCGCTGTACTGGCCGACGACGAAATGGTCGCCTTGGCGCAAGGTTCCATCCTGCACCAGCAGGGTCGCAACCGGGCCCCGGCCCTTGTCGAGCTGGGCCTCGATCACCCTCCCCTTGGCCTTTCTCGTGGCATCGGCCTTCAACTCGAGCATCTCGGCGACCAGCTGGATGCTCTCCATCAGACCGTCGATACCGATGTTCTTCTTGGCCGAGGTCTCGCAGTAGACCGTCTGACCGCCCCACTCTTCCGGTGCGAGATTGAGATCGGACAGTTCGCGCTTGACCCGATCCACGTCCGCTGTCGGCTTGTCGATCTTGTTGACGGCGACCATGATCGGCACCCCGGCGGCCTGAGCGTGGTGAATGGCCTCACGGGTCTGATCCATGACGCCGTCATCGGCGGCAACCACCAGGATGACTAGGTCGGTAATCTGCGCCCCGCGTGAACGCATCTCGGTGAAAGCGGCATGGCCGGGCGTGTCGACGAAGGTGACATCGCCGGCACTGGATCGGACATGATAGGCTCCGATGTGCTGGGTGATGCCGCCCGCTTCGCCGATCGCCACATCGGTCTTGCGGATGGCGTCGAGGATGGAGGTCTTGCCGTGGTCGACATGGCCCATGACCGTGACGACCGGCGGCCGCAGCTTCAGCTCGCCGCCTTCCTCCGCCTCGTCGAGCATCTGAATGCCGAGTTCTTCGGTGATGCCCTGCTCTACTTCGTATCCGAAATCGGTGGCGATCAGCATGGCGGTATCGACATCCACCGCCTGGTTCATTGTCGCCATCACGCCGAGGCCCATCAGTTTGGCGATGACCTCGCTGGCCTTGACCTTCATCCGGCTGGCCAGTTCGGAAACGCTGATCGTTTCGAATACCTTGATTCTTCTCTTGCTCGCCTTCATTTCCGCGGCGGGCGGCAAGGCCTTGTCGCGTCCTTTGTCACGTCTTCCTTTCTTGCCACGCGGCGGCTGGTAATCCGCGCCGAAATGGGTGAACTTGACACCTTTCTTGCCTTTCTTGCCCGCGCCCTTTCCTCGCCAATCCTTGTCTTCCTCCTCCTCGGCGCCACCAGGTCCCCGTTTGCCCTTCTTCTTGGCGCGGATGCCTTCCTCAGCCAAAGGTGCGACCACGACCGGCACATCTTCTCCGCCCTTCACACCGAGGCCGGGTCCGGCACCCGGTTTCACCACCTTCTTCTTGAAACGGGCAGGCTGCTCTTCTTCGACCGGAATCTCGATGGTCCCGACAACCCGGGCCAAACCTTTGCGGGGAGGCAGCTTGCGCTCCTTTTCCTTCTCTTTTTTCGGCGGTCTTTCGGGGAAAAACTGTTTCGTCTCAAAGCCCTGTGGCGCCGCTGCAACCGGTTCAGTGCCTGCGGCAGCCTCCTCGGCCCGGGGTTCAGTCGGGGTAGTATCTGTCTCTTTTACGGTTTCCCCAGACGGAATCGGAGCTGCCGGAGGCGGCGCTTCGCCGCCGGCCCGTTCGGCCGGGCTGACCGGCGGTATCTCCCGCTCTCTCTCGAAATGCGGCATCTCAGAGGCTCTCAGGATAACAGGCTCGCGCTCAATCTTTTCCGCTGCCGGAATCCCTTCGGCGCCGCCCATCTTCGATCCTTCTCCCTCGACCGCCACCTGGTCTTCGGTACTTTCAACCGGCTCGGACTTTGGCCTGCGGCGGATAACGGTAGTCTTCCTCTGGGCAACAATCTGTCCCCTGTCGGCGGAGATCGGCTTTTCCACAAGCTCGGCATTCGCCTGCCGCAGAACTGTCTTCCGGATAGTATCAGCGACATCGGCGTCAACCGTGGAACTCGGGCCTTTGATGGCAAAACCTTTTTCCATCAGCTTGTCAGCCAGAACCTTGCTGTTCATCCCGGCCTCTTTGGCCAGTTCGTATATCCTCACCCTGCTCATTCGTCGCTCCCGTCTATCCTTCTCTACCGCACCGTTTCCGGGACTCGGCCGTCTCTTCCGGACAGCCGCCTCTCAGGTAGTATTATAAAGAGTATTTCCCTAAAGGCGAAACAGTCTTTTCCACTTTTTCTTCCGGTTCAGGAACCTATCATAACATGACTGGTCGTTGCAGCAATACGCTCCCCGGCCGTCGAATCGACCATCGGGGTCAGCCAGCGGCTGATCCGATCCCCAGACGAACCGCCGCAACTCCTTCTTCGGACGTTTCCTGCCGCATGCCGCACAGGAGCGGATCGGTTCCCGTGCACCCGCCATTATTCGGCCTCCGGGTCGCCTCCCATCGCTGCGTCGCCATCGTCCACGACAGCCTGCTCCCCGGCTTCCCGGTCCGTCTGAAGATGACTCTCCTCGGCTGCCTCCGGCGTCCCGCTCCCTGGGACCACGCCGCTTATCTTGCTGGCCGAATGAATCAGGTACTCGGCAAACTGCTCGTCAATGGCCCTGATAACCGTCAGATCCTCCACCGTCGCCCTGGCCAGCATGGCCGCAGAAAGTATCCCCTTGGCAAAGATGAGATCGGCCATGGCCTCATCGACACCCTCAATCGCCAGCAGTGACCGGTACCCTGGATCCTCGAGGTTGGCATACCGCTGCTCGCTTTTGACATCAATCCTCCAGCCCAGAAGCTTCGAAGCCAGCCTGACATTCTGCCCCTGTCGGCCGATCGCCAGCGACAGCTGATCGTTCGGTACGACGACGAGCAGGGAATGGCTGTCTTCATCGACCATGACCATGCTGACATGCGCCGGCGCCAGTGCGTTGTAGACGTATTTGGCCGGATCCGGGCTCCAGGTGACGATATCGATGCGTTCGCCCTGGAGTTCCTGGACAACATTCTGGACCCGCGATCCTTTCATACCGACACAGGCGCCCACCGGATCGACATCGCTCTCGGAAGAGCTGACGGCGATCTTGGCGCGGAAGCCGGGCTCACGGCTGACACCCATGATCTTGACGATCCCTTCCGCAATCTCCGGGACCTCCATCTGAAACAGCTTGGCGAGGAACTCATCGCAGGTACGCGACAGCACCAGCTGGGAATCACGCGCCGCCTGGCGGACTTCCATCAGATACGCCCGGATGCGGTCACCCTGCTTGAACGATCGTTTCGGGATCTGGTGCTCCTTCGGCAGGATGGCGTCGGTCCTGCCGAGATTCACTATCATGTTGCCGCGGTCGAAACGCTGCACGATGCCGCTGACCACCTCGCCGAGCCGGTCCTTGAACATGTCGAAGATGACTTCCCGCTCGGCATCCTTCATCTTGTGGATGATGACCTGTTTCGCGGACTGGGCGGCTATGCGACCGAGATCGGTGATGTTCTCCATCTTCTCGCCCAGTTCATCGCCCAGCTGAACCTCGGGGTCCAGGATCAGGGCATCGGCGAGGGATATCTCGGTCTGCTCGTCTTCGGCCACTTCGACGACATTGCGGAACTGGTACACCTCAACCTCGCCGAATTCTTCATTATAGCGGACCTCGATCTCGCGCCGGCTCCCCAGTTTCTTCCGTGCAGCCGACTGAACCGCCTCTTCAATAGCCTCGATCAGCAGCCTCCTGTCGATACCGCGATCGCGGCTGATCTGGTCGATTATGCGCTTCAATTCCGATAACATTGCTTTACCCCGTCCTTTACCGTCTACTGGATGGAGAGCAGACTCCAGCTGCCTCCCGAATCATTTTCCAATGCATCACAACGACAAACGTGCCTTGCTGATCCGGTCGAAGGCGAATTGAACGCTCCCGCCCTCCTCCAGATCAAGAGAGATAATCCCTTCCTCCACTCCGCTGATCGTTCCGATGAACACTTTCTGTTCCCCCAGGCTCTCATGCAGCTTGATCTTCGCCTTTTTTCCCAGGAAACGCTGGAAATCCCTGATGCTTTTCAGCGGTCGCTCGAGTCCCGGCGACGACACCTCAAGGTGATAGGCATGGTCAATCAGGTCCTCGACATCGAGAAACTGGCCAAGCTCCCGGCTCACATCGGCACAGTGATCAAGTCCCACTCCACCTTCCCGGTCAATGAACAGGCGAAGCACCCAGCCATGCCCTTCCCGGCGAAACTGCACGTCGACCAGTTCCAGCCCCATTGCCGGAAGCAGTGATTCGGCGAAGGACCGCACCTTCTCTATAATATGTTCACTCATATCCGTTTCGCCCCGCCAGCAGCGCCGGCTCCGCCTGTGAAAACGAATTATTCAACAATTTCAAAACAATCGAGATCCAGCCCAACCTGACAAACAACCCCCTCCTCCGGCGCACAGACATAAAAAAAAGCGGGCATAGCCCACTTTCCACAGCCTGCCTGCAAAAAAACCGCAGGAAGTATACCGGAACAGAGCGATCACCGGTCAGCAGCGAACGGCTTCGATCTGAAAATGGAGCGGGCAACGAGGCTCGAACTCGCGACCCCAAGCTTGGGAAGCTTGTGCTCTACCAACTGAGCTACACCCGCACCAGACGCAAACAACGGACTATATAACCATATAATCAAGAGCCTGTCAAGCATGAAGGACATTGCGGCCATCTGCAAAAAGGAAATCCGCATCACATCAAGGCCTGTATTGACAAAGGACACAACTCTTCACATAGTGTTTGCATGGGCTCTGCATTCACCGTTTGAGCTCTTTCAGCGCAGGAGGTAGCAACCATGAAGAAAACCGTCACAGCAATTATTGTCATTTCGGCGCTGCTGGCCTCGGCAACGGCCTTCGCCCGAGGCGGCTATTACCACTATCCCCGCTCCTACTACCACCCAAGCTACTATGGCGGCTATCACCACCCGCGCCCCTATTATTACAACAACCACTACCGTCATAACCATTACGACGATGGTGACATCATTGCCGGTGTGGCGGTCGGCCTCTTGACCGGAGCCATTATCGGCAGTGCCCTTTCCGCCCCTCCAGCACCGGCATACACAACCCAGTATACATATGTCCCGGCACCGGTGGTCGTCCAACAGCCCAGGATCTGCGTGGAAGAACGGGTTGTCAGCGGAGAGTGGCAGCAGGATCCCAACAGCGGGGCTCGTTTCTGGGCCACCTTCCCGTATCCGATGAAGCGGACATTCCAGGTGCCCTGCTACTGAGCCTCATTTTCTGAGAATATTTCCGGAAGACCCCTTCGGCAGGTGGGAAACCACCTGCCTTTTTTTTACTGACAATGGGTGACATTGCGGCAAAGGCGATTACAGTTGTCAAACGTCATTTTCCCGGCGATATTTTTCCCGAACCAAAACAGACGAGACAATCCATGCCACATTTCACCCCCCACTCCCTGCCCGTTCTGATCGGCAGCCTGCCATTGAAGGACCATGCCGCCGCTGCCGAACTGATCATCACCTGCACCCCGGAGATTCCGCTCTGGCCGCAACTGCCTGCGTTTCCCCGGGAAGGCATGATCCGGCAGTTCCTGCCCGGTTTTCCCGGCGTCACGGAGAAGGCCGGAAAAGTGTATATCGACAGCGGCAGGAACGGTTTCGAAGAGGAGATCCTCGCCTTTTACGAAGAGTATCTCATGGTCACGGAGACCGGGGCAGACCTCAACGGCTCCCGTTTCGCGCTTTCCGAAGAGGAAGCACGGGGATTCTTTACCTTCCTCGAAGTCGCCGGCAAACACCGGCAGCAGCTTGTGGCGCTGAAGGGACAGATCACCGGCCCGATCACCTTCTGTACCGGCGTTGTCGACCAGGATGGCAGGGCCATCTTCTACAATGACCAGCTCCGGGATGCCGCCGTCAAGATGCTGGCCCTGAAGTCCCGCTGGCAGACTCGGCAGATGCGGAACATCGCCGACCGGACGCTGCTCTTTTTCGATGAACCGGCGCTGGCCGGTCTCGGCTCTTCGGCCTTTATCACCATCAGCACTGAAGAGATCATCGCCTGCTTCGCCGAGGTTTTCGAGGCGGCCCGTGCGGAGGGCGGCCTGGTCGGGGTCCACGTCTGCGCCAACACTGAGTGGTCGGTAATCTTCGATGCCGCTGTCGACATCCTCAGCTATGACGCCTACACCTATTTCGACAAGCTTCTGCTGTATCCGGACCATCTCCGCCGATTCCTCGAGAGGGGCGGAATCCTGGCGAGCGGCATCATCCCCACCGACGAAGAACACATCGACATCGAGTCATCCGATTCTCTTGCCGCCAGGTGGGAACGGCAGACAGAACAGCTCACGCAGCTCGGTTTTCCTCGCGAGACGATCGTCGCCCAGACCCTGATCACCCCCAGTTGCGGTACCGGGTCGATTTCCGAAGCCCACGCCAGGAAAGTCCTGGAACTGACACACGACGTATCGGCCATTATCCGGGCGCGAAACTAGTCGCCCCTGGAACGGCACATCCAGCGAACATGGTCGCCAAAGACTGATGCCACATGCATCCGCCCTTGCCTCAGCGATCTTCGCGGCATGTGCCATGGTGGCCGCAGAGCATATTGCGCCAGCGTCACGATTGACATCTCCGGCCAAATATGGTTTAGGATTGCCCCTTCTCGCCCCTCCCGCATGCCGTGCCGGCCTGCAATCGGCACCGTTCAATTATATTATTTGTTTTAATTTCATTTATTTATATACAGAGACAGGAGATCTCCCGGCGAAAATCTATTTGACAAACGGGTATCGGACATATACAACAACCCTCGTTTTGACATCGACCAAGACATTCCGGATATCCCGCGTGGATTGCGCCTGTTCCTTCTCATCACGCCGGATACGTGACATTTCCGCCATAGCAAGACAACATCAGACTGGCGCTCCCATCACCGCCTCCGCCATGTGGCCAGATCTGTCCCACATTACTGTCCATGACTGAAAAGACCCTTATTATTGCCGAAAAGCCCAGTGTGGCAGCCGACATCGTCAAGGTCCTCCCCGGCAAATACACCAGGACGAAGACCCATTACGAAGGGGATCGGTATATCGTTTCCTTTGCCATAGGCCACCTCGTCTCCATCTGCTACCCCGAAGAAATCGACCCCGTTTACCAGAAATGGGACATCGGCAAGCTGCCGATCCTCCCGGAGACCTTCCCGCTGAAGGAACTGCCGGATACCAGGGGCCAGCTGCACGCCCTGCAGAAACTGATCCGCCGCAAGGATGTCGGCGAGATCATCAACGCCTGCGATGCCGGCCGCGAAGGGGAGCTCATTTTCAAGTACATCATCCAATACGTCTGGAACAGCTCCGTCGCCCAGAAGACCCTCAGACGTCTGTGGCTGCAATCGATGACCAGCGAAGCCATCAAAAGCGGGCTCGCCAGCCTCCGGTCCAACAGCGAGATGCTTCCCCTTGAGGATGCCGCGCTGTGCCGGTCCGAATCCGACTGGCTTATCGGCATCAACGCCACCCGGGCGATGACCGGGTTCAACTCGCGGCGGGGCGGATTCTTCCTCACCCCCTGCGGCCGGGTCCAGACACCGACCCTGTCCTTCCTCGTCAAACGCGAGCAGGCCCGCCAGGGCTTTGTCCCCCGTCCTTTCTCCCTGTTGTTCGCCACCTTCGCCTGCGACGGCGACAACTACCAGGGTAAATGGATCGATCCTCAATTCCTCCGTGAGGAGGGTGAAGATCATGAACGGGCCGACCGGATCTGGGACCGGCAGAAGGCCGATGCGATCATCGCCCTCTGCTCCGGCAGACCGGCCACCATCGAGGAGACGAGCAAGAAGACCACCCAGCGCTCCCCCCAGCTGTTCGACCTGACTTCCCTGCAGCGTGAGGCCAATACCCGGTTCGGCATCTCGGCCCAGAAGACGCTGTCTCTTGCCCAGTCCCTTTACGAACGCCACAAGGTGCTTACCTACCCGAGGACCGACAGCCGCCACCTGCCTGAGGATTACCCGACAACAGTCAGGAAGACCCTCAAGGCACAACTGAACTGGCAGTATGCGCAGTACGCCGATCAGGCCCTGGCAAATAAGTACGTCCAGCCGGACAAACGGATTTTCAACAACCAGAAGGTCTCCGATCATCACGCGATCATCCCGACGACCGCCATCCCGGACAACCTCTCGGAGCCGGAGATGAAGATCTACCGGATGGTCGTCCAGCGCTTTCTCGCCGTCTTCTTTCCGCCGGCCGTCTTCCTCAACACCCGCCGGCTTTCCCTCGTCGAAGGAGAGACCTTCCTCACCGAGGGCAAAATCCTCCTGGAGGCCGGCTGGAAGGCCGTTTACGGCAAGACCGGGGACGACGACCAGGACACCGTGCTCCGGGCCATCCCGGCCGGCGCAGCGGTGCACTGCACCGGAATCGAGCGGGACGACCAGGAGACCACCCCGCCGCCACGCTACAATGAGGCGACGCTGCTGTCGGCGATGGAAAATTCCGACAGGATGATCGACGACGACGAACTCGCCGACGCGATGAAGGAGCGCGGTCTCGGCACGCCGGCCACCCGTGCCTCCATCATCGAAAAACTGATCAAGGAAAAGTACGTGGTCCGTGAAGGCAAGGAACTCGCCCCCACCGGCAAGGCCTTCGAACTGCTGGCCCTGCTCGAGGCGATGCGGATCGAGGTCCTCGCCTCGCCGGAGATGACAGGGGAATGGGAACTGAAGCTGAACCGGATCCTCAAGGGCGAGTTTTCCAGGCAGAAATTCATGGAGGAGATCCGCGCCCTGACCTGCCATATCATCTCCCAGGTCAAGAATTTCGAGACCGGCGCCACCGAACCGGAGGCTCCTTTCAGCCCGGTGGCCGGCAGGAAGTTCTTCTCCTCTCCCACCGCCTACATCTCTGAAGACAAAAAGATCAGGCTGCGCAAGATCCTCGGCGGCAGGGTGATGTCCGATGCCGAAATCGTCGCCCTGATCGAGGGCAAGACCATCGGCCCCTTCAGCGATTTCCGGTCGAAAAAGGGCAAATCCTTTACCGCCTCGGTCCGTCTGGTCGACAACAAGGTCGACTTCCTCTTCGCTGAATCCACCAGCAGCCTCGACCTGGAGACCATCCGCCAGGGCGAACCACTGGGCAGATCACCGATCGACGATTCACCGGTATTCGAGACACCGACGGCCTACATGTCGGAATCGGCTATCGCCGGCGACGAAAAACGGGGACTGAAGATCAGCCGGATAATCCTGGAAAAACCGCTGACACCCCAGCATATCCGCCAGTTGTTGACAGACGGCAGGACCGAACTGATCAGCGGCTTCATCTCAAAAAAGAAGCGCCCGTTCGACGCCTACCTCCTGCTCGCCAAAAATGGCAGGATCAGCTTCGAGTTTCCGCCCAGGGCAGCGAAGAAAACCCAAAAATAATTTGACAGCCCGGAAAGAAAAGGGGAAAAGACGGACATGAAACAACTCAAGAAAGAACACCGCGGCAAGAGCGGCCTGGAAATCGCCCGGCTCTGCGCCGCCGTCGCCCTCGACACCAAGGCCGAGGACCTCGTTGTCCTCGACGTGCAGGGGCTTGCCTCATTCACCGATTACTTCGTCATCATGACCGGCCGTTCAACCCGGCACGTCCAGGGGCTCGCCGGGGCCATCGACAGCGAAATGAGCGCCAAACGGATCAAGGCCTCCCACGCCGAAGGACTGCAGGAAGGACTGTGGGTTCTCCTTGACCTCGACGATGTCATAGTCCATATTTTCTACCACGAGCAGAGAAGATTCTACGATCTGGACGGTCTCTGGCATGATGCCAAACGGGTCGACATCTCCGACATCGAGACGCAGGCCCACCGCATCTGATCAGGTCCATCCCGGCTTTTCCGGCCGTCCGAAGACAATCCAGCGCATTCACACAACGGATACCATGCAATACTTGAGCACACGGGGGGGCATCCAACCCATCCCCTTTACCAAAGCCGTGATGATGGGGCTCGCCGAAGACGGTGGGCTGCTGCTCCCAAGGACCATCCCCCGGATCGACAGCCATACCCTGACCGCCTGGAAGGAGCTCAGCTATCCCGAACTGGCCTTCGAGGTCATGTCGCGCTTCATTGACGACATCCCGGTCAGCGATCTGAAGACACTGATCAACAGATCCTACGCCGGCTTCGACCACGAGGAGGTGACGCCGCTTGTCCACTGCGGCAACCTCCACATTCTCGAACTGTTCCACGGCCCGACCCTGGCCTTCAAGGACATCGCCCTGCAGTTTCTCGGCAACCTCTTCGAATATCTGCTCACCAGAAGCGGCGAGGTCCTCAACATCCTCGGCGCGACCTCCGGCGATACCGGCAGTGCCGCCATCTATGGGGTCCGTGGCAAGGAGAGAATCCGTATTTTCATTCTCCATCCGTACAAACGCGTCAGTCCGGTCCAGGAAAAGCAGATGACCTCGATCATGGACGACAATGTCTACAATATCGCGATCCACGGCTCCTTCGACGACGGTCAGGCCATCGTCAAGAAGATCTTCAGCGATGTCGAGTTCAAAAATTCCCTGAGCCTCGGTGCGATCAACTCGATCAACTGGGCCAGGGTGCTGGCGCAGGTGGTTTACTATGTCCACAGCTGTCTCCACGTCAGCCGGCACGAGAACGACAGCTCGCTGGCCTTCTCGGTGCCGACCGGCAACTTCGGCGATATCTTCGCCGGCTACATCGCCAAGCGGATGCTGCCGGAAGGATGCATCCGCCGGCTGATCCTCGCCACCAACGCCAACGACATCCTCGCCCGCTTCGTCAACCGCGGGGATTATTCACTGGGCGAGGTGGTCCAGACCACCAGCCCGTCAATGGATATCCAGGCCGCGTCGAATTTCGAGCGGTACCTCTTTTACCTCGTCGACCGCGAACCGGAAAGGGTCAAAGCCCTGATGGCCGAGTTCGCCGAAACCGGCAGGATCGACCTCTCGGCCCACCTCGACCAGATCCGCAAGGACTTCGCGGCGTCCGCAGTGCCGGAAGAAGAGGTCGCGGCCACCATCACGGCGATCTACAACGAATACGACTATATCCTCGACCCGCATACCGCCGTCGGCGTCAAGGCCGCCCTGGACCACCAGAAACCGGGAATTCCGCTGGTCTGCCTGGCCACCGCCCACCCGGCAAAATTCGGCGAAGCGGTCGAGAAGGCAATCGGCCGGCCGCCGACCTTTCCGGAGTCGCTGACCGGCATCCTCGAACGCGAAACCCGCTGCGAGATCATGGACGCCGACGT
This sequence comes from Desulfobulbaceae bacterium, assembly GCA_008933635.1. GTDB lineage: Bacteria > Desulfobacterota > Desulfobulbia > Desulfobulbales > Desulfocapsaceae > Desulfoprunum. The sequence continues at coordinate 325 of WBUQ01000099.1, read as the reverse complement.
CGACAAAATCCGGGAATACCTGCGCAAGAACGCGCTCAAACGCTGAGCATGGATCACCAGCAGCACGTCAGGGCGGTGGAGGAGTGCGTCGCCTTCTGCCGGGCCGCACTGCCGGCCATGCCGCGGATCGTGGTCCAGCTCGGCACAGGTCTCGGCGGCCTGGCCGACCGCATCAAGCCCGACTGCACCCTCGCCTACCGGGACATCCCCCACTTCCCGCGAGCCACCGTCGCCAGTCACCAGGGTAACCTGATCGTCGGCCGCCTGGGTGATCAGCCTGTCGCCGTGCTGCAGGGACGCTTCCACCATTACGAAGGGTATACCG
>WBUQ01000229.1 GCA_008933635.1 Desulfobulbaceae bacterium | reverse complement strand
CCTATATACTCCTCGATCGCCGGCAGATAGAAGGCGCCCTCCTCACAGGCGAAGCTGACCGATGTGCCGACCGCCCCGGCCCGACCGGTTCTGCCGATCCGGTGCACGTAATCTTCCGGCTCGTATGGCAGCGTATAGTTGACGACGTAGGTGATGCCTTCGATATGGATTCCGCGACCGGCGACATCGGTGGCCACCAGGACCCTCACCCGGCCGGAGCGGAAGCTCTCCAGCCGGCTGGTCCGCTTAGCCTGGGGAACCTCTCCCGACAGCAGCAGGCAGTCGACGCCGGCTCTCTGCAGCCGGTCGCTGAGCCGCTTCGCCTCGCTCTTCATATTGGTGAAGACGATGATGCGCTCATCCTGGTTTCTGGCGATGAGGTTGTAGAGCACTGTATACTTTTCCTCGGTGGTGACGAGATAGACAATCTGCTCGATTGTCGCCTCGTCGACCTGCTCCACCTCCGCCTCGACCATCGAGGGATTGATGCACCACTGGGACGCCAGACGCCTGACATCGTCGGACACCGTCGCCGAGAACAGCAGGGTCTGCCGCGCTTCTTTCTTCGGCATCCTCCCGATGATCCGACGGACATCGGGAATGAACCCCATATCGAGCATGCGGTCCGCCTCGTCGATAACCATGATCCCGCAGGCATCGAGGGAGGTCACTCCCTTGTTGAGGAAATCGAGGAGTCGGCCGGGGGTCGCCACGACGATATCGCTCATCCCCCGCCTGAGATCATCCATCTGGGCCTGGTAATCCGTCCCGCCGTAAACGGCGCTGACATGGAGCCCAGAGTACTTTGCCAGAGCAACACCGTCCTTGGCTATCTGCACCACCAGCTCACGGGTCGGGGCGATGATCAGGGCGCGGGGGCAGGCCGTCCTGCCCGCCTCCCTTTCCCGCATCAGGCGTGCGAGGACGGCGATGAGAAATACCGCGCTCTTGCCGGTGCCAGTCTGCGCCTTGCCGATCAGGTCATGGCCATCGAGCACTTCAGGCAGGGCCTTTTCCTGGATGGGGGTGCAGTAACGGAAATCGAGGTCGGCGATGGCATGCATGATCTCGGCGGGGATATTGAAATCATGAAATCGGCTCTTGCCGTCAACGGGTTCGACGGCGAACTGTTCGAGGGTCCACCCCGTATCCGGTCCCTCGACAGGGGTCGACCGCCCGCTGCGCTTTCGCCTTTTCCGCGCCGGTCGAACCTGCCGGTCATCGGCCGGCCGCTCCAGGTCGTCCCGGACGTCCTGCTCCTGCGGGACAGGGAGATCTTCGACCCCGCCATCTCCCTTTGGGCGCCGGCCAAAGAGCCGGCTTGAGTGCAGACGCCCGGCACGAGCCAATTTCCGGATCTTTCTCCCGGCTGAGAGAACAAATTTCTTTATCATAAGCTCAGTGTACCGCGAGGAATTGAAAGCTGACGATCTCTCCGTCTCCGGCCCTCATTTCGGGGGCAGCCCCCGCAAGGGGACACCTGCCCCGGAGAAATCTCCTGGCCCGGTTCGGGTCAGGCCACGTACGGCGGGAAGCGCTTGCACCCATCGGACCATCTATTTTCCGGCAAGGCGCAGTTCCTCCATCAGAGGACCGAAAAGGGCCTCATATTCAGGGATGGTCTTTCGCAGCAGCAGGGAAAAATGGGGGATGTCCTCGTCATTGACGACGAGATTGGCTGAATAGGCCAGAGCCTGCAGATCATACAGGGTTTTGAATTCCCTGCCAACAAGAACATAGAAAATATACCTGCGTTTGTTCATGCTCATGGCCCGCATGAACCGGTGAAAGTCACCCTCGATGCCCTCCTTTTCAAAGCCCGAATGCAGGATGACCGAGGCAAAATTGACAAACTGCATCCTGGTCACGGCATCTTCCGCCGAGTTCGCCAGATCCACCTTGTATCCCAGTTTCTCCAGGTCGCCGACGACCCATCCCCGAGCCGGCATGTCGGCCATCAGGACCAGCGCCCGCGGCACCTCCTCGACCGCTTCTTCCTCTTCAAAAACCCCTTCCTTGAGCCAGGAGATATCGGGCGGGTCAGGAGGCCGGACCGCCGCTTTCTTCTGGACCGCCGATACCGGTTTCTTGCCGGCGGCAGCAGCATCAATGCCGAAGGGCTTTTCGCACTGGATACACCTCACCCGCAGCTGCTGGCCCGGCGCCAGCGCGGCAAGACTGCTCTCTATCTTTTCCCCGAGTTTCAGTTGTTTTCCGCAGTGCGGACAGCTGACGTTCATTTTGTCCCCTTCTCCGGTAGCTTTTCTCCGCCGCCTCCGGCAGTCCCCGTCGGCCCCGCCCCCACCTACCGACGGAACCGGGCGGCCTCCCGCTCCTCTTCCTCCATCGCCAGGTTGGTCAGGGAGGAAGTCGCCTCGCCGCGCTCCGATTGCAGGTCCGGGTCGCGCGACAGGACGAGGCGGGTGTCGTCGCGCGCGGCTTCCAGCAGGTCGGCGTGGAACTCGATGCGCGCCACCTGGAAGCCCGGCGTGCCGG
>WBUQ01000228.1 GCA_008933635.1 Desulfobulbaceae bacterium | reverse complement strand
TAGGGGTTGCGCACCAGGTTGTTGAGCACGGCCTTGGCCGAGGTCGAGGCGGAGATCTTCGGGTAGACCGGGACCTTGTGACCGAAGGCGGTGGACATGGTCTGCACCATCTTCATCACGCTCTCTTCGATGGAGTAGAGGGTCTGGTGCACCGGCGGCGACGGCAGGTCGACACTCTCCGGGACACCGCGCAGGCGGGCGATCAGCTTCGAGACCTTGTACCACATCAGCAGGCCGCCGTCCCCGGGTTTGGCGCCCTGGCCGTATTTGATCTCGATCGCCGCCGGGTCGCACTGCATATCCGGAATCGCCCGGATGATTTCGTCCCAGCCGAAATAGCCGGAGGCAATCTGCAGGATGATGTATTTCAGGTAGGGGCTCTTCAGCACCCAGGGCGGGCAGCCGCCCTCGCCGGTGCACATCACCACCGGGATGCCGAGAACCTCGTTGCAGTAGGCGACGCCCTGGAGCAATCCCAGCCACATGTTCGGCGACAGGGCGCCAAACGACATCGACCCGATGACGAAGGGGAAGATCTCGCGGGTTGGCGGGATCCAGCCTCCGTTCTGGATGCGGGCGAGATAGTCCTCCGGGGGCAGGATGCGGCCGAGGGTGGTGGTGACGTTGAATTCGTGCCGGCCGGCGTCAAGCGCCGGGTCGGTCAGCATCGAAATGCGGTTGAAGACGATCCGGTCCAGCAGGTTGGGGCCGCTGACATTGCGCCGGCCACCGCGCTTGAGCGGTTCTCCCTTCTGGTTGTTGAAGAACAGGGTGCGGTGTTCGTTGTCGTTGGGCACCGGCTTGATCGCCTCGTTGGGGCAGACCATCTCGCACATTCCGCAGCCGATGCAGGCGTTGGCCATGCACGTTTCCTGGCGGATTCCGGTGAACGTCCGGTATTCGCTCCCCCTCTTGGTGCTCAGGATATCGAGTTTGGGCAGCCTTTGCCGCATGTAGGCAAGGCGGATGGCATCCTTCGGGCAGATCGCGGTGCAGTTGCCGCAAAGGGTGCAGCGATCCTCGCGATGCTCGATGATCCAGGGGAAGTCGATGCAGGTCAGGCTGCCTGGGGCAACGGATACGGATCGTGTTGAGACCATATGGTGAGTTCCTTTCTGTCGGGTGGAATGATAACGGTATGTTCGCGCATCGGTTGGAAATCGCAGGTGCGGTCGCGATCGGGGATCATCGCGTCGACACCGCACATCTCGCTGGCAATGGCCCAGACCCCTTCCCGGCCGCCGACGGTGGCGGGCCGCAGCTTCTTCTGGTCCATGACCAGCAGACAGGTCTCGTCGGGCAGGGTGCCGATGACGGCATTCGGGCCGTCGATGATCAGTCGCCGGCAGACGTTGCGGAGTCCGGCGAGGAAATCGCCCTGCGGGTGGACTGCCAGCTCCTTTGAACTGAGCGGGGTGATGACGTGCTTGTAGGCCTGCAGCGGCAGTTTCAATTCTTTCAGGACGTAGTGGAGGATGTGGGTAAAGACCTCGGAATCGCTCTGGTAGCCGATATAGCCGGGGAAGCCGCGGCCGAGCAGCCAGTCCTTGATCGGGACGAAGGCGGTGTTTTCACCATTGGTCATCGTCGAGATGCCCTGGAGGAAGAACGGGTGGCAGGCGTAGAGGTTGATGCCGTAGTTGGTGTTCTGCCGACCCTGGGCCATGCAGACCCTGGATTTGATCTGGCCGTCGTGCAGGCAGAGGGAGTCGCCGATCTTGATCGGCCAGCCGACTTCCTTGATGATGGTGACGTCCGGCCAGAAGGAGAAGACGGTCAGGTCGTTGCCATGCTGTTCGCCGTCACGGCGCAGGGCCAGCCGGGTCAGCATCAGCTCATCATCCCTGTCCTGCTGGGAGCGGTCGGTAAACTTGTCGGGCATGCGGTAGGCCCGCACGAAGTAGCGGTAGCGGTCCTTGGATTCGACCAGGTCCCAGCGCATGTGGAACTTGTGATCGTATTTCAGTTCGTAGCCGCGTTCCTCCATGAAGTCATCGAGGCGGCGCCACGCCTTGTCGCTGTGGGCGATGCCGGAGAGGATGGGAAATTTCGGATTGTAGCGGAAATCCTCGAATTCCATGCCCCGCAGCAGAAGACCGAGGCCGGAGCCATCGTAGCCTTCCTGCATGGCCTCCATGGCGGTGAGCACTTCGTACGGGGAGAACGGCTCACTGGCGGTTTTCAGGGCTAAACGACACATGTCTTACTCCTGATGGGTGTGGGTAAAAATGCCCGAGGGCAACTGGTAACAGATCAATGGAAAGGTCGACTGGGCGGAGTTCCTGGCCGGGCACGCAATGACTGTTCGTGAAGTCGAACACTCACATTTATACTGGAGGTTTGTGATTGTCAAGCAGAATGTTATTCCTAAAAATACAAAGTATTTACAGTGACATGTGCTGATCGGTGGGGCTGTCAGCGAGCGTGGCGCAATCATCTGGCGATGGGTTCTGCCGCCTCGGGTAACCGATGCGTCAGGCGGGGAAACAGGTGGCCGGGAT
>WBUQ01000227.1 GCA_008933635.1 Desulfobulbaceae bacterium | reverse complement strand
GGGGCGGCCTCTGGCGCGGGCGCTTCCCCTTCATTCTCCCGTTTTGGGAGAAAGGCCGGGGGAGAGGGCGCTTCCCCTTCATTCTCCCTTTTTGGGAGAAAGGCCGGGGGAGAGGGCGCTTCACGTCGCCCCTGGCGCAACCGTTCGTCGATGGCTTGCTCCCGGCGAACGGCCGACCGCTCGGCCAGGTTCCACGCCACCTGATACAGATACCCGTGACCGGTGAGCGGCAGGGCGTCCGGCGGCTGGTTGAGCACGACATCCAGCGCCGCGCCCCACAGTTCGACCGGCGCGACGTGGGTCACGCCCCGCCGCGTCACCTGGGCCGACCGCACCGCCTCGGCCAGTTCCGCCAGCAACCGCGCGGTCTTGCTCAGCGCCAGCGTCTTGTTCGCCGGGCTGAACAGCCGCAGGTAGCGCAGGACGCGCCCGGCCAGGCTGGCGGGCAGTTCGAGCGCGGCGGCCAGCGCCTGCTTGACCTCGGCCTGGGCGCAAAACACGTCCAGGTCGGCGCGCAGGCCGCAGCCGGGGCAAACGCCGGGGAGCATCAGGGCCGCCCTATCTGGATCCGCCGTAACGAGATCGGGTCGATGATTTCTCGATCGCCGTTGGCGCCGCACCAAATGGCCGAGCCGTCCGCGAACCGAAGAATCTTGCCGATGAACTCATCGTCATGGCAGGTGAAACCGTCGAAATCTTCGGCGAGCACATCGTCGCAGCAGCCATAGCGCCAGACCCGTTCCGCTATGGATTCGGTCGCGTTGGGATGCGGGGGGAGCATCATTGCAGCGCCCTCCCCAGCAGCGCGAATCCCAACAGCGCCAGCGGCACGGTCAACACGCCGACCAGGGCGCAGAGGCCATAGAGCCAGCCATCAAACCGGTCCTGAGCGGTCATGGCCTGACCTCCGCCCAGCGCGCATCGCACAGCCGCACCGCCAGCAACAGCAGCTTGCACAGCCGCAGCGCCTGCACGGTCGAGAGTTGCGCGCTGCCGAACACCACCGCGTCGGGGCCGGTCACCAGCACATCCATGTCGAACGGCCCGCGCACGCCAGGACAGGTCGCTTGGACCACCCCGAGATAACCGATCCCCTTCGGCATCTCCACCTCGGCGGGCGGCGGCGACTCCGGCGGCTCCGGCGGCAGGTCGATGTCGCTCTCGTTGCGCGGCCAGCAGGGCTTGTCCCGCTCGGTGGTCAGCGGCGGCAACGGTGGCACCACCGCCGCGGGCGGCGGGTCTCGGTCGGGCAGGACCGGGGCGCGGGCCGTGACGGTCGCGGCGGCGACCGGGGACTGGGCCCGGGAGAAACGAACGTCGAACTTGGGGCGGGCCATGGTCATTTCCCCCCCCGGAACACCAGTTGAATGGCGGCGTCCTCGCCCACGCGCGGGGCGAGGCGGGCGATCTTGTCGAGGTAGCGGAAGCCGCCGCGCCCGGCGGCGAGCTTGGCCAACTCCTTCTTGCGGGTCAGGCCGCGCGCGTCGCAGTAGCGGTAGTAGTCCTCGGCGGTTGGCGGTTGCGGCGCGGCGTGGTAGCCAATCCGCGAATAGATGTAACTGGCGGCGTTGCGCTGCAACTCGACTTGCAGATCCGGCAGGCCCAGCAGGGCCACGCCAAAGCCGGCCTCCTTCAACTCGCGGGCGATTTCGACCCGCGCCAGAAAGCGGTCGGCGCGCTTGGCGTCGATCAGCAAATCCGCCTCGTCCAGGATCAGGAACCGGCCATCGGCGACGGCGCGCAGCCGTTCCAACTTCAGATCGTTGTTGCCGGAGACGGCCACCCCGGTCAGCAGGCACAGGGCGCGCAGCAACCCGCCCTGGCTGGGGTTGGCCCACATCTTTATATATAAGGAGTCGTCGCGGCTGGCGACGAACCGTTCGGCGATGAAAGTTTTGCCGGAGCCGGACGGGGCCACGATCAGGGCGAACTCCCGATCCTCAGCGGCGGCCTCGAGCACGATGGCCATTTGTTCCTGGCCGTCGGTGGTAAAGAAGGGCGCGGGGTCGCTGGCGGCCAGCGCGGCGCGGACCTTGGCGGTGGTTTCCGGCTTGCCGGCATAGGTCCCGTTCTTGACCTGGCTGACGGTCGTGGGCGACACGTCCAGTTCACGGGCGATTTGACGCAGGGGCATTGACATAAATAAGGAGTCTCCGTTGAGCATTAACGATTCGCCGCATTGCGGCGGGATTCCACCAGGCGACGCAAGGCCGCCTGATGATCGAGGACCGGGGCCTTCTCGCCCTCCCCTCGCCCGCCAGCGGGAGAGGGGGTGGGGGTAAGGGCCTCGGGCTCGGATTCGGCGTCCGCCAGGGCGCCGCGCAGGCGCACGGCGTCGGTCAGGCGGATGACGGTGGCGCTGGGCTGCTCCGGCGGTTCCGGCGCGAAGCGTTCGCGGGCGGCGGCGTGCAGGTTGTGGAGCGCGTCGCGGAACTGGTTGAGGTAACTCTGTTTCTGGCGCATCAGGGCCTCCAGGGTTTCGGGGTCGGCATAGGGCGCGACGCCCC
>WBUQ01000226.1 GCA_008933635.1 Desulfobulbaceae bacterium | reverse complement strand
GTGTTGCAGTAGAAGGGCATAATCTCTTCTCTCCTTTCTCCTGGAAAAGCCGGTTCCGCGTCAGTGGAACCGGCTTTTTCCGTTTTCATCCGATCTTTTCCCCATTCAACGATCTACATGTCCCACGACAGTCTTCCCGTTTTCCTGGCCAAAAGCGATACCTACGAAAGCACAGCCATCGCCGCGCTGGTGGAAGAGATGGCCGGACCGCTCGGTTTCGCAGGCTCCTGGGCCGGCCGGACCGTTCTGCTCAAGCCCAACCTGATCAGTGCGTCGGCGTCTTCTCTGGCTTGTACCGATGCCGGCTTCATTGCCGGGGTATGCCGCTGGTTTCTCGATCATGGCGCGAGGGTGCGGATCGGCGATTCCCCCGCCTTCGGCAGCGCAGGCCGGGCGATGCGGCAGCACGGGATTGACAGGGCGCTGGCCGGGCTGGCGGTCGATCAGGTTGAATTCGTCACCCCGCTGGCAAGGAGGCTGGCATGCGGCTGCACCGTGCAGGTGGCCGCCGAGAGCCTCGAATGCGACCTGCTGGTCAACCTGCCGAAGGTCAAGGCCCATAACCAGATGTACGTGACGCTGGCGGTCAAGAATGTCTTCGGCATCGTCCTCGGCATGCGCAAGGCGCTGCTGCACATGCAGGAAGGCGGAACGAACGGCCGATTCGCAGAGATTATCCTGGATCTGCTCGAGGTGTTGCCACCGCAGCTGGCGATTGCTGACGGCATCGTCGCCATGCATCGTGATGGGCCGGTGAGCGGCGAGGCGCTCCGCATCGGCTGTGTCGCCGGCGCAACCAGCTGCGTCGCCCTCGATACCGCCCTGCTGGCGGCCCTGGAGCTTGATCCGGCAAGGAGTCCGCTCTGGCGGGAGGCAGCCAGACGCAATCTGGCCGGCAGCCGCGCCACCGATGTCATCTTCCCCTCCCTTCCGCCCCGGGCCTTTGCCGGTTCGGGATTTTCCGCACCGTCCGAGCTCAACGGCATCCGCTTCAACCCCTTCAGGTTCCTGCAGGGCATGGTGCGACGCTTTGTCCTTGCCTTGCGACCGCAAGTGTGATGCAATGGAACTCCCGGGAAGGACGGTAGCGGGGCAAGAGAACACACTCAGGCGAGCGAGGCATGGATATGTTTGAACTCAATGGCAAGGTGGCGCTGATTACCGGCGGATCGAGGGGAATCGGGCGGGCGATCGCCATCCGGCTGGCGGAGAGCGGGGCGGATGTGGTGGTCAATTACGTGCGGCACAGGAGAGACGCGGAAGAGACCGCTGCGGCGGTAGCCGGAACCGGGCGGCGGTGCCTGCTGGTCAAGGCCAATGTCGCCAACGAGGCCGATGTGAAGGAGATGTTCGCGCAGTTGGTCGCAGCTTTTGGCGATCGCCTTGATATCCTGGTCAGCAATGCCGCATCGGGTGTGCTCAAACCGGCCCTGGAACTGACTGAGCGGCACTGGAACTGGGCGATGGAGATCAACGCCCGGGCCCTGCTGACCCTGGTGCAGCAGGGGGTGCCGCTGATGCGGAGCGGCAGCAGAGTCATCGCCGTCTCCAGCCTCGGGGCGATCAGGGCCATCGAGAACTACACCACTGTCGGGGCCTCCAAGGCGGCGCTGGAATCACTGGTCCGGCACCTGGCGGTTGAACTCGGAAGGCTGGGGATCAACATCAACACCATCAGTGCCGGGGCGGTGGATACCGATGCGCTGAAACATTTCCCCAACCGCGAGCAGATCCTCGCCGCGGCCATGGAACGGACGCCGCTGGGCCGGCTGACCACCCCGGACGACGTCGCCGATGTCGCCCTCTTCCTCTGCAGCCGATTGTCGGCGATGATCCAGGGGCAGGTGATCACCGTCGATGGCGGCTATGCCATCCGCGGCTAGCGCTTCCTGCCGTTGCGGAGTGCCGGTGCCAGACCGGCACGGGGGCTGTCGGCCATCATCCGGATCGCCGGATCCGGCGGAGATGCCTCACAACCGGCAGCCTTGCCTGCTGATCCCGTTGATCCCGGCAGCACTGTTCAGTGGCGGCGTTCCAGGCAGTCCTGCAGCAACTGTTCATCGCCTGGGGTGAGAAACATGAAGGTGACACCGATCTCGGCGGTGTCGCCCTTGGCCGAGCGGTACACGATCCAGCCCATCACCCTGACCGGTTTCAGCTCCTTCACCGGGGAGAAGGTCAGGAAGACCTCCTGCTCGTCGATTGTGCCGGCCTGCTCCCGCGGCAGCGCATAACACATGCCGTCGACCCCGAAATTTTTTGCCGTGGCGGTCCAGGTCGCCGATATCCCTTCGACCGTGACCGGGAACGAGGCCGCGACCCGCTTCGATCTTCGTTTGTCGTGCTCCAACCGTAATCCTCCCCCTCGTTTATGCAGACGCTTCCCTTGCCGGTTGCAGAAAAACCACCCCGGCCATCGTAGCAGAACGGGACGTTTTTTCAATGGCTGTCTGCGTCTGTCCAGGCCCTTTGCGGCCGTCTCGAGATGGTTGAGAATATCGCCGAAGTGCGGTATGCAATGGTGAGTATACAATGT
>WBUQ01000004.1 GCA_008933635.1 Desulfobulbaceae bacterium | reverse complement strand
AGCGTGATGCGCGGGGCCGCGGCGTCTGGTCCAGCGGCGACAAGCTCGGCAGTGTCGGCATTGCCGTCCGGCACGGGGTCGCCTTCCATGGTCTGGCGCTGAACGTCAATACTTCCCTGCTGCCTTTTTCCTGGATCAATCCGTGCGGTCTGAGCGGGGTGCGGATGACCTCCCTGTCCAGGGAGGCCGGGCGGGACGTGCCAACCATTGAAGCTGCCCGGCTTCTGCCGCACCACCTGCAGGATCTGTTCGGGGGAGTGGTGGAAATCGGCAGCGAGGACTTGCTTCGTAAGGAGGCTGCCTGATGGTATGCGGACAGCGGAGCGCGATCAGCGTCGGCAAACCGGGCTGGCTCAGGCGGCGGCTGCCTGCAGGACCCGAATACGAGAATGTCCGCAGGCTGCTGCACGGCAGCGGGCTGCACACGGTCTGTCAGGAGGCCAAGTGTCCGAACCAGTTCGAGTGCTTTGCCAGGGGCACTGCCACCTTCATGATTCTCGGTGACCGCTGCAGCCGCAACTGCGGTTTCTGCGCCGTCCGTCATGAAGCGCCTTTGCCCCCGGATCCAGATGAACCGGAAAGGGTGGCCGAGGCGGTGGCCTCACTCGGCCTCCGCTACGTGGTGATCACTTCGGTAACCCGCGATGATCTTGCCGACGGCGGCGCCTCCGCCTTCGCCGCGACGATCCGGGCGGTCAGGGAAAAGGCTCCGGCAGCCCAGGTTGAGGTGCTGATCCCCGATCTGCAGGGTGACTGGGAGGCGCTGTCGGTCATCCTTGCCGCAGGTCCGCATGTCCTCAACCACAACATCGAGACGGTCCCCCGTCTCTATCCGCTGGTCCGGCCGCAGGCGCGGTACCTCCGTTCGCTGGCATTGCTGGCGGAAGTCAAACGCGTCATGCCGCACATGGTCTGCAAATCCGGCATGATGCTCGGCCTGGGAGAATCGGTCGATGAGCTGCGGCAGGTATGGAACGATCTGCGCCGTGCCGGGTGCGACATCCTCACCATGGGCCAGTATCTGCAGCCTTCGCCGGCGAACCTGCCGGTCGTCCGCTTTCTCCCGCCGGAAGAATTTGCAGCTCTCCGGGATGAGGCCCTTTTTCGCGGCTTTGCCGGTGTCGCCTCCGGCCCCTTCGTCCGCAGTTCCTACGAAGCGGATAAACTGTGGCGCCAGGCGTCGAAAAGCCTTGCGGACTGATCCCCGGATGGATACATATGCAGCAAAACGGACACCGGCTGTCGGTGCTGTGACGCAGTAGTGCATCAGAGGCAAGGAAGGGGGAACATGCGGGTGAGCAGATGCAGTGGCATCAGGGCTGAAGGGAGAGCGCGGACCGATGTTGTCGCATGAGGAAATGGTCAGCCTGCAGGCGGAAAAGCACGAAATCATCGAGCCGGAGAAATTCGCCAGCAACAAGGATTTCGTTCTTCATCTGATCCACACCCGCGCCTACGAGCAGGCCGCGCTGTATGCGGCCGGCAAGGATGTCCTCGACCTGGGCTGCAATACCGGTTACGGCACGCGGGTGATCAAGGCGTCAGGCGCCAGGGTGGTCGGGGTCGACGTCTCACCGGAGGCGGTCGACATCGCACGCCGTCAGTACGGCCCGGCCGGCATAGAATTCCACCGCATCGATGGCCGCCGCCTGCCCTTTGCCGACAAGAGCTTCGATGTCATCACCTGTTTCCAGGTGATTGAACACATCGTTGACCTCCAGCAGTTCCTGGCCGAGATCCGGAGGGTTGTGCGTCCCGGCGGCAAGGTCATCTTCACCACCCCGAACGGGCCGCTGCGGCTGCATCCGGGGACCAGGCCATGGAACCCTTTCCATGTCCGGGAGTACAGCGCTGAAGAGCTGAAAAAGCTGCTGGGCCGCCATTTCGGCAAGATTGAGATGCTCGGTCTGTTCGCAGTCAAACCGGTCTATGCGGTCGAGGCCGAGCGCATCCGGATCATCCGGGAACGGGCCCGGATCAAACAGAGCCCGGAGGGCTCGTCCCCAGGCGGCCGGCTCAAGCTTCTGATGCTCCATTTGCAGGCCGAAATCGGTAAAAAAATCCACAATCTCGACCGCCGCTTCCGTGAGCGCTACACCTCCCGTGACCTCTACTACAAGCGGGAGAACTACGATGCGTCCCTCGACCTGATGGCTGTCTGCACCGTGGATCAACCGGAAGCAGCCGGCTGATCCGCCTGCCCATCAATTTTTTCCCAGTACCCTCATGCCGAGGATGGCCGCCAGATAGGCCACCGCGGCAAAGATAATGATCACCGGACCGCTCGGCAGGTCGAGGTTGTAGCTCACTCCCAGGCCGAACACGATGAAAAGGATGCAGAAGATGGTCGACAGCACCATCATCTGCAGAATATTGCGGGCAAAATTGCCGGCGATGGCCGCCGGCAGGGTCAACAGGGCAATCACCATGACGATGCCGACGACCCGCACCAGCAGGACGATGGTCATCGCCACCAGGCAGAGCAGCAGCAGATAGATCAAGTGGGTCCGGATGCCGCGCAGCCGGGCGTACTCCTCGTCGAAACAGAGGGCGAGGAAGGTGTTGTAGAAATAGCCGATGACGCCGATGACCAGAACGTCGAGGGCAAGGACAAAGAAGAAGTCGGAGCGGGTGATGAGCAGGATGTTGCCGAAGAGGTAGCTCATCGGATCGCTGTAGCCCGGTGTTTTAGCGATGAATATCAGACCGGCCGCCATGCCGACCGACCACAGGGCGCCGATGACGCTGTCTTCCCGCTGCTTCGCATGCATGCTGACCATTGCCAGGATCACCGAGGCCAGGAGGGCGACGGCGATAGCCCCGTGCAGCGGTCCGAACCAGGTGATGCCGAGGGCGTTCTGCAGGTAGAGTCCTGCCCCGACTCCGCCGAGGATGCAGTGGGAGATGGCCCCGGCGATGTAGCTGATGCGCCGTACCACGACATAGGTGCCGATCATGCCGAAGGGGATCGAGGCGAAGATCCCGGTGAGGACGGCGTAACGGAAAAAGGGGAGGTTGGGGTCGGCCAGGGCCGCCAGGAAATCATTCATGGCGATGGCCCTCCTCGCTGCAGCGGTGGTCATGTCGGATCATTTTCAGGTCGCCGCCGTACATTTCCTGGATCAACTGACCGGTCAATTCGCTGGTCGGGTGGATTACCACCTGCCGGTTGACGCAGGCGATCCGCTTGAAGAAGGTCGAGGCAAACCCGACCTCATGGGTCACCATCAGGATGGTCATCCGCTCGTTCAGGCCCCTGAGCAGATCGAGAAATTTGATCTCCGACTCGTGGTCGATATTGGCCGTCGGTTCGTCGAGGATCAGGATGTCGCCGCCAGAGGCGAGGGCCCGGGCGATCAGTGTCCGCTGGCGCTGGCCGCCGGAGATTGCCGGGAAGGGGCGTGACGCCAGATCGGCCAGACCTGCCTGGTCAAGGGCGTGCATGACCGCGGTCTTGTCCCTGGCAGAAAAACGGTTGCGCAGGGTCCCCGCCAGCCGTCCCATCATCACCACATCCAGAACCGAGATCGGAAACTGCGGGTCGTATTTGGCGTACTGCGGAACGTAGCCGACCCGCAGACGCGCCTCCTCGGGACTTTCGCCAAAAATACTGATCCTGCCGCAATCAGGCGACAGCAGGCCGAGTATAAGCTTGATCAGAGTCGTTTTCCCGCCGCCATTGGGTCCGACGATGCAGAGCGAGTCGCCCTGCCAGATATCGAGGTTGACGTTGCAGAGAATCTGGATATCGTCGTAGGCAAAGCTCAGGTCGCGGATGGCGATGGCGGCTGTTTCTCCGGTCATGGCTGGGTCCGGGGTGAATGATCAAGGGCGTTTTTGATCTGTAGGGCCATGGTCCGGAGGTTGGCGGGGATGTCCCCGGCCAGGGCATCAAGCGGTTCGACCACTCCGCCGATGGCCCGGGCCACGGCGGTGGCGCTCTTGCTGTCGAACTGCGGCTGCACGAAGATGATCCGTACCTTGTCCTCTTTGGCCTTCGCAATCAGGTTCGAGATCTGTTTCGGTGTCGGCGACTTGCCTGAAATCTCCACAGCTTCCTGGCGCAGTCCGTATTCTCGGGCAAAATAGCCGAAGGAGGGGTGGAAGACGTAGAAGGAGGCGCCTCTGAATGGAGCAAGCATGGTGGCGATATCGCGGTGGAGCTGGGTCAGGGAGTCAGTGGTCTGATTCAGGTTCTGTCTGTAGGTGGCGGCATGTTCGGGATCGGCGGCGATCATCGCCTCCGCCATGACCTTCGCCATTCTGATCAGATTCGGCGGGGAGAGCCAGACATGGGGATCGTCCCCGGGATGGTGGTGGGCGTGCCTTTCATGTTCTTCTTGGCCTGCCGGTTTTTCTGGTTCCTCCCCATGACCGTCGGCGGCATGGGAGACATGGACGTCGTGTCCCTCTTCCTGCTCATGGGCGATGGCCGGAATCCTGTCGATGGTTGCGGTGGTGTCAACCATCCGCATCGACGCGACGGTGCCATCAAGCTTTTGCGTGATCTGCTGTTCGAACTCCATGCCGATGGTGAAATAGAGCCGGGAACGGGCGAGGCTGGATATCTGTCTCGGCGTCGGCTCGAAGGTGTGAGGATCCTGGCCTCTGACCACCAGAACGTTGGTGGACACAAGCTCGCCGCCGATTTTCTCGCTCAGCCATTTCTGGGGCGGAATGGAGACGAAGATTTCCAGAGGTGCCGCAGCTGCCGCAGAAGTCAGAACCAGCAGAACGGCCAGTTGCAGAGTTGTTTGTCGTAATAGGGTCTTCATGCCGGTTGTTTTCATTGCAGGTCTTTTTGTTGCATCTCGTTGCAGACGAAATGCACGGCATTGCATTGTTCGCAATGGGTGAGGGTGTGCATTGAGAGGAAATGCTGCCAGTGCCGGCGCTGTTCGCTGTTCAGCGAGCCGGTTCCCTGGCAGAGCGGGCAGTCCTGATCGAGGGCGGTAAGGATGGCCCGGCGGATGAATTCCGACTTGTTGGCAATCCGGTCCAGCCGGTCGGCCATTTCCTCATCGGTCTTGAAGGTGATGATGCGCTCGCGGTTTTTGCTCATTCCCGTTCTCCTGCTGTTTTACTGATGCTGGTAATACCAGGTAATACAGGTTGCTGGGGAAATCAAGCCGGAAGACAGATCCAGCGAACAATGGCCGCGATCCTTCAGACTTCCGGACAGCCGGTTCACTGACGCATCAAGGCCGGCTGCAGCATCGTGCAACCGGCCTTCGTGAAGATCTGAATGGCTGGGGGAGGAGGGTCAGAGCACCTTCATGATCAGTTTGCCGATGCCGTCTTCCAGCAGGGAAAGCTTGCGGGCCAGGCCATAGCTGAGGTCGACGTCCCGCCCTTCGATGAAGGGCCCGCGATCGGTCACCACGGCCCTGATCGAGGCCCCGGTCTGCGGGTTGTTCAATTCCACCTCGGTGCCGAGAGGCAGTTCCTTGTGGGCGATGGTGTTGGCGTACATGTTGAACGGCTTGCCATTGGCCATTGGTCTGCCGTGAAAGCCCTTGCCGTACCAGCTGGCGGTCACTTCGCTGGACGGGAGCTGGACGGTTTCCCGGATTTTCAGCTGCTGGCCGACCTGAATGAGGTCGGGGTTGCTGATGTTGTTGTCTTTGATCAGATCGTCGAGGTTGACATGGAATCTGTTGACAGCCAGGTCCCAGAGGGTATCGCCGGTCTTGACGGTATAGACGTTTCCGGTGGCATCGCCGGCGGCCGACGGCACCGTCTCCTGATCCGTTGCAGGAGGAGGCGCCGGTTGCCTGGCTTCGTCGAGGACCTTGGAGAAACCCTGGCCGCTGACCTTGACGGACATCCCTTCCCTGAGGAACCAGTTGCCGTTCCTGCTCGATCTGCCTACAGCCTCAGGATTCTGGCGGCGCAGTGTCTGCCAGTCGGTCTGGAGATTCTGGATCACCCGGGCGATGGTGTCGCCTTTCTGGACTGTGTACTCGCTCATACACTCACCGGTGCTGGGGTTGGCTGAGATTGCGGTTGTTGCTGAAGTGCCGGTTTACGTCGAGGCAGCAGGATATGCTGTCCTGCAAGGGCGGCCCTTTTCTCCCTGTATCGGCAGCCCTGTCGCGATGGATTAGGAATTTCTCGCCCAGATGGCGTTGCGGAGGGGGTGGATCGGCTGGCAGGAAATGGCCGGCAGGTGGAGAGAAGGCCTGCCGGCCGGCAGTGCTTACTCGTCGATGACGAAATCATCGCGGCGATTCTCGGCCCATGAGGCCTCGCCTCTGGAGGGGAAGAGCGGACGTTCTTCACCGTAGCTCTTGGTCCGCATCCGGGACATGTCCACCCCGAACTGCAGCAGATAATCCCTGGCGGCCTGGGCCCTTCTCTCACCCAGGGCGAGATTGTAATCGCTGGTTCCCCGGTCGTCGCAGTTGCCTTCGATGGTGATGCTGATCTCTGGGTTTGCGAGCAGATAACGGGCGTTCTGCTGTAACCGCTCACCCTGGGATTCACTGATCCCGGCTTCCTCAAAATCGAAATAGACCGGAAGCAGAGGCTTGCTCGACCGGCCGTACATCTTCTTGTATTCGTCATCCTGAGCGCCCATCAAGTTGAAATCATCCTTGCCGGCATTGTCCAAGGCGTCGGTTTCGGAGGCTCCCATCATCTCCGATTCCGTGGCCCGGGCACCAGGTTCGCTTCCCGGTGTCGGCGTCTTTTTCTTGCAGGAAGCAACCGGGCCGACCAAGAGGACGAGACAGAATACCAGGCAGATCGTGCGGACGATAGTGTTCATGGCAGCTCACTCAGTGGATTTGTTGTGTGCCGGCGTTGGGGAGTCGACACCATGCTCGACAGTTGTCCTGGCTTCCTCCTTCCCGGCAGACAGCTGGGAGGGATATGCATCCGGAACTCCGCCGAAAAGTATCCTCTCTGAAAAGCGTATACTCTGGCGTTTCAAAGATCAACGGTCATGCCGGGTATTTTATCGCAGTTTCAGCATCTCTCAGGCGGCCGGCGTTCCGGGACGTAGACGTGGGGGATTTTTTCCTCATTCCACTCCCGACTGACGTACAGGCCGCAGTAACAGCTGCCGAACTCAGCCACATCAGGGGCGCGGTAATCGCAGGGGCAGATGATGTCGCTGTCGGCTTCCCGGTCTTCGCTACCGAGCCGACAGGGGCAGAGCGTGTAACCGTACCGCTCCTTGTTGGTCGCCAGACCCGCCAGCAGCGCCATCGTCTGCTCCCGGTCGCGGTTGAAGAAATATCCCTTCGGTTCGTTGATCTTCTGCAGGCTGTTGTACAGTTTTTCGATGTCCATCAGCTGATCCCCAGTTCGCGTTCGATCATTTCCCTGCGGAAACCGACTATCGCCTTGTTGTTGATGATGATGATCGGAAAGGTCTTCTGCGGATTGTACGGGGCAATCTCCTGGAGGAATTGCCGCCGTTCGTCTTTGGCCATCAGGTCGATATCGGTGAACTCGAACGGGATATCGTGCCGTTGCAGCATCTTCTTCAGGGCAGCGCAATGCACGCAGGTGCTGAGGCTGTAAATCCTGACAGGCATCTTGTTCATCGCATTCTCCGTCATCGGTTGCGTTGGAAGAATTGGGAAAGGAAATAGAGGTAGAGCGATATGGTCAATATGGCCACCACCAGATTGGTCTTGCCCAGCGGGGCCATGACGCTGAGGGTGATCCAGTGCAGACCGATCACCCAGATGGAGTTGACCTGCAGCGGGAAATCATTCCAGCGGATCAGCACCAGCATGCCGCTCAGGCTCCAGCCGTAGAGTGCGAGGTAGGCGTGGCTGTTGAGCAGCAGCCGCCCCCAGGTCTGGTATGGGCCGGGAAACTGGGCGAGAACGATATAGATGACGCCGGTGATGCCGGTAAACAGCAGAAAGCACATGCCGGAAAGGAGGAATTGCTTCTGCTGCACGGCTCGTCCGTAGCGGACGAAGAAAGCCAGCATCATGGCAACGACAACGAAAAGTGCCGAGGCGATGATGAATTTTGCCGACATCATCTCCTTCAGGATGAAGACGAAGAACACCACGACGCCGAGGGTGACGAACCAGAAGAAGAAATGCTGGAGCCATTGCAAGGCGGGCGATCTGGCTTCATCGACAAAGGAGAACATCACCGACATCGCCATCAGCGACAACGGGAAGGAGTAGCCGAGGAAGAAAAGATTCAGGGTCAGGTTCCGGTTGGCGATCCAGTGCAGGGCGTCATTGTTGACGACGACGAAGGCGGCGATGATCAGGGAGATGGAGAGGCAGAGGATGGAAGCGTGGTGAAACTTGTCGATAATTGGGGTTCGGGCGGAAAAGAGGTCGAGGGGCACGAAGGGGAATTTCTGCATCCGGATGGATTCCACCACAAAGGCCAGGATTACCGAGATGACAGCCGCCGGCAGGTAGAGCTTGAAGAAAGCGAAGACGGCATAGCAAAAACTGAGGACCAGAAAGCCATAGGCCCTTGGTGACGGCTGCGCGGTGTTTTCGGTGTGGTAGAGGATGACAAAGCCGCCGCTGCAGAGGTTGAACAGAAAGATGTGGAGGCGCTCGAAGTTCCGGTTGGAGACCTGGTCGGCGAATCCGAAGAGAAAGCCGGCAACCATAACCGACAGGATGAGCAGGCGGAGGCGGTATTCCCTGAAGAATTGCGGATGGACGGGTTGGTCGTGAATCATGCTGATATGATAACCAGCCTTGCTGCCAAGTCCACTTCTTTTGTTCCGGGCAGTTGACGGTGTATTCGATTCTGCCTCCAGGGCGCAGGACGTGCAGCCGGATGGGCAGAGGTCGGGCGCAGCCTGACAGCAGGTGGTGATTTTCCCTATGGCCCAGTAGGATTTTCGCCTACACTCCTGCAGTCATATTGCTTGCATAAAAATCGAATAAAAAGAAATACATATCTGTTTTTGTCGTTATTGGTAACGCGAAGGAAATTCGTTGTCACCAGGAAAGAACCATCTATATCTTCCACTCATTAAAAGATCGATTCCTGGCGAATTCTTGACGTTTCCAGCGAATGCAGGTCGTCATCAGCAAGGCGGGCAGAATGATGATTCAATTCATACCGGTGCAGGGCGGAGCGCATGCTTTTCCCGAGTCGTCATGCGATCCTTCCGGTTGCCTGAGTACAGGCAAAGGATCGGGATGCGTCATAGCCGTCGGAAGCGACCACGTCTGCGTCCTCAGTTTCGAGGACGGCCTTGGCGGTGACGATGAGACAGGAGTACGGATCGCCGCCTCGGCTGCCGGCTGCGGCATCCTGATGCCGGAGATCGAGGATGGCGGGGTTAGGATGGTTCTCCGTCTGCCAGGACCGATACTGGAGGACCGGGGATTGATCGTTGAAATACTGATTCCCCGTTTTCTTGCTGGAGTGCATGCGAATCCGGAAGAAGACGGGAGGGAATACGACAGGACGGGGAATTTTCGCCGCCTGCCCAGAGGATGATGCCGGGAAGCAGGAAATGAGCGATGTCTGACTGCGTCACAGGTTAACGGCAGTTCCTTCAATCATTCACAACCAGAAAGGAGAGTGTATGGAAATCAGCAGGAGGAGGTTCCTGTCCATGTCCGGGGCAATAGGATCGGGGGTTGCCCTATCCTCGCTCGGGTCGGACCTTACCGTTCTGGAGGCCCATGCCTCAGAGCTGAGCTGGATGGACCGGATCAGGACGGCAAGGCAGTCGATTTCGATCTGCTGTTACTGTTATATCCTTGTCCAGGAGCAGGGGTTCGAACCGATGGCTCAGTGTGAATGGAATATGTATCAGGAACAGAAATGATGGCTGGCAATGGCGGCCTGCGGCAACAGTCTGTCCTGATATTGGACCGGAAAGCCCTTGACGGGTTTGTTTTCTTCTGCTATCCGTTCAAACAGTAGTACTTGGAATTTACCCTCAAACGGCATCCGGACAATGCAGATCGACCAGTTCACCGGCATAATTCTCAGCGTGGCACTGAACGTGAGTGTGGTGGTCGTGGTCCGAAAGGTTGAAGGCGGAGTGCCATGAGGGGATAAAAAAGAACAGTTACAGCATATTAACCCCCGTCGGCGCTTCGCCGGCGGGGGTTTTTTGTTGCCCTGCCGCACGGTGCCGATGCAACCCATCATCCAGCAAAGGAGAACGACATGTATACGATGAATGGAGCCCGGCTGATCATCAAACTGCTTGAGCGGCAGGAGGTGGAGCTCGTTGCCGGCATCCCGGGTGGAGCCAACCTGCCGCTGTACGAAGCACTGGCGGAGAGTCGGCGCCTCCGCCATATTCTCTGCCGGCACGAACAGGGGGCTGGTTTCCTCGCCCAGGGCATTGCCCGGACTACCGGTCAGGTCGGTGTCTGTTTCGCCACTTCGGGGCCGGGAGCGACCAATATTCTGACCGCCATCGCCGACGCCTATCTCGATTCGATCCCGGTGGTCTGCATCACCGGTCAGGTGCCGATGTCGCTGATTGGCACTGACGCATTCCAGGAGGTAGATATCTATGGCATGTCGATACCTATCACCAAGCACAATTTCCTCGTCCGCTCGGTGGAGGAACTGCTTGAAGTTGTTCCCAGGGCCTTTGCTCTGGCCCTGTCCGGGCGCCCAGGGCCGGTACTGATAGATGTGCCGAAGGATGTGCAGTCGGCCGAAATCTCCTTCCACCAGTGGCCAGAGCCTGGGCGTCGGCTGGAGACGCAACCTGCGGACCGGCAGCAGCTGGCAGCTGCTGCGGAAATGATCAACCGCGCCAGGCGGCCGGTGCTGTGTCTGGGCGGCGGGATCATTCATGCCGAGGCGGCTGAAGAGGCCCGGGCAATCGTGGAGCGTTCGGGTATTCCGGCGGTGATGACTCTGATGGGACTTGGCTCAATGCCTGCCGGCCATCCCCAGGCCCTGGGCATGCTCGGCATGCATGCCGCCCGCTCGACCAATATGGCGCTGCAGGACTGCGACCTGTTCATCGCCGCCGGGGCCCGGTTCGATGACCGGGCAACCGGCAGGATCGTCGAATTCTGTCCTGCAGCCCATGTGATCCACATGGATATCGATCCGAGTGAGGTATCGAAACTGAAGCCGGCCAATGTATCCCTGGTGGGCGATGTCCGGCAGAGCCTTGCTTCCCTGCTGCCGCTGCTTGAATGCCAGGAGCGCAGGAGCTGGTGGCGGCAGATCCAGGTACTGCAGGAGATGTACCCGATGGCCACCCCGGAGGCGGTGGTCCCGGAAAAACCGTACGGTCTGATTCTGCAGGCGGCGGCGATGCTGGGGGAAGGAGGTTTTGTCGCCACCGATGTCGGCAAGCACCAGATGTGGACGGCCCAGGTCTATCCGCTTGGTCGCCCGAGACAACTCCTCACCTCCGGCGGCCTCGGAACCATGGGCTTCGGCCTGCCGGCGGCGATCGGGGCGGCGCTGGCCAATCCGGGAAGGCAGGTGGTGCTGTTTACCGGTGACGGCAGTCTGCAGATGAACATCCAGGAACTGGCAACGGCCGTCGAACAGCAGGCGGACATCAAAATCATCGTCATGAACAACCGCTCCCTCGGTCTGGTCCGGCAGCAGCAGAACCTGTTCTATCGCCAGCAGTTTTTTGCTTCCGATTTCCAGATCGATATCGATTTCGCCGCCATCGCCCGCGGCTTCGGCATGCCGGCGTACTCTGTGCCCGATAATGGCGAGCTGGTTGGCCTGATGGCGAGGCTCTTCTCGGAGAAGGGGCCGTGCCTGCTGAATATCCCGATCGACCGGGAAGAAGAGGTCTATCCGATGGTGCCGCCTGGTGCCGCCAATTCCATCATGCTGGGAGGTAGCCATGTCGAGAAATGTCAGGCTTGAAAATTGTCGAATACCGGCTGCCGCCGGCATGGTACTGGAGTTGACGGTCAACAACCACCCTGGGGTGATGTCGCATATCTGCGGGCTTTTTTCACGCCGGGCCTACAATCTCGAGGGGATCGTCTGTATGCCGGTCGGAACCGGCGCAATGAGCCGGATGTGGCTGCAGGTCAACGAGGCGGAGAAGCTCGAGCAGGTAGTCAAGCAGCTGCAGAAACTCCCCGATGTCCTTGCCGTGCAGCGGCACGAAGGCGACCATCCGGTCTTTGCCGGATTGACCGCCTTCACGGACTCGCCCCGCTCAACGGACTGAATTGCAGGTCGAAGCAGAGGTCAGTCGTGGGCGATCATCACGTGCTTGGTAACCTGATAATCGCCCATCGCCTCGACGGAGAGGTCCTTGCCGAATCCGGATTGCTTGAAGCCGCCGTGCGGAAATTCGGAGGCCAGGGGAATGTGGTCGTTGACCCAGACCGTGCCGAATTCCAGCCGGGCCGAGACTCGCATCGCCCGGCCGGCGTTCTCTGTGAAGACCGAGGCGGCGAGACCGAAGACCACGTCGTTGGCCAGACGCACCGCTTCATCCTCGTCCCTGAACGAGTTGATGGTTATGACCGGCCCGAAGACCTCGCGCTGGATGATCTCCGACCGCTGATCGGCATCGGCGATGACGGTGGGTTCGAAATACGAACCTGCCGGGCAATGTGACGGTGTCCCACCGCCGGTCAGAATCCTGGCGCCGGCGGATTGGGCACGGTCGACGGAGCTCTGCACCGTGTCACGGTGACCGCTGGAGATCATCGGCCCCATCTCGGTGGTTTCAGCGAAGGGCTCGCCGATGACTCGGCTGCGCATGGCCGCAACCAGGGCTTCTTCCATCTGCGGGCGTATCTTCTCCTCGACGTAGAGACGGGTGGCGGCGGTACAGTCCTGGCCGCTGTTGAAGGTTGCGCCGATGGCCGCCTTTGTGGCCGCTTTTCCGATATCGGCATCGGCAAAGACCAGTACCGGGGCTTTGCCGCCCAGTTCCAGGTGAACCCGTTTCAGGCTCGCGGCAGAAGTGCGCATGATCGACTGGCCAGCTTCGGTTGAGCCGGTGACGCTGATCATTCTGACATCGGGATGTTCGACCAGGGCCTGGCCGGCGCTGCGCCCGGTGATGATGTTGACGACACCGTCGGGAATGCCGGCCTCAGCGATCAGCTCTGCGAGTTTCAGGGTGGTCAGCGGGGTCAGCGACGCCGGCTTCAGGACCGTGGTGCAGCCGGCGGCCAAAGCCGGGCCCAGTTTCCATACCGCCATCATCAGCGGATAGTTCCACGGGGCAATCTGACCGACGACGCCGACCGGTTCGCGACGGCTGATCGAGGTGTAGCCGCCGGGAGCGAATTCGCCGGCACGGGATCCATGGGTATCGCGGGCCGCCCCGGCGAAGAAGCGGAGGTTGTCGACAGCGAACGGCAGGTCGGCCCCCAGGCTGACCAGGGCGTAGGGTTTGCCGGTGTTGAGCGATTCCAGGCGGGCGAATTCCGCGGCCCTGGACTCGAGGAGATCGGCCAGCTTCCACAACCTCAGACTCCGCTCCGCCGGGGTCAGACGCGACCAGCGGCCGTCGTCGAAGGCGCGGCGGGCTGCCCGTACCGCCCGGTCGACATCGTCACGGCCGGCATCCACCACCTCGGCGATGGTCCCGCCGTCGGCTGGGTTGATAACCGCCATCCGGCTGCCGATTTCGCCGGCAGTCCATCTTCCGTCTATCCACAGCGTGTGTTCCATGGTTCGTATCCTTTCAGTGTCGTGTGCGTATCGCCACCATCTGGATAGTGGTCATTTCTTCCATCGCGAAGCGAACGCCTTCCCGGCCGAGACCGCTTTCGCGGTTGCCGCCGTAGGGCATGTGGTCGGCCCGGAACGAGGGGATGTCGTTGATGATGACTCCGCCGAAATTGAGCTGCCGGATTGCGTTGAAGGCCCGGTCGAGATCGGCGGTGAAGACGCCTGCCTGCAGGGCGAAGCGCGAATCGCCGGCTTGACGCAGGGCATTTTCGAAATCGGGGCAGTTGAAGACTGAGACTACAGGTCCGAATGCCTCCTCGCGAACGATCCTCATGGTCGGATCGACGTCGGTGAGGATGGTTGGCGGCAGGATTGTCTTTTGACGCTCACCGCCCAGCACCCGCTGTGCTCCGGCAGCCAGCGCCTCATCGATCCAGCCGGTGACCCGCTCGATTTCCCTGCTGTCGATCATCGGCCCCACGTCAACCTCATCCTCAAGCGGATTGCCGGTTTTGAGGGCGGCTGTGGCATCTGCGAACCGTTCAAGGAATGCCTGATACACCTGCTGCTCGCAGTAGATCCGTTGTACCGAGATGCAGACCTGACCTGCGTTGTAGAAGGCGCCGAAGGCACAGCGCCTGGCGGCGAGGTCGAGATCGGCGTCGGCTGCGATCACCACCGGCGAGGCATTGCCCAGTTCCAATGTCACCTTCTTGAGGCCGGCGACACTGAGGATATGGCGACCGACCGCTGGGCTGCCGGTAAAGGTGATCTTGTCCACTCGCGGGTCGGTGATCAGCCATTCGCCGACAGTGCTGCCGGAGCCGATCACCAGGTTTATGGCACCGGCCGGCAGGCCGGCCTCTTCCAGGATCCGGCAGAGTTTGACGGCGGTCAGCGGGGTGCTGCTGGCCGGTTTGAGGATCACGGTATTGCCGGCAGCGAGTGCCGGGGCTACCTTGTGGGAGACGAGGTTGAGCGGAAAGTTGAAAGGGCTGATCGCGACGATGACGCCGACGGGTCGTCTGGTCCAGAAGCCGAAATACCCGACCCCGGAGGGAACCGCATCGAGCGGCACGGTTTCGCCGTGCAGCCGTTTCGCCTCCTCGGCGGCTATGGTGAAGGTGCTCTGGGCCCGGTCGACCTCGACCCGGGCGTGCTTGATCGCTTTGCCTGCCTCGACGGCGATGGTGGCGGCGATATCGTCCGCCTGTTCGCGCAGCAGTGACGCTGTTCGCAGCAGTATCTCAGCTCGCTGCCAGGCCGGCATTTCCGCCATGACCGTTTTGGCCCGGACGGCCGCGTTGATGGCCGCATCGACCTCGACTTTCCCGGCTGTGGCGATGGTGGCAACAACCTCCCCGGAGTATTTGTTTCTGACTTCAAGAGGCGGACCACCGGCGATCCATGTGCCATCGATATATAATTTGTGTTCCATCATGATACTTCCTGTTCATTTGACCTTTTCCGTTTGTTTCTTCCCTAATGATTACGGTACGACATCTTCGGTCTGGCGCAATGGTTCGATCCGAACCGCGCAGGATTTATATTCCGGCGTCCCGGTGATAGGGTCGCGAAAACCAGATGTGAGGATGTTGGTTAAAGCGTTCTGGTGATGGAAGTTCATGAAAACATTGCCGGACTGACTGCGCTCGCAGACTTTGGTGCGCACCCTGACTCGCCGGCCGGGATGAAAACCTGATCCAGTCACTGTTGTTGATTCCCAGGGATGCCGCGTCGGTAAAGCTGATCTCGGCCAGTTCTTCAGGCGCCACGTCGCTGATGCCCAGCGATCTCCTGGTCATCGAACCGTTGTTGTAATGTTCGCGGATGCGGCCGGTGATCAGGACATAGGGGTACTGTTCATCGGGAGTCTCCCCAGATCCCTGGTGGTCAAGGGCCATGAATGTCGCCTTGCCCCAGGCCTGGGGAACAGGTCGGTGCAGAGGGTTGTGGTGCCGGGATGATCCTTGGTCGGGCAGGGCCACTGGATTCCTCTCTCCTCCAGACGGTCATAGCTGATGCCGCCGTAGATTGATACCAGCGAGGCGATCTCGTCCATGATTTCGGAGGGGTGGTAGTAGAACATCGGGTAGCCCATCAGGGTCGATATCCGGCAAAGCACTTCCCACTCCCGGGCACAGTTATCGACATTGTTGGAGCCGACCGCTGTCCTCACCCATTTCGACAGCAGAAAATTCTCTTCGTTGGCGCAGCGGGAAGATGAATAACCGCCGACCTTCTCAGGTCCCTAGGTGTCGACCAGTTCCTTGAATCTGGAAGCGACCAGGGTCAGCGCTGCGTCCCAGCTGGCTTCGTGGCACCCCTCTCCCTGCCTGATCAGCGGAGTCCGAATGCGTTTTCCGGGGGGATGGATGAGATCGTAACCGTATCGGCCCTTGATACAGAGATTGCCGTGGTTGACCGGGGCGCTGAAATCTGAGGTGACCCGGACCACCCTGTCATGTCTGAAGTTGAGAAAGAAATTGCAGCCTGTACCACAATAGGTGCAGGTAGCCTTGACCTTGGTGACATCGCCGGCCCGGCCGAGACCGTGACCCTTGCTGTCAGTGAGGGCGCCGGCGGGACACGCCGAGTCGCACTGGCCGCAGAATTCGCAGTTGTCGAGGCTGCGCGGCTTGGCGAAGGCAGTATCCGGCATGACCTCGAAACCGCGGCTGACGATGAGGCCGGTGTATTGCACTGCGGTACATTGACACGTTTTCAATCTCATGATACGTATTGGAAAGATGAGTATGTAATTTTACAAGGAGGTATGTATGGCCAAGCGGGTCACAGTCAGCATTCCCGATATGCTGCATGAAAAAATGGAAAAATGGCGAGAATCATTCAATCTCTCCAAGATGTTCCAGGATGCGGTGATGGAGGCGATTCAGAGAAAAGAGGATTTCCAGAAGCGCATCCGGGAAGATCTGGGTTTGCACGACATCATCGAGCGTCTTCGACAGGAAAAGGCCAGGTCGGAGGGAAACTTCTTCGAATCGGGTCGGCGCGACGGGCTGCTGTGGGCTCGATCGGCCCATTACGATGAACTGATGTACGCCGTAGCTTGGACCGATCTCGAGAATGCGGTGAAAGACCGGGTCCTTGGCAGTTTCTTCCAGGAGAGGGTAGAGGACAATACGTTGCTGGAAGCCGGGGCCGAGGGGAACGGTGAATCATTCAGGATATATGTCACAGGCTGGAAAAACGGGGTGGAGCAGTTCTGGAACGAGATCAGGGAAAAACTCTAGTCCTGCGGTTGACGGCCGATGCTGCGGTATGATCCGGGGGAAATGGAGGGAGGAACAATGAACGACGTACGGCAGGTGCTCGGCATCGACATCGGTTCCGTGGCGGTCGGAATGGCGGTGGTTACTTCGGAGTCGACGGTTTTCCAGACGATCTACCGTTTTCATCACGGCGATGTCAAAGGGACTGTGCTGTCGATGTTGGCGGAGATCGATCTCCCTTCCATTTCCCATGTGGCGGCAACGGCTTCGGCGCCCGGATTCCTCAGGATTCAGCGGCGCTGCAACAACCAGATCGCCTGCGTCAGCGCCTGTCGCCATCTTCATCCCGGTCTGCGGGGGATGCTCCTGGTCGGCGGCGAGAAATTCAGCTTTTCGGAATTCGACAGTGACGGACAGTATCTCGGCAGCAGGTCGAATACCTCCTGTGCCGCCGGCACCGGCAGCTTCCTCGATCAGCAGGCGGGCAGGCTCGGTCTTTCAGGTGTCGAGGAACTGGGACGGCTGGCGGCCGGCAACTGCGAAGCGTGCCCGCAGATCGCTTCGCGCTGTGCCGTCTTCGCCAAGACCGACCTGATCCATGCCCAGCAGGAGGGGTACCGCATAGCCCAGATCAGTGACGGGCTGTGCCGTGGTTTGGCCAAGAATATCGTCGATACACTGGCGCTGAATCGGAGGATCGAAGGAGATGTGATCTTCTGCGGCGGGGTGGGCTGTAATCCGGCGGTGGTGAAATATGTCAGCCAATTCTCCGGCCTGACATTGAAAATCCCTGAGAAGGGACATGTCTATGGTGCCATCGGCTGCGCCTTTGTCCTGATGGATGACCTTCGGGAGCGCCGTCTCGACGATCTGCGCCCTCTTGTCCTGAAAATCCCGGAGGATCTGCTGCTGGAGTTCAAAGCAACGCCAAAGGAATACCAGTACCCCCCGTTGCAGGTGGAGCTGTCCGCCTATCCCGATTTTGCCGGTGAGGAACAGTACGAGTTTACCGAAGGCACGCGTCTGCCGGTCGAGGTGGACTTGTATGCCGGGCTGGCAGAAGGGTCGCGGGTCGAGATTTATCTCGGCATGGATATCGGATCGACCAGCACCAAGGCGGTTCTGATGGACAGGTCCCTCAACGTGCTCGCAGGTCTCTATACCCGGACCGCCGGTCAGCCGGTTGTAGCGGTGCAGGACATCTTTCGGGCCGTCGAAGCGATCAGCCGCCGCAGGGCAGTGAAGTTCGAGGTGATCCACTGCGGTACCACCGGCAGCGGCCGGAAGTTTGTCGGCAAGATCATCGGCGCCGACGCGGTAATCGACGAGATCACCGCCCATGCGCGGGCTGCCTGTCAGCTTAATCCCGAAGTCGATACGATCATCGAAATCGGAGGGCAGGATGCCAAGTTTACGACGATGCGGGACGGACAGGTGACGTTTTCGACGATGAACAATGTCTGTGCCGCCGGCACAGGTTCCTTTATCGAGGAACAGGCCTTACGGCTCGGCTGCCATGTGCGGGAGTATTCAAGGCGTGCGGAAAATACGCCGTCACCGCTGGCCAGCGACCGCTGCACGGTTTTCATGGAACGGGATATCAATCACTATCTGAGCGAGGGTTATGCCGTCGACGAGGTCCTGGCTTCTGCCCTGCATTCGGTTTGCGAAAACTATCTTCTGAAAGTGGCGACCGAGAAACTGATCGGTTCAACTATTTATTTTCAGGGAGCTACGGCAAAAAACAAGGCCCTGGTTGCAGCTTTCGAGCAGCGGCTCGGCCGACCAATTCTGGTTTCCAAGTTCTGCCATCTCACGGGAGCTCTCGGCACGGCCCTCATCCTTCATGATGAGCTCCAGAAAAGCTCAAGCTCGTTCATCGGTTTCGACCTCTGGCGCCGTGAGATCAAAATCAGCGGCGAAGTCTGCGACCTCTGCACCAATCATTGCAAAATCAGCATCGCCAATATCGATGGCAGCAGGGTCGCCTACGGCTTTCTCTGCGGCCGTGACGACAGCGACACAACCAGCAAGCATTCTCAGGGCGCAGCTTTTAGCCTGCTTCGGGAGCGCGGCAGGATATCGGCCTTCCGGCCGGAGGCCAGGAAGGGTAAAAATATCGTCGTCGGTTTGCCGGCAGCAGTGCATATGGTCGACGATTTGCCGTTCTGGCGGAAATTCTTTGATCTCCTCGGAATCCGTACCGTATCGAGCGAGTCTTACCGCGGCGGACTGAAGGCCGGCAAGTCGATCAGCCGGGCTGAATTCTGTGCGCCGGTTGCTTCGATGCACGGGCATATCGCCTGGCTGCTTGAACGTGTCGATTTCGTCTTCCTGCCAATCTATCTTGAAACTCGGAGCAGGGATGGCCGTCGCCAGTACTGTTACTACACCCAGTTTCTCGCCCCGCTGGTCTCTCAGGCATTGGATGGCGAGGAAGGACGGGTGCTCACCCCTTTGGTGAAATATCTCTATACGTCATTCCATGCCAAGGTCCAACTCTACCGGATGTTGCGGAAGATCAGCAGGACAACCATCGGTTTTCTTGATGTCTCGATGGCCTACGACCGGGCCGGTGATTTCGACCGGCAATGTCGCGAAGGCTATCAGGAAATATGCCGGCAACGGCTGGCAACCGGCAGCGGGATCAGCGTGGTGCTGGTCGGTCGCCCCTATACCGTCCTGTCGCCCGGGCTCAACTGCGGCATTCCCGAAATTTTCGCCAGTCTCGGCATCGACGCCTACTACCAGGACATGCTGCCGGTTGATCCGCAGCAGACTGCCGCGCTGAAGCCGCTGCTGCAGGAGCTGCATTGGGAGCATGCGTCCAAAATCCTCGAGGCGGCATCGATGGTTGCTGCCAGTGACGGTCTCTACCCCGTTTACGTCACATCCTTTAAATGCTCACCCGATTCTTTCGGGGTGGAATATTTCAAGGCCATCATGGAGGCACATGGCAAGCCGTATCTCATCCTGGAACTGGATGAACATGACTCAAGCGTCGGTTACGAGACGAGGATCGAGGCGGCGATCCGGGCTTTTCGCAACCACCACCGGCGGCAGGCCGGCAGGAGGACGCTGCCGGTCGACTATGCCGCGGTCAACCCCAGCCTGGAGCCCGGCCTGACCCGGAAAAACGTGGTCTTTCCGAACTGGGACCGGCTGACTTGCAGTCTGCTGACAGCCACACTCCGGCGCGAGGGTTATAACGCGATCCTGATGGAAGAGAGCGAGCAGTCGATCCGCGAGAGCCTGAAGCACAATACCGGTCAGTGCATTCCGCTCAACGCCATTGCCCAGGGGTATATGAACTGCATCGATAGCCATGGCCTCGATCCGGCCGATACCGTCCTCTGGCTCAACCGATCTACCCTCGCCTGCAATATCCGCCTTTACCCTCATCACATCCGGCAGATCCTGAGGCAACAGGGAAGGGGGATGGAGGAGGCGGCAGTCTTTAGCGGCCAGCTGTCGTTTTCGGATATTTCGCTGAAGGCGACGATGAGCGCCTATTTCGCGTACATGTTCGGCGGTATGCTGCGCAAGGTGGCGTGCCGGATACGCCCCTACGAAAGGGAAAAAGGGGAGACCGACCGGGTGCTCGACAAAAGCATCCGGATTCTGTCGGATGCCTTCGAGGGCAAGCGGGACAAGGAGGATGCCCTGGCAGAGATCATCTCCCATTTCGAGTGGATCGACACCATATCCGAGAAGCGGCCAAAGGTCGCCATTTTTGGCGACCTCTATGTCCGCGACAACCGCGTCATGAACCAGGATCTGATCAGGTTCATCGAGCAAAACGGCGGGGAGGTCATCACTACCCCGTACAGCTGTTATGCCAAGATGATCGCCTGCACGTATTTCCGCAAGTGGTTCAACGAGGGAAAGTATCTCGATCTTCTGTCCTACCGGACCCTGCTGGCGACCATGACCCAGATGGAAAAGGCGTATTTCCGCATCTTCAACCGCATCCTTGGCGAGGAGGAGTTCGAGTATGCCGACGACCCTGAACAGATCCTGGCCGAGTACCGGATTTCGGTTGAGAACACCGGCGAATCGATGGATAATCTTCTCAAGATACACTACATCAAAAAACACTACCCGGATGTCGCTCTCTTTGTGCAGACCAGTCCGGCCTTGTGCTGTGCCTCCCTGATCACAGAGGCCATGCGCGGGGAAATCGAGCGGAGGACCGGTGTTCCCGTTGTGTCGATTACCTATGATGGCATTGGCGGCTTGAAAAATGAAGCCATCATTCCGTACCTCGCTTTCCCGCGGAAGGTGAAGGTCGGTTCCGGTGATATCCAATCCGCCGATCCTCCATCCAGAGAGCCAGTCAAGGGCAATCTTTCTGTCTGGATGCCTGTCGTAAAAAAGTAGCAGAGACGTTTTCGGTCAACTCTGCTCATCGCTTCTTACGGAAGCAAGAACGCAGTATTCGTCCTTTACGTAAAGAACAACATTCTTTTTGCGAGAAACATCCTGAAATTATTGAGTTGCTCAAATTTTCAGCTCCCGGATGTGCCTGTCTGGCAGGTGATGCAGAAAGGTGGCAGCGATTTATAAAAGATTCATTAAAACAGATCTATAGATAAGTTCTGCCTGTTAGGTGCGGTGGGCGCCAGTGGTTGGGAGCGATTGTGTTTCTACCGGACCTCACGCTGTGGGGATTATATAATGGTATAAGCATAGTAACAATGTTACACTGAGTATCTCGGGATCGCACTGGTATATTCATATGCCACATAAAAACAATATGTTATTCGATTGAAGATTGCGAACTGCTTCCCTTTGAGGCGGAATTTCGGCAATCCTTTTCGAATGTATCTAATTTATAACATGATGTTATAATTGGTTAAAATCAATTTGAAGTTTTATGTGTCGGCAGGTGATGGTAACAATGTTCAATTAATCGCTTGAAGATTGATTTTCTTTGCTGTATACAAAGGAAAGGCAGCAGGACAAGAGCTAACTTTCAGACCAGATGAGGAGTGCGTATGAGTAATTTTGATTCTGTGTTCCAAAGTAGTGTGCAAAACCCTGAAGCGTTTTGGGCCGAAGCTGCAAAAGGTATCACCTGGTTCAAACAGTACGACAAGGTGCTCGATTCCTCCAACCCGCCCTTCTACCGCTGGTTTGTCGGGGGGAAGATGAATACCTGCTACAATGCCATCGATCGCCACGTCGAGAACGGCCGTGCCGATCAAACGGCGATTATCTATGACAGCCCCGTCACCAATACCATCGCCAAAATTACCTACAAGGAGTTGCAGAGCCGGGTCGCCACCTTTGCCGGCGCTCTGCAGGATCAGGGAGTTCAGAAAGGGGATACGGTCGTCATCTATATGCCGATGATCCCGGAGGCGGCGGTGGCGATGCTTGCCTGTGCCCGCCTCGGTGCCATCCATTCCGTCGTTTTCGGCGGGTTCGCCGCCCATGAGCTGGCAATCCGCATCGACCACGCCCAGCCCAAACTGATCATTACCGCCTCCGGCGCCATCGAGGGGAAGAAGGTCCTGGCGTACAAGCCGCTGGTCGACAGCGCGATCGAGCAGTCTGTTCATGAAGTGAAGAAGGTCATCCTGTACCAGCGTGATATCATCAAGGCGGATATGAAGCCGGGCCGGGACGTAGACTGGAACGACGTGGTTGCGGCGGCCAAGCCGGTCGGCTGTGTTGAACTCGATGCCACCGATCCGCTGTATATCCTCTACACGTCAGGCACCACCGGCATGCCGAAAGGTGTTCTGCGGGATAACGGAGGCCATGCGGTCGCCCTGCTGTGGACGATGAAAAATCTCTACAACATCAATCCGGGCGAAGTGTGGTGGTCAGCCTCGGATGTCGGCTGGGTTGTCGGCCATTCCTATATCATCTACGCCCCGCTGATTCAGGGATCCACTACCATCCTCTATGAAGGCAAGCCCATCGGCACTCCTGATGCAGGCGCCTTCTGGCGTGTCATCTCCCAGCATGGCGTCAAAAGCCTGTTCACCGCCCCAACAGCTTTCCGGGCGATTAAGAAAGAGGATCCGAAGGGTGAATTCATCAAGAAATACGACATCTCCTGCTTCGAGTGCCTCTATCTGGCCGGTGAGCGCACCGATCCCGATACCCTGCACTGGGCGGAGGATATGATCGGCGTCCCGGTCATCGACCACTGGTGGCAGACTGAGACCGGCTGGGCGATCGTCGGCAACTGCCGCGGGATCGAGCAACTGCCGGTCAAGGAAGGATCGCCGACCAAGCCTCTGCCGGGATACGACGTCAAGGTCGTCGACGACGATTGCAAGGTGCTGCCGCCCAATACCGAAGGCAATATCGTCATCAAGCTGCCTCTGCCGCCGGGCAACCTGGTCACCCTCTGGCGCAACGACGAACGCTTTGTCAAGTCGTACATGACCAAGTTCCCGGGCTATTATGAGACCAGCGATGGCGGGTATATCGACGAGGACGGGTACGTCTATGTCATGGGCCGGATGGACGACGTCATCAATGTTGCCGGTCATCGCCTCTCGACCGGGGCCATGGAGGAGATCATCGCCGCACATCCCGACGTGGCAGAGTGCGCCGTGTTCGGTACCCATGACGACCTCAAAGGCCAGCTGCCGCTCGGACTTTTCGTCGTCAAGGCCGGTGTCACCCGGAGCAGTGAAGAGATCAAGGAGGAACTGGTGAAGATGGTGCGGGAAGCTATCGGCCCGATCGCCTGCTTCCGCGAGGCCACCCAGGTGGCACGGCTGCCGAAGACCCGTTCCGGCAAGATCCTTCGCGGCACGATGCGCGCCATCGCCGGTGGCAAGGAATACAACATGCCGTCCACCATCGATGATCCGGCGATACTCGACGAGATCACCGCCACCCTCGCCAAGCTTGGCTATCCCAAGAGCTGAGAAGGAAACGGCCGGACTGGAGAATGACGGATTGCCGGTCCGGCCGGTATTGACGACCATGATGCGGGCGGAGTTTTTCCGCCCGCCTGAGGACACCTATGAAGATTCACGAATACCAGGCGAAAGAACTGTTCCGGAAATATAGTGTCCCGGTTCCCGAGGGGAGAGTCTGCGAAACAACCGGAGAGGTTGTCCAGCTTGCCGGGGAAATGGGATTCCCAGTCGCGGTCAAGGCCCAGATCCATGCCGGCGGCCGGGGCAAGGGCGGCGGCGTCAAGGTTGCGAAAAGCGCCGCCGAAGCCGAGGCGGCGGCCGGAGCGATACTCGGCATGCAGCTGGTCACCAAGCAGACCGGCCCCGAGGGGCGTCTGGTCAGAAAAGTGCTGGTGGAGAAGGGTGTCAGGATCAAGAAAGAACTCTATCTCTCGATCATCCCGGACCGGGAGACGGCGACCATTACCATTATCGCCAGTCAGGACGGTGGCATGGATATCGAGGAAGTGGCCGAGAAAACCCCTGAGCGGATTATCAAGGTGCCGGTCAATCCGCTGATTGGCATCCAGGGCTTCCACCTGCGCAACGTCTGTTTCGGCCTGGAACTCGAGCCGGCTCTGATGAAGACGGCATCGGCCGTGTTGAAAAGCCTCTACCGGCTGTTCGTCGATTATGACTGTTCGCTGGTCGAGATCAACCCGCTGATCATCACCGAAGACAATACGATCCTGGCCCTGGATGCCAAAATCGATATCGATTCCAACGCGCTGTTCCGCCATCCCGATGTGGTCGCCATGCACGATCCCTTCGAGGACGACCCGGCGGAGGCCGAGGCGGCGAAATTCAATCTGAACTATATCAAGCTTGACGGCAACGTCGGCAACATGGTCAACGGCGCCGGCCTGGCGATGGCGACGATGGACATCATCAAACAGGCAGGGGCCTCACCGGCCAATTTCCTCGATGTCGGCGGCGGTGCCAATGCCGAGATGGTAGAAAACGGCTTCCGCATCATCCTCAGTGATCCCAATGTCAAAGGCATCCTGATCAATATCTTTGGCGGCATACTCCGTTGCGACGTACTGGCCAAGGGCGTTGTCCAGGCCGCCCAGCAGGTGAACCTGACCGTTCCGGTCGTGGTTCGGATGGAAGGGACGAATGTCGAGGAAGGGCGCAGGATTCTGGCGGAATCCGGGTTGACGCTGATCAACGCCAAAGATCTCGCCGATGCTGCCCGCAAGGTGGCGGAGATTGTCGCCTGAGTTCATCGCGCACACTCCAGATTCCAGATCATAAAAGAATGCCGTGGTGATCCAGGCCCAGGTATTGAACGCATTAGTCTGATTTCAAGGGAGCGGCTGCTCCACTACCAGTAGAGGCATGAGATGAGTATCTTCGTGAATTCCCAGACGCGTGTTCTTGTGCAGGGTATTACCGGCAAGGAGGGACAGTTTCACGCCAGGCAGTGCATCGAATATGGGACAAAGGTTGTCGCGGGCGTAACCCCCGGAAAAGGCGGTCAGTTGATGGATGAGGTACCGGTCTTTGACACGGTAAGAGCGGCACGGCGGGAGACCGGGGCCAATGCCTCGATGATCCTGGTACCGCCCTCCTTCGCCGCCGATGCCATTCTCGAGGCAGTCGATGCCGGAATCGAACTGATCGTCTGCATCACCGAGGGAATTCCGGTCATGGATATGCTCCGGGTCAAGAACCATCTGGGACAAACCGCCTCTCGCCTGATCGGGCCCAACTGCCCCGGTATCATCACCCCGGGTGAATGCAAGATCGGCATAATGCCCGGCGCTATCCACAAGCCGGGTGGTCCAGTGGGAGTCGTTTCCCGCTCCGGGACTCTTACCTATGAGGTCGTGCACCAGCTCACCCAGGTCGGGCTTGGACAGACCACCTGCATCGGCATCGGTGGCGACCCCGTCAACGGTACGGGATTCCTCGATTGTCTCGAGCACTTCAATGCCGATCCCGCCACCGAGGCTGTCGTCATGGTTGGAGAGATCGGCGGCAACGCCGAGGAGAAGGCCGCGGCCTGGATCAAACAGAACATGAAGAAGCCGGTGGTTGGTTTCATCGCCGGTCTCACCGCGCCGCCTGGGAGGAGAATGGGCCATGCCGGCGCCATCGTCAGTGGCGGCCAGGGAACCGCTGCCGCCAAAATCCGGGCGATGGAAGACAGCGGCATATATGTCTGCAAGGATCTCGGCACCCTCGGTCGTCTCTGCAAGGAGGCGTTCTCCTGATTTCTCCCGGGAGGCCGGAGACAGAAAGACAACCTCCGTCATGAGGTGTCTGGCATATTTCCACCTGCTCTTGTCAGCTTGACAGAATTTTGATCGTAAAGGCCAAGGAGACATTATGAATACGCAGAATCGGCTGGACCATCTGGTCCGGCTCAGAGATCAGGCCCGTCTGGGCGGGGGGCAGGATAAGATCGACAAACTGCATTCCCAGGGCAAGATGACGGCCAGGGAGCGGATTGAGATGCTGCTCGATCCCGGCTCCTTTGAAGAATTCGATATGTTCAAGACCCATCGCTGCCGGGATTTCGGCATGGAGGAAACGGTTTTTCCGGGTGATGGAGTTGTTACCGGCCACGGTACCATCGACGGCAGGATCGTCTATGTCTTCGCCCAGGATTTCACCGTTCTCGGCGGATCCCTGTCGGAGACCTTTGCCGAGAAGATCTGCAAGATAATGGACCTGGCGATGAAGAACGGAGCGCCGGTGATCGGTCTCAACGATTCCGGTGGGGCCCGTATCCAGGAAGGGATCGAGAGCCTGGCCGGCTACACCGAGATCTTTCTGCGCAATGTCATGGCTTCGGGGGTTGTTCCGCAGATTTCGGCGATCTTCGGTCCCTGTGCCGGCGGTGCGGTGTATTCTCCAGCCCTGACCGACTTCGTTGTCATGGTGCAGAATAACTCCTACATGTTCCTGACCGGTCCCAAGGTCGTCAAGTCGGTGACCCATGAGGATGTCACCGTAGAGGAACTGGGCGGGGCGGCAATGCATTCCTCGCGCAGCGGCGTGTCAGATTACGCTGCCACTTCGGGTGCCGATGCCATCAACTACATCCGGAAAATGATGTCCTTCCTTCCCCAGAATAACCTGGAGTCGACACCAGTGCTGGCCAGCGACGATCCGCCGGGGCGTCTCGCCGAGCACCTCAATTCCATCATCCCAGACAACCCGAATGCCGCCTACAATATGAAGGAGATCATTCTTCATACTGTGGATGACGGTGACTTCTTTGAAATCAAGGAGAATTTTGCCCCGAACCTGATCGTCGGCTTCGCCCGCTATAACGGCGTCAGTGTCGGGATCGTCGCCAACCAGCCAGCGCATCTCTCCGGTGTCCTGGACATCGACTCCTCGGTCAAGGGGGCGCGTTTCGTCCGCTTCTGCGACTGCTTCAACATCCCGATCGTCACCTTTGTCGATGTCCCCGGTTTCCTGCCCGGGACGGCACAGGAGTATGGCGGGGTCATCCGCAACGGGGCGAAGATCCTCTATGCCTTTGCCGAGGCGACAGTCCCGAAAATCACCGTCATTACCCGCAAGGCCTATGGCGGTGCTTACTGCGTGATGTCGTCGAAGCATCTCCGGGGCGATATCAATTACGCCTGGCCGTCAGCGGAGATCGCCGTCATGGGCGCACGGGGGGCGGTCGAGGTCCTGTATGGACGGCAGGCCAGAAAGGCCGAAAACGCCGTCGAGTTCCTGGCCGAAAAGGAAAAGGAATATCAGGATACCGTCGCCAACCCTTATGTCGCCGCCCAGCGCGGGTATATCGACGACATCATCGAGCCGTCCATAACACGGTCACGGATCATCCGCGCCCTTGGTCTGCTGCAGAACAAGCGGGACAGCAACCCGATGAAGAAACACGGCAATATCCCATTATAGTCAGAGCCGGAATTATCCCGGTATTGAAACACACCACCAAGGAGAATGATCCATGGCAGTCAAGATCTTCATCAAGCGCAGGCTGACGGGAAAAGAAGGTATCGAACTTTCGCTTCTGCTCCAGAAGCTGAGAGGCCTGACCCTGAATCAACCCGGCTATATCTCCGGTGAGACGCTCAGGAGAATCGATCGTACCGATGAATGGATGGTGATCAGTACCTGGCGGTCGGTCGAGGATTGGAACAAGTGGGTCAATGATGACCGGCGGCAGGTGGTGCAGGCTGAAATCGATGCCCTGCTCGGTACCGAGACCGAGTACGCCATCTACGAGTAAGCTTGCCTGGCGGGGAATCAACGGATTGTCCCGCCTGATCCTGAAAAGCAATGATGACGCCGGTTACCTGATCAATCAGTTGCATCGGCCCGGCAAAAGAGGAACGGACATGGAAGAGCGGCAGAAGAAGATGGCTGCGGCCCTGGCTGCGGTAAACACCTACCTGCAGCAGGAGGAGGCGCTGGCTGCGGCACAGCCCCAGTTACCCGTCCCCAGGCCTGTCCAGGCGGTTGAAGGTGGATGGGTGATGAGCGGCAAAATGGAGATGATGTCCATGCGCAGACTGATCCAGATGCGAGCCTTCGGCCGGGTCAGATAACCTGCATGATGTGCGGAAAATGATGCGAAAGGGAGATGCACGATGAGTGATAATGTGAAGATGACTGCGTTACGATATGAAAGCGATCGTCCCAGGGCCAAAAATCCGGTCAAGATCATGGATCTCTCCCTGCGGGACGGCCACCAATCCCTGTTCGCCACCCGCGGCCGGACCGAGGACATGATACCGGTCGCCGAACTGATGGATGAGATCGGATTCTGGGCCATCGAGACCTGGGGCGGAGCGACCTTCGATACCATGCACCGCTTCCTCAACGAGGATCCGTGGGAACGTCTGCGGACCTTGAAGAGGTATATCAAAAAGACGCCGTTCTCGATGCTGCTCAGGGCCCAGAACCTGGTTGGCTACCGCAACTACGCCGACGATCTGGCTCTCGCCTTTGTCGAGCGGGCGGCCGAGAACGGCATGGACGTGTTCCGCACCTTCGATGCCCTGAACGACTATCGCAACTTCGAGACAGTGGTCAAGCAGATCAAGAAGAGCGGCAAGCACTTCCAGGGGTGCATCTGCTATACCCTGACCGAGCCCCGGCTGGGTGGCGAGGTCTACAACCTCGACTACTATGTCGCCAAGGCCAGGGCATTGGAGGACATGGGGGCCGATTCGATCTGTGTCAAGGACATGGCCGGCCTGATGGCCCCGTATGATGCCTATCCGCTGATCAAGGCCCTGAAGGCGGCGGTCAAGGCGCCAATCCACCTGCACAGCCATTTCACCTCCGGCATGTCGCCGATGACCCATCTCAAGGCCATCGAGGCGGGTGTCGATATCATTGACACCTGCATGACCCCCTATGCGTACCGGACTTCCCACGCTGCCGTTGAGCCCCTGGTCATGGCCCTGCTCGGCACGAATCGCGATACCGGCTTCGACATCAAGAAGCTGGCGGAGATCAACGAGATTCTGGAAAAGCAGGTGATGCCCAAATACAAACACCTCCTCGACGACTCGAAGGTCTCGATCATCGACATCAACGTCCTGTTGCACCAGACTCCGGGAGGCATGCTCTCCAACCTGGTCAACCAGCTGCGTGAAATGGATGCCCTCGACAAGATCGACGAGGTCTACCGCGAACTGCCGCGGGTGCGCAAGGATCTGGGCCAGATTCCGCTGGTTACGCCTACCAGCCAGATTGTCGGCGTGCAGACAGTCAACAATGTCCTGCACGACACACCGGAAGAGCGGTACCGGATGATCACCGGCCAGGTCAAAGACCTGTGCTACGGTCTCTACGGCAAGACGGCGGTACCGATCAATCCCGAACTGCAGAAGAAAGCCCTGAAGGGGTACCCGCGCGGTGAAGAACCGATCACCTGCCGGCCGGCAGAGGTGCTGGAACCGGAACTGGAGAAGGCCAAGGCGGAGATAGGCGATCTGGCGGCGGATATCGATGATGTCATACTGTATGCCCAGTTTCCGGTTACCGGCCGCAAATTTCTAGAATGGAAATACGGCCGGAGCGAGCCGCCGGCCAGTGTCAGACCGACAACCCTGGAAAAGGTGAAAAAACGGGATGAATTGGTGAAGAAGGCTCTCGCCGGTGAACTGATTGAGAAAAAGGCTGACAATCCGGTAAAGACGGCCAACCTGCGGACCTTCAATGTCTTTGTCGATGGCGAGTATTTCAATGTCGAGGTGGATCCGGTCGGTGGCCCGGTCGTGCCTGCGCCGCCAGTCCAGGGTACCGCCCCGGCACCTGTGGCCGTCTCCGCACCTGCTCCGGTGACCGCTCCGGCAGCGAGCGCGCCAGCGGCGGCTCCGGCCCAACCGAGCGGAGATGTGGCAGGCACTCTGCTGCTGGCCCCCATGCCGGGTATGATCGTCAAGTATCTCAAGTCAGTGGGCGACACGGTGGCCAAGGGCGAGACGATTGTCATCCTCGAGGCGATGAAGATGGAAAATGCCCTCACCGCCCCGTGCGACGGAGTGGTCAAGGCGGTGCCGTTCAAGAGCGGCGATACCGTGGCAAAGGGAGCCTCGCTCTGCGTGATCGGATAGCCTGTGCAACCGGGAACGCCGGCCGGGCCGGTCGTTCCCGGCACTGACTGAAGGAGCTGCACTGTGATCATCCGGGAACTGAATGGCAAGACGCCGCAATACGGGGTCGGGTGTTTCTTCGCCGAGACCGCGGTTGTTGTCGGTGATGTGGTGATGGGCGACGAGTGCAGCATCTGGTACAATGCGGTGATCCGTGGGGATGTGCACTCTATCAGGATGGGTAACCGGGTCAACGTTCAGGACGGTGCTGTCATCCACTGCACCCATCAGAAATTTCCGACTACAATTGGCAACAAGGTGTCGATCGGCCACAACGCCATCGTCCATGGCTGCACCGTCCACGACAATGTCCTCATCGGCATGGGGGCGATCGTCATGGATGACTGCGTGGTTGAGAGCCATACCATCATTGCCGCCGGCGCGGTGGTCACCCAGGGGACGCTGGTCGCTGCGGGGAGTATCTACGCCGGAGTGCCGGCACGGAAGGTCAAGGATATCGGCGAGAAACTGATTTCCGGAGAAATCGCTAGGATAGCCGACAACTACGTCAAGTATTCCGGCTGGTATCAGGAGAAGTAGGACGTCTGCCAGTCTTAGCGGCGGGCGGTATCAGGAATGTGTGGAATCGTGCCCCCTGATGCATCCCAGCAATTGATCGGCAGCGGCGGTCGGTGACAGCCTCCCGGCTGACACCTCATCGCGCAGGTGTGGCAGAAGATCCTTGATCTGTGGATTTTCATAGAACCACTGGCGCAGCCCCTCGTCCAGGAGAAATCCCATCCAGTCGAGTGACTGCGTTTTTCGTTTTGCCTCCAGCATGTTCGCATCATTATGGGCGGTCCGGTGGTCGTTGATGGTCTGCCAGACGGCCTCCATCCCTGTCATTTCCAGTGAACTGCAGGTCAGAACCGGTGGCGACCAGACTGGATCGGAGCGCATCAGCAGATGCAGGGCGGCCTGGTAATCCTTCTGCGCCATCTTGGCCCGATGGATATTATCACCGTCCGTCTTGTTGATGACGATGGCATCGGCGACCTCGAGGACCCCCTTTTTGATACCCTGAAGTTCATCGCCGGCGCCTGCGATCATCAGCACCAGGAAGAAATCGACCATCGAGGCCACCGTGGTCTCGGATTGCCCGACACCGACAGTCTCGACAATGATCACGTCATAACCGGCCGCCTCGCAGACCAGCATGGTCTCCCTTGTCCTGCGGGCAACACCGCCTAAGGTCCCCTGGGATGGGGAAGGCCGGATGAAGGCCCGGTCATTGACAGCCAGTTTTTCCATCCTGGTCTTATCGCCAAGGATGCTGCCGCCACTGCGGCTGCTGCTTGGATCAACGGCGAGCACGGCCACGCGGTGACCGAGATCGGTCAGCATGGTGCCGAAACCCTCGATGAAAGTGCTTTTGCCAGCACCCGGCACACCGGTGATGCCCAAGCGGTACGATTTGCCGGTGTAGGGCAGGAGGCGGTCGATAACCTTCCTGGCCATTTCCTGGTGTGCCGGCAGGCTGCTTTCGATCAGGGTGATGGTGCGGGCCAGGACGAGCCTGTTTTGTTGCAGGATGCCTTCTATATAGTACTGAACATCGTTCACGGATGGTCGTTGTGGTAGGGGTCGGAAACCGGCAGTCCGTTGTTGAAGGATTGCCGGAGGAGAAGGTGCCGGCGGGTTCTCACTTCCGCCGGCACCGCTCACTGCCTGTCAAACGATTCGTCAGCGCAGGTATTTTTCTTCAAGCAGGCTGAGGGTCTTGTCCGCGGAAGCGGTGATCGGCGTCCCTGGCCCAAACACCGCCTTGACCCCGGCTGTGAAGAGGAATTCATAGTCACCAGGCGGGATGACCCCACCGGCTACGACCAGGATTTCCTCGCCACCCTGTTTTATCAATTCGGCAATCAGGGCCGGGACCAGCGTCTTGTGTCCGGCGGCGAGGCTGGAGGCCCCGACGACATGGACATCGTTTTCGATGGCCATCTTGGCGGCTTCCTCAGGGGTCTGGAACATCGGGCTGATATCGACGTCGAATCCGAGGTCGGCATAGGCGCTGGCGATGACCTTGAAGCCGCGGTCATGGCCGTCCTGGCCCATTTTGGTGACCAGGAGGCGCGGCCGCCGGCCCTGCAGTTCGAGGAACCTGGCTGTTCTGGCCCTGAGGGAAGCGATGATTTCGGCATCACCTGCGTACTCAGAGGCATACGCGCCGGAAATGCAGCGGGTGGTGGCGACGAAACGTCCAAAAACCTTCTCCATGGCATCGGAAATTTCGCCGACGGTGGCTCGGGCACGGACTGCCGGTATCGCAGCCTCGAGCAGGTTGCCGTTGCCTTCGGCAGCCCGGGTGAGGTCTGCGAGGGCTTTCTCGACAGCGGCGTTGTCACGGCTGGAGCGAATCTGCTTCAGCCGTTCGACCTGCTCGTCGCGTACTGAGGACGGAACTTCCCGGACCTCGAAATCGATCTTCTCGTCTTTCAGCTTATATTTATTGACACCGACAATGACATCGAGACCCTGGTCAATCCTTGCCTGCTTGCGGGCGGCTGATTCCTCGATGCGCATCTTTGGCATCCCGGATTCGATG
Organism: Desulfobulbaceae bacterium; assembly: GCA_008933635.1. Classification (GTDB taxonomy): domain Bacteria; phylum Desulfobacterota; class Desulfobulbia; order Desulfobulbales; family Desulfocapsaceae; genus Desulfoprunum. Next base: position 68,244 of record WBUQ01000004.1, on the reverse strand, counting down.
GCTTTGGCCATTCCGCCCAGTTCCTCGATTTCATGAATGATCTTATGTGCTTCGTTGATGATGCTGTTGGTCAGTGACTCAAGGTAATATGAACCGCCGAGCGGATCGATGACGTGGCAGATCTGACTCTCTTCCTGGATGATGATCTGGGTGTTGCGGGCGATCCTGGCCGAGAAATCGGTTGGCAGGCCGATAGCCTCGTCAAAGGAGTTGGTGTGCAGCGACTGGGTGCCGCCGAGTACTGCGGAAAGGGCCTCGAGGGTCGTCCTGATGACGTTGTTGTAGGGGTCTTGTTCGGTCAGGCTCCAGCCGGAGGTCTGACAATGGGTGCGGAGCATGGACGATTGCGGGTTTTTCGGCTGGAACTGGCTCATCAGCCTGTGCCAGAGGAAACGCGCGGCCCTCAGCATGGCGATATCCATGAAGAAATTCATGCCTATGCCGAAGAAGAACGACAGCCTGGGAGCGAAAGTGTCGACATCGAGTCCGCTTCGCAGCGCAGCCTTGACGTACTCCACGCCGTCGGCGAGGGTGAAGGCCGTCTGCAGCACGCTGTTGGCTCCGGCCTCCATCATGTGGTAGCCGCTGATGCTGATGGTGTTGTACTTCGGCATCTCTTTGGAGCAGAAGGCCATGATGTCGGAGATGATCCGCATCGAGGGCCCCGGCGGGTAGATATAGGTGTTACGGGTGAGGTACTCCTTGAGGATATCGTTCTGGATGGTGCCGGTCAGCTGTTCGTGGCTGACACCCTGCTCCTCGGCGGCGACGATATAGCCGGCGAGGATCGGGATGACCGCTCCGTTCATTGTCATCGAGACCGACATCTGATCAAGCGGGATGCCGTCGAAGAGGATTTTCATATCCTCGACGGAGTCGATGGCCACTCCGGCCTTGCCGATATCACCGGCGACCCGGGGATGGTCCGAATCATAGCCGCGGTGGGTTGCCAGGTCGAAGGCCACAGAGAGACCCTTCTGGCCGGCGGCGAGCGCCTTGCGGTAGAAGGCGTTTGACTCCTTGGCGGTCGAGAAGCCGGCATACTGGCGGATGGTCCAAGGACGGCCGGCATACATCGTTGCCATCGGTCCGCGGACGTAGGGCGCGAGACCGGGCAGGGTGTTGACCGATTCGATTCCCTCCAGGTCCTCGGCGGTATAGAGGGCCTTGACCTTGATGCCCTCAGGAGTCATCCAGTCGAGCGAGTCGGGGCTCTTGCCCTTCATCTGCTTGCTGGCGAGCTCTTCCCATTTCTGTCTTTCCGGATGCACTGACATGGTGTACCTCCTGATGTGCTGTCGCAGTTAGGATCGTTCGCAGAGTTCGACCAGTACACCGCCTGTTGCCTTGGGATGGAGAAAGGCGATCCGGGCGCCGCCGGCACCTTTTCGCGGCTCCTGGTCGATAAGCTGAATACCCTTGGCCTTCAGTTCGGCAAGAGCCTCATCGATGTTTTCCACCCTGAAGGCGACATGCTGAAAGCCTGTGCCCTTCTTTTCGATAAACTTGGCCACCGGCCCGTCGGGGGAAGTGGATTCGAGGAGCTCCACCTCACTCTCGCCGACCGGAAAGAAGGCGGTGGTCACCTTCTGTTCGGCAACGGTTTCCGCCCCCTCGAATTTCAAGCCGAGGATATCGGACCAGAATGTCTTTCCTTCGTCCATGCTGTTGACGGCGATGCCAAGATGATCGATTTTCAGTATCTTCATTTGCGTCTCCATGTGGGGGATTAGGATTGAGGCCTCTCGGCCGCGCAGGATCGACGGTTATTTCTCGGTAATTTTGGAATCTTGTCTGGCGGAAGCCTGGGGATTGGCCATGCCGCGCCAGACCATCTCGAACATGGTGTTGGCCTGTTCGGAGAGGCTTTCTTTCTGGCCGCGCAGTATCCACATGAAGAAGCTGCGCTGAACGAATCCCATCAGGAAATCGAGCAGGGTGCCGGCCCGGACGTCGGAATTGAGGACGCCTTCCTCCTGTCCCTGGCGCAGGACGCTGATCAGCAGGTCCATCATCCGCCGCTGGTTGAAGGTTTCGTCGGCCATCCAGGTTTTCATCGGGAGTGTCATGAAGACGATCTTACCCAACCCCTGATGTCGTTCGTAATAGTCGAGCTGCAGCCAGAAAACCTTGCGCAGCTTTTCCTTGAGATTCTCGATACCCTGAAGATGGTCGACTATACGATCGGTCAGTTTGCCCATCCAGATATCGACAAAGGCGAAGACCAGGCGTTCTTTGCTGCCGAAATGCTTGTAGATCGTCGTAAAGCTGACGCCGGCCCGGCTGGCTATATCCCTGATGCTGGCCTTGTGGAAGTCGGAATTGGAAAACACCTCGAGAACTGCCTTTTCAAGGCGTTGGTGAATTTCCGGGTTCAGTTCATTTAACAGCGTTACTGTACTTTCTTTCATTCAGGTTGACTCGGTTTGAAAAGTGCAAGCTCCGGCAAGGGCGGGAGTAATGCTATGGCAATTGAAAAAAACGAAACATATTGATAATTAGAATAAAAAATCTGAAAAACGATGATCGGAGATAAGAAATACCTCTTGGCCAGTGACTACAAGTAATGAAGCTGGAGCAAAGAACAATGTTACTACTGCATTTGTATGCCACTGGGGGGAAAATGTCAAGGGCAAAGGCGAACCGGGTGAGGGGAGGCCAATTGGTACCTTTGCCAGTGCCGAAAAACCCAGAAGCGTCGTTCCTTTTATCTGAACAGGGAAAGAAGAATTCCGGCCGCAACGGCGGAGCCGATAACGCCGGCGACGTTTGGTCCCATGGCGTGCATCAGCAGGAAGTTGGACGGATTCTCCTTCTGCCCGACCACCTGGGATACCCTGGCCGCCATCGGCACAGCCGATACCCCGGCCGAGCCGATGAGCGGGTTGATGCCGCCGCCCATGACCTTGTTCATCAGCTTGGCCAGCAGCACTCCACCTGCAGTGCCGATGGCAAAGGCAGTGACGCCGAGGAAGAGGATGGCCAGTGTTTCCACCCGAAGGAAATTTTCGGCAGTCGCTGTCGCTCCGACCGACATTCCGAGGAAGATAGTAATGCTGTTGATCAGGGCGTTCTTCGCAGTATCTTCAAGGCGGCCGGCGACGCCGCATTCGCGGAAGAGGTTGCCCACCATCAGCATGCCGATCAACGAGGTGGCGGGGGGGACGATCAGTGCGACGACGATGGTCACGACAATCGGAAAGAGAATCTTTTCCTTCTTGCTGACCTCGCGCAGCTGTTCCATCTTGATCGCCCGTTCTTCTTTGGTGGTCAGTAGCCGCATGATCGGCGGCTGGATGATCGGAACCATGGCCATGTAAGAGTAGGCGGCGATGGCGATAGAGCCGAGGAGGTGAGGGGCGAGGCGGGAAGAAAGGAAGATGGCGGTCGGGCCGTCGGCGCCACCGATAATTCCGATCGAGGCCGCCTCCTGGGCAGTGAACAGCCCAGAGCCGACGGCGGCGATGAAAGTAATGAAGATACCAAGCTGGGCAGCTGCGCCGAGGAGCAGGGATTTGGGGTTGGCGATCAGCGGGCCGAAATCGGTCATCGCCCCGACGCCGAGGAAGATCAGGGGTGGGAAGATGCCGAGATGGTCGCCTTGGAACAGGTAGTACATCAGGCCGCCTGGCTGCGTCGTGTGGATGATGTTGTCCTTGATTTCCATTATCGGCTCGGCCATCATATCGGCCAGAGGCAGGTTGGTCAGCAGTACCCCAAAGGCGATGGGAATCAGCAGCAGGGGTTCGAAGCCTTTGACGATCGCCAGGTAGATGAGCAGGCAGGCGATGCCGATCATCAGGATATGCCCCCAGGTCAGGTTGAATATCCCCATGCTGTGGATAAAGTCCGCCAGTGCTTCGAACATGTTCGCCTCCTTAAATTATTAGGCCAGGACGATCAGGGGGTCGCCGGCGTTGACCGATGTCCCTTTGATGGCGTGTATCTCTTTCACGGTGCAGTCATGCGGGGCCAGTATCTCGTTTTCCATCTTCATCGCTTCGAGGATCATCAGCGTCTGGCCCTTGCTGACCCGGTCACCATTCTGTACCTTGACATCGAGAAGGGTACCCGGCATCGGGGCGGAGATCAGTTCCGAACCTTCACGACTTGCCACGGCGGCTGCGACGGCCGGACGCGGCGCCTCCTTGACCGCTGGCGCAGCCGGTCGGGCTGGCTGGGCGGCGGGGGAGGATGATGATCGGGCAGGCTCCTGTGTCGATACGCCGACTTCCTCCACCTCGACCTCGTATTCATTGCCATTGACGCGTACTTTGAATTTTTTCATGATCGTTTTCCTGTCGTTAGATTCTGCTGTTCATCTGATCGAGAACACCGGTCCTGTTCCACGCCGGCATATTTGTCTCGATCTTTCTGATGTTCCGGATAACTAGGGTCTTTGACGGCTGCAGCGGGTACATGGCTATTGCTGCGGTGATAACCGCGACCAGTTCGTCCTCGCTTTCAGCGCCAGCGGCCTCCTGCCTGGATGCTGGAGCAGCAGCGGCAGCTTTGTGTGCTGGAAGCTGCGTGGACCGAGCGGTGAATCTGGCCAGCAGGCTGATGATGATCTGGAGAACGATCAGGGCGATGAAGGTTATGCCCATGCCGAGCATGGTGACGACCAGGCTTGCCGTCATCTTCTGGGCAATGGAAAGGGTTTTGATGGCGTCGGGGTCGGCCAGCTGGGTCAGCAGTTCGGATATTCCCATGGTCTTCTCTCCCGGGTCTAGAGTGGAATGTTGCCGTGCTTTTTGGCCGGACGCTTTTCCCTCTTGCCGGCGAGCATCATGAAGGCGTCGATTATCCGCTGCCGCGTGGTGTGCGGCTCGATGACGTCGTCGACAAAGCCACGTTCCGCCGCCTTGTAGGGGGTGGCAAACTCGGCGGCATACTCCTCGAGTATCTTCTGTCGCATCGCTTCCTTGTCCTCAGCCTTGTCGATATCGTTCTTGAAGATGATGTTGACGGCGCCATCCGAGCCCATAACCGCCACTTCCGCGCTCGGCCAGGCGAAGACCATGTCGGCGCCGAGGGACTTCGAACACATCGCCACGTAGGCACCGCCATAGGCCTTTCTGGTGATCAGGGTAACCTTGGCGACGGTGGCTTCGCTGTATGCGTACAGGATCTTGGCGCCGTGGCGGATGATGCCGCCGTATTCCTGGTTTGTCCCCGGTAAAAAGCCGGGTACGTCGACGATGGTCAGCAGAGGAATGTTGAAGGCGTCGCAGGTCCGGATGAAGCGGGATGCCTTGTCGCCGGCGTTCATGTCGAGGCATCCCGCCATCACCTGGGGCTGGTTGGCGATGATACCGACCGAGTGGCCATTGATCCGGGCCAAACAGGTGATCAGATTCTTGGCGAAATAGGGTTGGTACTCGAAAACAGATCCGGCATCGACGATATGGCCGATAACCTCGTTCATGTCGTAGGCTTTATTGGGGCTGTCCGGGATGACGGAATTGAGTTCCTCGATATGGCGGTTGGCATCTTCACTGACAACTGCAACAGGCGGAGTTTCCATGTTGTTGGCGGGGAGATAGCCGATCAGCAGGCGGATGGCGGCCAGACAGTCGGCATCGCTTTCGGCAATGAAGTGAACGTTGCCGCTGACGCTGTTGTGGGTCATGGCGCCTCCCAGATCTTCGGCCGAGACGTTCTCGCCGGTGACCGCCTTGATGACCTGCGGACCGGTGATGAACATCTGCGAAGTCTTGTTGACCATGAAAATGAAGTCGGTGAGTGCCGGAGAGTAGACCGCGCCGCCGGCACAGGGACCCATAATCGCTGAGATCTGGGGGATGACCCCGGAATAGATGGCGTTGCGGTAGAAGATGTCGCCATAGCCGGAGAGGGCATCGACCGCCTCCTGGATGCGGGCTCCACCTGAATCGTTGAGGCCGACGATCGGTGCGCCCACCTTGACCGCTGCGTCCATTGCCTTGACCACCTTCCTGGCATGCATTTCGCCCAGCGCTCCGCCGGTGATGGTGAAATCCTGCGAGAAGGCATAGACCAGCCGGCCGTCGATCTGGCCGTAGCCGGTGACGACCGATTCGCCCTCCAGATCGAGTTTGTCCATGCCGAAGTTGGTGCAGCGGTTTTTGACAAAGGCGTCGAGTTCGACGAAGGTTCCTGGGTCGAAGAGTGTCTGCAGCCGCTCTCTGGCGGTCATCTTGCCTTGGGAGTGCTGCTTGTCGATTCTCTTCTGACCGCCGCCAAGGGCAATCTTCTCTTTTTTCTTCCGCAAAAATTCACGCTTGTCGATGGTCATCTCTTGGTTTCCCCTTTTCAACAGGACGAACAATGTGGCTGCCGGCGGGAGCGGATCAAGGCCGCTGCTGCTTTAACATCGTTACTGTATTGACAAATAATTACTGTCTGGCTCATCATGGCCTGGCTATCATTAGCAGGCTGTTGGCGAAAATTCTGAAGTTTCTCGACCTTCGAATATGTCTCCCTTCTTCGCAATAGCTCGATATTTATTGGCAATCTATTGATATGTATCGTTTATGAGATAAATCATTAATCCTTTTGGTCTAAAAGGTATAGCAAAGAACAATGTTACTCGAACCTATCCTGATGTGTTTTGTCAAGTGGAAAAAGCGAACTCCCGTTTCCTTTTGCACTTTTTCCAGTAGAATACCTCTCAGAGGCGCACCGATGGTATGTTTTGAGCTTCGCAGGCTGCCGGTGGGACAGAGCGAAAACTGGCGAAGAGGGACAACAGATGGAACGGCCATCTCCTTTCAGGGTCGGTGATATCGAAATCTATTGGCTGTCTGGCGGTGATTTTCGACTCGACGGCGGCGCCATGTTCGGGGTGGTGCCGAAAGCTCTCTGGCAGAAGCGCTATCCTGTGGATGGTGGCAACTGCATCCCGATGTGCAACGATCCCCTGCTGGTCAGGACCCCGGACAACCTGATCGTCATAGACACGGGACTGGGCAACAAGCTCAGTGAAAAGCAGAAGAGGAACCTGCAGGTTGCATCGTCATGGGATATCCCGCGACAGCTGGAACAACTTGGGGTAACAAGGGAAGATGTCGAGCTGGTTGTATTGACGCACGGCGATTTTGATCATGCCGGCGGTATCGAGATGTTCAATTCCGGGGGAGAGCGGGAGTTGACCTTTCCCCGGGCGACGCATATCTTCCAGGAGATGGAATGGCAGGACATAAGCAATCCTAAAGGTCGTGCGAAGGCCACATATCTTGCCGAAAATTTCGACCTTCTGCGCCATGCTGGCCATTATCGCCTGGTTGCTGGTAATCTCGAGTTGTGCCCCGGTATCGCAGTCCGCCATACCGGAGGGCATACCCGCGGCCATCAACTGATACAGATTTCATCACGGGGAGAATCGGCCATCCACCTGGGAGATCTCTGCCCTACCCATGGCCATACCAATCCTCTCTGGGTCATGGCCTATGATAATTTCCCGCTGGAGGCAATCGAACAGAAGAACGACTTGTTGAAACAATGCGCCCGGGATAACAGCTGGATAACTTTCTACCATGACCCCTTCATCAGGGCTATTCGACTGAATGGGGATGGCAGGATTGTAGCATCCAGGCCGGCCCCGATGGTGAAAAGGAGAATGGCGGCAGAGGGCTGCGGGCTTCTGCCGGAAACGATCAGGGTTCATTGAGCGGCTTTGTGGAGAAGGGCTTCAACGAAAGGAGATCAGGCCAGATGGCAAAGACATTCACAGCGATGGTGGTCGAAGAGGGACCGGATGGGAAATTCACCCGGCATATCCGCGAGAAAATTGTCGACGAATTGCCCCGGGGGGATGTCCTGGTCCGGGTCTGCTGGTCATCACTGAACTACAAGGACGCCCTGTCAGCCTCAGGCAACAGGGGCGTGACGAGGAAATATCCCCATACCCCGGGCATCGATGCAGCAGGCATCGTTGAAGAAAGCAACAACGAACGGTTTGTGCCGGGAGACCGGGTGATCGTCACCAGTTATGATCTCGGGATGAATACCGATGGTGGCTTTGGCCAGTATGTCAGGGTTCCGGCGGACTGGATCATACCTCTGCCAACCGGCATCGATCTGAGGGAGAGTATGATCCTCGGTACGGCAGGACTGACTGCAGCGATGTCGGTTGACGCCCTGAGCTCCCACCTCGGTCCGGACCGCGGAGAGATTCTGGTCACCGGGGCCAGCGGGGGTGTCGGCTGTATGGCAGTGGCGATACTCGCTGGGCTTGGCTACCGGGTATGTGCGGCGAGCGGCAAGGATCCGGCATTTCTCCTGAATATCGGTGCAAACGAGGTGATAGGCCGGGCCGAAGTCGACGATACCAGTGGCCGTCCGTTGCTGAAATCGCGCTGGGCAGGGGTGATCGATACCGTCGGTGGCAATATTCTTTCAACGGCCATCAGATCGACTCTGCCGCAGGCTCTGGTCACATGCTGTGGCAATGTGGCCTCACCGGATCTGCAGCTCACCGTCTTTCCCTTCATCCTGCGCGGCGTCTCACTGGTAGGTATCGATTCGCAGAATTTCCCGCTCAGTGAGCGTACCGTTCTCTGGCAGAAACTGGCGACCGAGTGGAAGCCGCAGGGACTGGATGCCATGGCGCGGGAAGTTCAGCTTGCGGGACTCGACGCCGAGATCGAGTCGATTCTGCAGGGCAGGCAGAAGGGACGTATCGTTGTCCGCCTGCAGGGGGAAAAGGATTAAGAGGGGGGTGTCTGGATATCGGGCACATGAACATGACAAGAATGTTAGTCACCAATGGTGGTTGCCATGAAAAAGACTGGTTTTGTATACGATGAGAGATTCCTGGAGCACGTGACCTTCCCCTCCCATCCAGAATCTCCTGGCCGGCTCCGGGTTATTGTCGAAGGGCTGGCCACTTCCGGCCTCCTGGAAAAGCTTGTGCGGATCCCGGCCAAGCGCGCAGATCAGCGCTGGATTGAGGCGGTGCATAACATCCGCTATATGATGCGTTTTGAGGAAGCCTGTATCATGGGACTTCCGGATATCGACCACCAGGACAATTCAATCTGCCGGGATACTTACGAAACGGCCTTCCTCGCCGTCGGCGGCGTTCTCAACGCCATCGATGAAGTGATGTCGGGCAACGTCGACAATGCCTTCTGTGCTGTGCGCCCGCCGGGCCATCACGCCGAGGTCGACAAGGCAATGGGCTTCTGCTATTTCAACAATGTCGCCATTGGTGCGAAGTATCTCCAGAGGAAATGGGGAGTAGAGCGGGTCGGTATCATCGATTTCGATGTTCACCACGGCAACGGAACCCAGCACATCTTCGAACAGGACCCGACCGTCTATTACTATTCGATTCATGAGCACCCCTCGTTCGCTTACCCCGGTACGGGACGCGAATTTGAGACCGGTATCGGCGAGGGGTTGGGGTATACACTGAATTCACCGGTACTGCCAGGCAGGGGCGATGATGAATATAAGAAAATGATCATGCAGGATCTGGTCCCTGCCTTCAAAAAATTCCAGCCTGAGGTGATTCTGCTGTCAGCCGGATTCGATGCCCATGCTGCCGATCTGATGTCGGGGACAAATCTGTCGACTGAAGGATACGATTTCATCACGGAGGTCATTCTCAATCTGGCTCACAAATTTGCCGGCGGCCGGGTTATTTCCATCCTGGAAGGCGGCTACAATTATCCGGTTCTGGCATTGCTGGTGGAAAACCATATCCGGATGATGACCGGAATCCGCTGAGTGTTTTTCGCCGAAATCGGCTGACTCTTCACAAAAACAGGAGGTAAATCAAATGTTTGTAAGCGAGCGAATGGCGAAAAATGTGATTACGGTAAAACCCGAAACCCGGCTGGCGGTGGCGAGACAGCTGATGGTCGAGCATAACGTCAGGCACCTGCCGGTGGTTGATGATGAGGGTCTGCTGGTCGGCATTGTCTCTGACCGCGACATGAGGTCTGCGATGCCATCCTCACTGCTTGGCAAGGAAGAATATGCCAGAGTGCTGGAGCGGGTGATGGAGCACCGGGTCGATGAGATCATGACCGAAAATCCGCTGACCATATCAGTCTACTACACGATACAGGATACCTTGCTGGTGATGCGGCAGAAGCGGGTCGGAGCATTGCCGGTCATTGATGAGAACGGCTACCTGAAGGGAATCCTGTCAACCCGGGATCTCCTGAATTCCTTTGTCAATGTAATGGGAATCGGTGAGCCGGGGACGCTGCTCTGCATCCTGGCCAAGGAAGAGCGCGGCCAGCTGAAGAAGATCGTCGACATCATCACAGAGGAAAAAATCCTGCTGGGCAGCGTCCTGGTTTCACGAACCTGGGACGTCGATAAGAAGGCGGTTTTTCCCTACCTCCTGACCAATAATGTTGCCGGCGTTAAACAACGGCTTCTCGATGCCGGTTTCCAGCTTTTCGACCCGATGCAGTGGTATCTGGAAAACCTGCCGAAGACCCCGGATCTGCTGCTGTGATTGTCATCGGTGAAGCGACGGGAGAGTGCTGGATCATTTCTGGATGAGGATGGTGTATGGCCCTGCTGGAAGTTGAATTTGAGCGGCATATCGCAGTGCTGATCAGGGATGCATGCCTTGCCGGTGCAACTGAGGTCAGGAAGCTGCCGCCTCGAGAAATCGTAGTCGATGCCCAGATGGCCAGTTACTGCCGGGAGCCGGGGTGCCCCAACTACGGGATGTCACCCAGTTGCCCTCCCCATGTAGCCGGCCCGGAGGCATTCAAGGCATTACTGGGAAGAAGCAGTTTGGCGCTGGTGGTCAGGATCGAGGTGCCGTCTGCAGTCCTGTTCTCGGAAGAAAGGCGGGAGGTGATGCGACTGCTGCACGAGGTCGTGGCCGGAATCGAACGATCGGCTGTGCGGCTCGGTTACCGAGAATCGAAGGCGTTTGCCGGCGGTTCATGCAAGGATCTGTTTTGCCTCAACCATGCTGATTGCCAGGTTCTAGCCGGAGGCGGTCACTGCCGGAATCCGGAATTTGCGCGGCCATCGATGTCCGGATTCGGGGTTAATGTGGCAAAGACACTGGAAATGGCAGGGTTTGGCGGGGTTGCGAAGAACGGGCCGGCTGTCAGGGGGGAAGCCGGAACCAGCTGGGTCGCCGGTCTGGTCCTTATTGCCTGATTACCGGCAGATCGCAGAAGTGGACGGTTCTTCGGGGCGGTGACGTGACAGCGCATCGCCAACCGTCTCCCTGCTCATCATACAGTGCCTGTTAGGGACACGGGAAGGAAGATGATTCAGAGGATGAGTTCGCTGAAATAGGCAATCGAAGGGAATTCAGCGGAATAACATATCGGTTTGCGTGAACTGGGTCTGGCGATATGGACCAGGTGGGCGATGCCGTACTCCCTCGCTGCTGCGAGCACCACGGTCGTGTCGTCTGCAAGCAGGGTCCTGCTCCTGTCAAAACCGATGATCCTTTCGAGTTTTTCCCAGAACACTGGCTGTTCCTTTGCTTCTCCCACCACTTCCGAACAGATAATGCCGGTAAAATAGGGACCGATCCTGGTTTTGCGCAACTTGATCGCCAGGGTTTTCGAGTGGGCGTTGGTGACGAGATGGATCTGCTTGTTCTTCCTGTCGAGAAATGATAGAAAATCGATGACATGCGGGTGAACCTGGATCAGGTGATCGATCCGGCACTTGAGTTCGGGGATGTCGAGACCGAGCTGCCCGGACCAGTAATCCAGGTCGGTCCACTGCAAGGTAGCCTCAACCTTGCGGTAACGGGAGAGAAGCTGTTGCCTGGCCTGATCCGGGCTGAGGGAATTGATCTTTGCGAAGACTTCGGGCACGTAGTGTTCCCAGAAATAATCGTCAAAATACTTGTCCAACAGGGTGCCGTCCATGTCCAGCAGGACACAGTCGATATCGTCCCAGGAAAAAGATGGTCTGATCTGCCGGGGTTCAGGGCTTGCCATGGCACATCTCCCGCAGGTCGTTGAGGATTCGGGTGATCGCTTCGAAAAGACTGTCTGCGGCGAGAGAGAGGCCATTTACGACCAGTCGCCCGTCCGGAGTCAGCTTTGCCCGTACCGATTTTTTGCCGGTTGGAAGTTTATTCAGATATTCTAGTAGCTTGTCTGGTGACAGCGGGGTGTCTTCTGAAAAAGAAAATACCAGACTGTCTGTACCGCGCTCCAGTTTGTGGATCCGCAGGGCGATCAGGTCGGTCTTAAGGGCCACGACCCGGAAAAGGTTGACTGTTTCCTGCGGCAGCGGGCCGTAGCGGTCGATCAGCTCATCGCGCAGCTCACCGTGCATCTCCGGAGAAGACGAGGTGAGTGCGGCGATGCGGCGGTAGGTGATATACCGCTGGCTGATATCCGGCATGTACTTCTCAGGGATATAGGCGGAGATATGGAGATTGATCTCCGGATCCAGCTCCTCGGCAGGTCGAGTCTGACCTTGCTGGTTGGCGCTCGCCTTGAGGTCGGCGACCGTCTTCTGCAGTAGGTCGAGGTAAAGATCGTAGCCGATGGCGGCGATATGACCGCTTTGCGAAACCCCGAGGAGGTTGCCGCCACCTCTGATCTGCAGGTCGCTCATCGCAAGGCGGAAACCGCCGCCGAGTTCGCCGCAGTCCATCAGGGCCTGGAGACGATCGCGCGAATCTTTTGTCAGGCTGTCGAGGGATGGCACCAGCAGATAGGCGTATGACTGCAGGCTGGAACGTCCGACCCGGCCCCGCAGCTGGTAAATTTCGGCGAGACCGAGTTGGTCGGCGCGATTGATGATGATGGTATTGGCGGATGGAATATCGAGGCCTGATTCGATAATTGTTGTACAGATCAGCACATCGGTCTCACGGTTGACGAAAGCTACCATGATGTCCTCGAGTTCCTTGCCGGCCATCTGGCCATGCGCGACAGCAACTCGGGCGCCTGGAACCAGTTTTCTGATGTTGGCGGCGACCTGATGGATAGATCGGACCCGGTTGTGGACGAAAAAGACCTGGCCGTTGCGGCGCATCTCCTTGGTAACGGCTTCCTTGATCACCAGGTCGTCATATTGGGAGACGAAGGTCTTGACCGGCAGCCTGTGTTCCGGCGGACTCGAGATGACCGAGAGGTCGCGGATACCGAGCAGCGACATCTGCAGGGTGCGCGGGATTGGAGTGGCGGTGAGGGTCAGGACGTCGACCTCGGCCCTGATCTTCTTGATTTTCTCCTTGTGGGCGACGCCGAATCGATGTTCCTCGTCAACAATCAGCAGGCCAAGATTCCTGAAGACCACATCTTTTGAAAGCAGCCGATGGGTGCCGATAAGGATATCGATACTTCCATCGGCCAGTTCCTTGACGATCTTTTTCTGCTCGCCAGCCGTTCGGAAGCGGTTGATGCATTCGATTCTGACCGGAAAACCCTGCAAACGTTCGCGGAAGGTTTTAGCGTGCTGCTCGGCGAGCACGGTGGTTGGAACCAGCAGAGCTACCTGCAGGCCGTCTTCCACGACCTTGAAAGCGGCCCGCACAGCCACTTCGGTTTTGCCGTATCCGACGTCGCCACAGATGAGCCGGTCCATCGGCTTGTCGGAGATCAGGTCATCAATGACCTCGGTGATGGCCTTATCCTGCCCGGGGGTTTCGTCATAGGGGAAGGATTCCTCGAGTTCGTGGAACAGTTCGGCCGGCGGCGAAAACTGCAGACCCTGGCGGAGTTCCCTGGTGGCGTAAATATCAAGCAGTTCCTGGGCTATCTTCCATACCTCTTCCTTAACCTTGGACGTGGTGGCTTTCCAGTTCTGCGTACCGAGCTTGTCGATTTTCGGAGACTGGTCGGACAAACCCTCGTATCGAGTGATGAGGTTGAGCCGGTCTACGGGAACATACAGCCGGTCGCCATCACGATACTCTATATGGATGAAGTCGTTGGCTATGCCCTGGAACTGCATTGTGACCAATCCCTGGTAGACCCCGAGGCCGTGGTCGCGATGGACGACGATGTCGCCGTCATTCAATTCAGTGAAACGTACCGGTTCACCGCCTTTGTATCCTTTTCGTTTCTTCCCAAGGCGCATTTCACCAAAGAGTTCGATTTCCGACAGCAGATGGGTCTTGAGGTCGGGAATGGAAAAGCCTTCGTTTAGGGGATGATGACAAAGGAGGACAGAGTTGTCGGAACGGCCGATGCCGCCGTCATCAAGATAAACGGGAGGGGCGATCTCCTCTGTCTGGTGGTGGTGTCGCGTCAGGAGGTCTCTCAGGTTGTTGAGGTGGCGGCTGGATCGGCAACAGAGGATGATCCTGTCTCCTTCCTGTTGCCAGTCGCTGATCTGCCTGGAGAGCGGGGTCAGGATGCCGTGGTCGCGGCGCTGGAGGGTGATGTCCTGCTTGAGTGGCAGATGGCTGATCGTTGCCAGTTCGATGCGCCTGATCTCATTGTGTTCGAAATCGCTGCAGTAGGCCTGATTGAATCCTTCCATCATCCTTTGCGTGGCGGTGGTGTCCAGGAAGAGGGATTCCGGGGGCATTGCAGGCCGGCCTGCTGCACGGGTCGCCGCAAAGTTGCTGTGGATGCGTTCCTCGATCAGGTTCATGTTCTGACGGATCGACTCAGGCTTGATGAGGAGCAGCGTTGTTTCGGATGGGAAGAAATCGAGGACTGCGGAACTGCCGTTGGATTCTCCGGGATAGAAGAGCGGGAGAAAGAACTGCATGCCGGCGAAGCGCCGGCCGTTTGCCGCCTGGTCTATCAGGCGCGAAGTTGCGTCCTTGTCCCAGCCGCAGGAGTCTCCACAGGTCTGGAAGGAGTTTTTCAATTGAACGGAGGCAATTTTGCCTGGCCGAGGAAAGACAATATCGCTGACCGGCAGGATAATTGCTTCGGCAATTTCCATGATCGAACGTTGGGTCAAGGGATCGAACGCACGCAGGGAATCAATGGTATCACCAAAGAAATCCAGGCGAAGCGGCCCGTCGTGGAGGCGCTGGCCATCTAGCGGAAACGGGGGAGGATAGATGTCGAGGATGCCTCCCCGGAGAGAGAAATCACCGACTGCCTGCACAAGAGCGACCTGTTCGTAACCCATTGTCACCAGGCTCTCGATCAGCGAGGGGATATCGCAGTCCTCGCCGGAGAGTACCAATTCGGGGATCCGTGTGAGCAGTCCCCTTGGCATCACCTTTCGCATCAGCGCCTCAATGGAGGTGACGACGATCAGCGGATCGCTGCTGTCTGCGATCTGATACAGGGTTGAGATCCGGAGGGCGGTGGTCTGCTGGTCTGGAATAAGGGGAGTATACGGCGGGATCTCGTGAGCAGGATAACTGATGACCCTTTTCGTGGTGAAGAGCTTGATGTCCTGTTCAAATGGCGCAACCATCTGTTCATCAGGAACGATGCAGCAACAATGTCCCTTTTCTGCGAGAAGCGTGCTGAGCCATGCCGGACTCGACCCATGGAGGCCGCTGATCTGAACTTTTTCTGGCGGTTGAAGGAACTGAATGATATTTGTGTGCATTGAAAAAAAACACCGGTTGCTCCATGGAGAGCAACCGGCGACAGAATAACGGATGTTGATAACAGGATGTTAGAACGTTCCGCCGACGGTGAAATCCCAGACGGAATCGTCTTCATCCTCGAGTGGGTCGAGGTTATACCCCCAGACCACAACAAGGGGGCCCATCGGCGAGAGCCAGTTCAGGCCGACACCCACGGATTGCCGGGAATCTTCGACCGCCCAGTCCTCTTCGTCGTCAAAGACCCGGCCGGCGTCAAAGAAGAACAGTCCCCGGACGCCCTGGCTTTCTGCAATTGGGAAGAGTATTTCCAGGTTGGTATACCACATCTTGTCGCCACCGATGCGTTCGCCCGTCGTCGGATCAATCGGGCTGATATCACCGTAGTCAAAACCGCGGACGGTCCTGATTCCGCCAAGATAGAAACGTTCATACACCGGCAGCTTGTCCGTTTCGTTCTCAAATACCTGACCGGCGGCGCCCTTGGCATGGAACACGGTTTTCCATACCATCGGGAAGTACCAGCTGGTGGTGGCTTCCAGTTTGGTGAATTCCGCATCGCCGCCAAAAGGACCGCCGGCATATTCGGCACTCATGAGGTTGTAGGAACCTGTCGACGGGCTGAAAACCCGGTCGCGACTGTCACGGACAAAGGAAAACTTGATGGAGCTGGTAATATTCAGATCGATCGAATTGCGAATAATGTAAGATGCGTTTTCCGACACATCGCTCAGGGTGGTATCGGTATAACTGTACATGCCCACCATACGCCATTTTTCCCAGAGCGGGTAACCGATGCGGAGGTCTCCACCTGTGGATTCCTTGGTGTAGTCGTCGTATTCCCGTTCGGTATCGAAGACGTCAAGCCCCCAGGAGAGTTCCGAGTCATTGAGGTGAGGGTTGGTGTAGCCGAGATTGTAATATGAACTCGATCCGCCGATGTTGGCAGCAAGCGACAGCTTGTCTCCGCGGCCAAGAAAATTGTTCTCGGAAATCTCGCCCATCAGGATAAGGTCGTCAACCGTGCTGTAGCCGGCGCCGATACTGAAAGTGCCGGTGCTTTTTTCCTTGACCTCGATGACGATGTTCATCCGGGTCGGATCAAGAGAAGGCTCAGGAGTAATATTGACTTCCTCAAAGAATTCGAGGCGCTGCAGGGCCTGGGTGCTCTCCCGGAGGGCCTTGGAATCGAAGATGCCGCCCTCAGCCACTTTCAGTTCGCGGCGGATGACATTGTCTCGGGTTCTGGTATTACCCTTGATGGTTATCCGGTCGATATACACCAGGTCACCCTTTTCGATATCAAAAATGACATCAAGACGTGTACCTGATTCTGATTTTTTAATATTGGGCTTGACTATTGCGAAGGCATATCCTTTTTCAGCATAAAAATCGGTTATCTTCAGGATGTCCTCACGCATGATCTGTTTGCTCAGGTATTCCTCGTTCCTTATGATGAGCAGTTTGAGCAGGTCTTCCTTGTCGGAGATCAGTTCCCCGGTCACATCGATGGTTCCGACCTTGAAACGTTGGCCTTCGTCGACCATGAAGGTGAGGTAGAGCCATTCCTCTTCCTGGCGGATCGTCGGCTCCGAAATTCGTGCCTCGAGGAAACCGTGGTTGTTGTAAAAGGCGACAATGCGACCCACATCCTGTTTGACTTCATCCATCTTCAAGGTACCTGACGCCGTCAGCCAGCTGAAAAATCCTTTCTCGCTGGTCTTGATCTCATCAGCGAGTTCGTCGTCGTCAAATGTGGTGTTGCCCTCGAAATCGATCTTCTTTATGTAGATCTTTTCTCCTTCATCGATGATGAAACGGACAACGGCTCCTTCGTCACTGGGAAATGTTGTTTCCGATTTAACCTGGGTGTTGTAGTAACCTTTGGATTTGTAAAGTTCCTGGATAGCTTCGACAGCAGCATTGATTTTTGCAGGGTTGAGGATGAAGTGTTCCTTGATGTTGGCTGCGCCTTTGACGTCTTCTTCCTTCAACTCGTCAATACCTTCAAAAATCAGAGAGGCGACTACCGGTTTCTCGACCACCTTGAAGACGATATGCTTGCCTTTCTCATCTTCCTGGACATTGATCTGCACATCGTTGAAATATCCCATGGAATAAATCGATTTCAAATCTTCCCGCAGGGTTGAAGGGCTGTAGATGTCACCGACCTTACTCTTGATCTTACGCAGTATTGCCCCTGAATCGATGCGCTTGTTTCCTTCCGGTGCAATGGTGGCGATACGCAGATCCTTGCCGGAATAGAGCATGATATCGCCAATGACGGTGGCAATGCCGTCACGCAGGGTTTCAAGTGTCAGGCCGTCTTTGAAATAGTAACGCGGGGTACTCGGTGTCAGCAGGTCGAAGACCTTGAAATCGATACTGATCTGATTGCCGACGAACGTCAGGCTGCCGGCGGCGACATTGTCAAATCCGGTACTCTCGGCCACTTTCTGCATCTGCGGGATCGGAGGAGGCCAGCCTTTTGCAAAATCGACGATTTCCGCAGCCTTTTCCCGGTTCAGCATGGTCTGACCGTTGCTGACCAAAGCTTCATCCAAATAAATGTCCGCCTGTTTTGCCAGCTTGTCGGCATTTTGCTGGCTGTTGATTTTCAACGGCAGGAAAGCGGTGTTTTGTTCGGCAGAATGGACCGTTGTCGTCAGAACAAGCGCTGTGACAGCACAGAGGAGGAACTGGAGGAGAGGCAAAGGATGAATACGTCGGGCATGAGGCAGGTTTATTCCGGTGTCAGCCATGGGAGCGTTCCTTTCTGTTGGTATAGTGTCCTGGAGAATACGGTCGCGCATCGTAGCACCGGAGGTCGTAAGGAGAATGTCATAACGAGCTGATATTGCGTCTAGTGTTGTATCCCGGTGCATAGCCGCGCTCATTATGCCATGTTTGGCGGGAAATGCAAAGAGAGCAAATGAATTGTATGAAAATGATCAGGTTCGCGATGCACTCCTTTTGAGGGACACAGGATGTGCGAGGAATCGAATGAAAACATGCCATATTCTGGAAGCAGATATGATTGCCGCCAGTCTTGATCTGCTGTCGTCGAATGGATTGGTTCAAGGCAGCCCTTGACCTGCTGTTTCCACCGCGTTGTATCCTCTGCGGTGTCTCCACTGTTCAGACGATACCTGATTGCCTGTGCCGGCAGTGCTGGCAGCGGATCGATTATCTCAAACCGCCCTGGTGCACCACCTGCGGCACCGTAGTGACTGGAAACCCGGTTCATACTCATTATTGCGGTGCGTGTCTGCGCCACCCCCCTCCATACCGCCGGGCCAGATCATGTATCCGCTATGATCAACCGGCGCGCCTGCTCCTCCACCGTCTGAAATACCATGGGGACACGACTGTCCTCCCTGCCATTCGCCATATCATCGCCCATTCTGGCATCCATGACATGGCCACCGCCGACCTGATCGTGCCGGTCCCGCTCTTTATCAAACGATTGAAGGCCCGAGGGCTGAACCAGGCAGAGATCCTGGCCCACCAGTTTTTTCCATACCGGGCAGAGTCTATCCGCACAGACATACTGACGCGGGTACGGGATACCATGTCCCAGACGGCACTGAGCGGATCAGCTCGACGTAATAATCTCCGTTCCGCTTTCCAGGTCCAAAAGAGAGCCTGTGTCAAGGGAAGGAGGATCTGCCTGGTGGATGATGTCTTTACAACCGGCACAACTGCGGCGGAATGTGCGAAAATCCTGATGGATTGCGGTGCGAAGGAGGTGTGGGTGCTTACGCTGGCGAGAGTTATCGTGAAAAGATAAACCCTGATGCAAGAAATGATTCGGAGTTGTCGACAAACTTATGTCGTCCGGTCTTGCAAGCGATACCGGTGTTTCAGCGTGCGGCATGGGCGGCTTCCCGTCCGCTGGGCTGGAGGAAGGCGGTGATGGAGGAGTTTGGCGGAGGAGTTCGGGATGTTGCCGTGGCATTCAGAAAAAATGATGAAAGGGTTAAAGATTCGTTGCAGCCGTGAGCGGTTGAAAATAGGCATTTTCATCACGGTTGAGGAGAAATATGGCGTAATATTCAGTAATCGGCATTGATATTAAGAAAAATGGAGTTGAATGATTTTCTGAAACTGTTGATAACGTGTGGGATATGGGACTAAGAGGTCTATTTGACGCCGGAAAAGGGGTATCGGCGCAAGGCCTCTGTGAATAAGGACTCGGAGTCGGGACCTGCGGAAACACAGGCTGCTTCAGCCCTTGCCGATGTTAACAATGACTGGTTGCAGGGATGTGAAATTTCTTAAAATGGTCTTTGACGGGGAGAAGAAAATGGGGTTAATCATCCCCCAGTCGACAGGCGATGAAGAGACTTGAAATATGGCGATGGGATTGTTGCTGCATTGCCATGGCTGGTGATGGGTTGGCTGGTTGTCGCGGTGATTGCCTGGATGGGCTGGAGCTTCTTCAATTCTGTTGGATTGTCTCAAATGATTCTTAATCGTTTTTTATCTTGTTACGAGAAGGATAGTGTATGCTTTGGGAGAAGACAAAGGAGAGGTTGAAAGATGCGCTCACCGAGAATGTCTATTCACTGTGGATAGAGCCTCTGGAGTGTGTCCAGGTCCATGCTGAGACCATTGTCCTTGCCAGCCCGGATCGCTATTTCAATGCATATGTTTCACAGCATTACCTGGCATTGATTGAGGAGACGATCAGGAAATGCGGCGCGAGCCCCCGGCAGGTGGTTCTTTGCGAAAAGGAGAGTACGCCTCGGCTGCCTCAGCCGGTCAGGGGCCAGATGCGGCTTCCGAGCATTCCGGAAAATACCTCGCGAATCCGCTCGCTCCACCCTCGTTACACCTTCGACGAGTTCATGGTCGGTGACAGCAATATCCTCGCCCATTCGGCCTGTCAGTCAATGTCGGTGAGTGATGATCTGGTTGGTCCATGCCTTTATATCAACAGTGGGACCGGGCTTGGCAAGAGCCACCTGACCCATGCCGTTGCCCACAAGATCATCTCTGAATCGCCGATGACGAGATTGCACTATGTGACGGCACAACAGTTCGCCTCGGAAATGGTGCGGGGAATCCAGGCCAACACCATGGACCAGTTCAAACGCAAGTATCATGACAACTGCGATATCCTGCTGGTTGAGGACGTCCATTCGCTGACCGGCAAGAAGAAGACCCAGGAAGAATTGAACGAATTGCTCGATACCCTGATCAAATCCGGAAAGCGGGTGATTCTGACGGCGAACAGCGCCCCGCGTGATCTGGTCGGTATCGATGATGAATTCCGCTCGCGGATGTCTGCAGGCCTGGTCACCACCATAAAGCCCCCGGATATCGAGACCCGGCTGCGGATCATCGAAAGAAAGGCCCAGCAGCAACAGCTCCTGTTACAGGAACAGCAGATTGACTATCTCGCGCAGCATATCAGAGGAGATGTCCGCAAGGTCGAGTCGGCCTTGATTGCCTTAAGGGCGAAGGCAAGCCTGCGTAAGGGTGAGGTAAACCTCGATCTGGTGCGGGAGGTCGTGGCCAGCGTCGTCGGTCATCAGCAGGTACTGACATCGGCGATGATCAGCGAGCTGGTCGGCAGCCAGTTCAAGGTCAGTGTGCAGGACATGCAGTCACGATCGCGGAAAAAGGTGATCTCCTTCCCCCGTCAGGTGGCAATGTATCTGAGCCGGAAATATACCGAAGAATCCCTGGCAGATATCGGCAGAATTTTCAACCGTGACCATTCTACAGTCCTGCATGCGATCAAGGTGGTGACCAATCTGACGGCCCGCGATACCTCGGTCAGCGCCCAGCTCAATCTGCTTGGGGATAAGGTGAAGCAACTCTGATTGTTCTCAGGAGATGGACTTCAAAGGGGGGGACTCGCGCACAGTCCTCCCCTTTTTTTTTCGGGCGAGAAGATGTGGTCCGGATCCGGTGGCTAAAAGTAGACCCCTTTGATCTCCGCTTGCCGGATCTGCGAGCCTGAGGCGTTGAGGATTTTTTCGGCGACCTTGACGGCGCTTTTGATCATGTCGTTGATCCCGATGCCTTCCCAGCCGAAGCCGCAGATCGAAAGATCCGGAGAATCCTGCAACAGCTGGTCGCGCCAGGTCAGCAGTTTTCCGTATCCCCTTTCGAGCTGAGGTATTCCGCTTGCCGGCCTGAGCACTGTGCTGAACAGGGGGGCGCCTGGCAGATTGAGGATCTCGCGGACATCCTCGAGAGCGAGCCTGGTCATGGTCGCATCATCAAGTGCCAGGCGTTCGGGGTGGCGGCGGCCGCCTACCAGTGTCTCGAAAACGATATGACCGTTCGGAGCCCTCCCCGGAAACATGTTTGAGGAGAACAGGGTGCCAAGGGAAAAGCGCTTCTCGCATTCCGGCGTCAGGTAACCGAAGCCTGGCGGCAGGACGGCGTTTGGCCCGAAACCGAAGACGACGGTGGCTATCCATGCCTCTGGTATGGACGTTGCGGGCATGGCGGGTGCAATGCCGCCGAGGAGAGGCAGCGAGGCGTTCACCGGCAGAGCGAGGGCCAGGGTTGTCGCGGTATGGGTTCCCTGTTCCGATATTACCTGCCATCCTGTTTCGTTGCGTGATATTGCAGTGACTCCGCAGCCAAGCAGGAGTTCGGTACCCGGCACCAGAGGTTCAGTCAGGCGTTCGGTGAGTCGGCACATGCCCGACGGAAAACTGGTCATTGCCGGCATGGTGAACTTCTTGGCTGAGCCGGACCGTTTGGCCTGCCACATCTTTCTCGCCAGACCTCGGATGACCGAACCCTGCTCTTTTTCCAGCAGACGGATGCCAGGCATGACGCTGTCGATCGCCAGTTCGTTGTAATCGCCTGCGTATGTACCGGTGAAAACCGCATCGGCAAAAGGCAGGAGCGCCGGTCCGAAGCGGTGGGCAATCCATTTTGCGACAGTCGGTTCCCCTTCGAGCGGCCTGATCCAGAGATCACCCAGGACCCGCAGTTTGGCAGTCCATGGGATGAGCGGTGCCATCAGGATCTTCCTGGGGCTCTGGGGAATGCAGCAGAGCTTGCCGTCGAGGCAGACATAGCGGACGAAGTGTTTGAGCGGTGCCTTGACGCTTTCCCTGTCAAGTCCGGTTTCGGCCAAAAGCTGCCGGCTCTCGGGGCAGTTGTCGAGAAAGCCGTGGGGGCCGATTTCTGCGACGTATCCCTGGTCCCGATGAGTTTGGACGGCGCCCCCGGTATGCATCGATTTCTCGATCAGTAGGAAGCGGTGGCCAGGTGCCTGGGTTTTCAGTGTATGGGCGATGGTCAGTCCGGAGAGGCCGCCGCCGATGATAATGGTATCGAGGTGTTCAGTCATTGCAGAATCGCATGAAGGGTTGAATTGGTGATATGGATGTCGACCCAGCCGCCACTGCGGAGGGTGCCTGGATTGTAGATCGTCGTTGGACCGATGCTGTCGCAGCCTTTGGCTTCATGAATATGGCCTGTGACGCAGATGTCAGGCTGGTAAAGCTCGATGATGCGGCGGACGGCTGTAGACCCGACATGACGGCCATCGAATATCATATCAACGCAGGTGTTCGCCGGTGGTGCATGGGAGATGAGCAAGACCGGGATTCGGCTTCCATCTACCTGATTTTTCTCGGCAATGGCGTCGAGTGCCTGCTGGTAAGCATTGGTGCCGATCAGCATCATTTCCTCTTCGCTGAATTCGCTTGGAGTATGGAACGGGGTAGGGTTGGAACCCCCCATGCCGACAATGCAGAGCCTGTCATTGAGGATGCGGCCCCGGCCGTGCAGGTTGATGCCGAGTTGTTCAAGGTGCTCGTTGATGTCGGGGCGGTCGAGGTTGCCGAACTGGGCCAGAATCCGGGGGTTGAAGGCCGTCACCTCATCGAGGACCTGCTGGACTTCCCGCTGTGAACCAAAGTTGGTGAGATCGCCGGTGAGGAGTACCAGGTCGGCCTGGCGAATTCCCGGTATATTCCGGCATGCATTCGCTGCCATGTGGATATCACCGAATGCAATGATGTGCATCTGCCTGCTGCCGTCCCTGGTCTCAATTCTTTGATTGGCCGCTGTGACTTGACACGCAGCCATATATGCTTAACATTTTCGCCGACTTTTGGCAAAAATGCAATGGAAATGGTGTCTTATCCGTCATTTCCGGTTCAGTAAATTGATAAGAAGGTGCTTGTTATGACTACAAAAACTACCACTCATGAATTCCAGTCCGAGACGAAGAAACTCCTTGATATCGTCATCCACTCACTCTATACAGAACGGGATGTCTTTATCCGTGAATTGATTTCCAATGCCGCAGATGCACTCGAAAAATTCCGCCATGAGAGTATCACTGCCAACGATGTGTTCGATGCTCACGTTCCGCTCGAGATCAATATCAGCCTCGATGACAAGAAGCACACCCTGACCATCACTGACACCGGCATCGGCATGAGCCGGCACGAACTCGAAGCCAACCTGGGAACGATTGCCCATTCGGGTTCCAATACCTTCCTGTCGCAGCTGGCAGAAGCAGCGAAGAAGGATGTCAATCTCATCGGTCAATTCGGTGTCGGTTTCTATGCCGCATTCATGGCCGGCAGTCGGGTCCTGGTCCAGAGCCGCTCCTGGGACGGCAGTGAAGGCCATGAGTGGGCCTCGGACGGTGCAGGCACCTTCACCATCACAGAGATGCCAGGCCTGCATCGCGGTACCAGAATCATTGTCGAATTGAAGGAAGATGCTCACGACTACGCCCAGAAATGGAAAGTCGAGTCGATCATCAAGCAATATTCCGCCTTTGTTCCCTTCCCGATCAAACTTGAAGGGGAGACGGTCAACACCGTCCAGGCCCTGTGGACCCGAAACAAAAGCGAGATAACGGACCAGGAGTATACAGATTTCTACAAGTTCGTCGGCAATGCCATCGACGAACCGATGTATCGCCTGCACTTCTCTGCCGATGCACCGCTGGCGATCAATGCGCTGCTCTTTGTTCCCAAGGAAAATCTTGAAATTTTCGGTTTCGGCCGGATGGATTCGGGCGTCAATCTCTACTGTCAGCGCATCCTGATCGACCAGCATTCTGAAAATATCCTGCCGGAATGGTTACGTTTCCTCAAAGGTGTGGTCGACAGCGAAGACCTCCCGTTGAACATTTCCCGCCAGGCACTGCAGGACAACGCCCTGGTCGGCAAGCTGCGTCGGGTCATCACCAAGAAATTCCTCAAGTTCCTCGAGGAGGAGGCCGCTCGTGATGCCGAATCCTACCTGACATTCTGGAAGACCTTCGGTATCTTCCTGAAGGAGGGTGTTACCTCGAGCTACGAGCACCAGAAGGATCTCGGCAAGCTGCTGCGCTTCGAATCGTCGAAATCCGAGGCCGGCAAACCGGTTGGACTTGCCGATTATCTGCTGCGGATGAGTCCGGACCAGCAGGAAATTTATTTCATCAACGGCCCGAGCCGGGCGGCGATCGAGGCCGGTCCCTATGTCGAGATGTTCAGAAAGAAGGATGTCGAGATCATCTATACGATGGAGCCGATCGACGACTTCGTCCTGAACCACCTCGGGGAATTTGAGGGCAAGAAACTGGTTTCAGCTGATCGGGCCGATCTGACAATCCCAGGGGCGGAAGAGGAGAAAAAAGGAGCCGAGGGACAGGATGCCGGTCTCGACAGCACCGCGACCGAGGGGCTCGTTGCCTGGATGAAGACGGTTTTGGCCGACATTGTCCAGGATGTCATCGTTTCGAAACGCCTAGTCGACGCACCGGCGATGATAGTCAACCCTGATGGCCATATGACATCATCGATGCAGCGGGTCCTTGCCGCCTCGCGATTCGAAAAGGGGCTTGGCATGGAGACGATGAAGAAGAACCTGGAAATCAATGTGCGGAATCCGCTGATTGTGCGTCTTGCAGAACTGCGCCAGGCTGATGAGGAGTTCGCCGTCGACGTGGCTCGGCAGATCTACGATAACGCCATGATCCAGGCCGGACTGATCGTCGACCCGCTGGTCATGGTAGAACGGAATTACAAGATCCTGAACCGGGCAGTTCGCGACTGAAACACATGGGGAGCAAAAATGAAGGCGAGTCCGGGAAACCTTGGATAGGTTGTTTGCCGGGCCGGCTTACACTTTTTCTCCCCCAGCCGAAAGGAGACATAGGGATTGAAAAATGACCACCATCAGGCTATAGAGCGAGAGGCTATCCTACTTTTCAGACTTAAATCATCAGGGAGGATACAATGCTCTCTCTCAACCGCTGGGGGTTGCTCATCATCACAGTCGCTCTGCTGCTAGGCGGGTGCTACGGCAAACCGGTGCGGAACCTCGCCTCGGATGCGGCGCTGATTAAAATTGGCCAGTCCACCAGCGACGATGTCCTCACTTTTCTTGGTGAACCTGACGCTCAGGAAGTGATAGGCAATGGCGTGGAGCGATGGCTGTACAGGGAAGATACCGCCTCCAGATTGGAGAGGGCGCCGATATTCGGCAAGTATCTCGGCAGTCCTACTGTGGGCAGGGTGATTATCACCCTCAAGGATAATCGTGTCGTCGAGTGTGATTACAGCGCCCAGGACGATGACGATTTTCGTTGGGAGGATGACTTTTCCTGGCAGAAGAAAGCGCAGTGATTGATCGGTTCACCACAATCCGCGAACGCATGGTGCAGGAGCAACTCCTTGCCAGAGGAATTGCTGATCCCAGGGTTCTTGCCGCCATGGGCGAAGTTCCGCGGCATCTTTTCGTTGACGATGCGATGCGGGCACGGGCCTATGGTGATCACCCCTTGCCCATCGCTGCCGGTCAGACCATCTCTCAGCCCTACATTGTTGCTTTCATGACTCAGTCCCTGCAGTTGCAGGGTCATGAAAAAGTCCTGGAGATCGGCACCGGTTCCGGTTACCAGGCGGCGGTCCTTTCCCGGCTCTGTGAGAAGGTTTATACCGTTGAACGCGTCAATACACTGCTGGCCGGGGCGCGGAAGCTTTTCGATACCCTCCGATATTTCAACATCGTCGCCAAACTCGACGACGGAACGCTCGGATGGCCGGAATTCGGGCCCTATGATGCGATCATCGTCACTGCCGGTGGTCCTGAAATCCCTCAGCCGCTGGTCGAGCAACTTGCCGATCCGGGCAGACTGGTGATTCCGGTCGGTGACCAGGACATCCAGAATCTGCATCTGTTAATCAAAAACAGCGGGAAAATTCACGTCGAACAGTTGGCCAGTGTCCGTTTCGTGGAACTCATCGGCGAACATGGCTGGGGGCGCTGATACCGTCCGCCTTCATGCCGTCCTCCAACGTGCTGGAAGCACCGCAACCGTATTTTTTCCTTTTTTGTCAAACCTGGCAGATGGCATTCATGAGCTGGGTGGTCCGGCCAGAGAGATTTTTTTATTTGAGATCTATTCCCAGAAATGAATGGCTGTTCTTGATACATATTGTGTTTGATAGCCATTTTCCATATAATTGCATTTCAACGATTGTCAGCACGTCTCTCACAAGTGGAAACCGCATGGAGCGCAAGGGGGCAAGCCGGATGGCTTCATGTGGATGACCGGCGGTACTATTCGATGGATTGGATGGAGGACAGGAGAGGTGGAGGAAATTCTCAAGAAGCGGCGCACGCTGCAGGAAACCATGAACTTCATGGCGGCACTGTCGGCCGGTATCGAACCGATACTGGGGCGTGGTGCGAACAGTATGACCATGTCGGCCGGTCGCAATCTCGGCCGGAAATTTTCAGAAAACGCCAAACATACCGATGACCTTCTCCAGGCCATCGACGAGGTCCGGAACATACTGGTAGCCAATCATTGCCTCTGGGGGTTTGAGCCGTTCAAACCGGAAGAGCAGGCGGAGATGATTACCACCGATGAGAAAGGCAACCGCCAGATTTTCATTGTCTTCAGGGATTGCATGATCAGGCAGGCACTCTTCCGTTTCGGGCATCCGCAGAAAGGATCGCTGTGCAATATGATGTACGGTTTCTTTGCCGGAGCCCTGGAAAGCATCATGGGGAAAAAAGCGACGCTGGATATCAAGCACGCCGGCGAGAATGCCTGTCTGAAAGTCCTGACTGTTGAAGCATAACGCCATTGCCGGCGTTGACAAGGAGATGAAATGAGCGGCGAAAAGATTCGTTTGAATACCGAGTGGCTGTGCGATTGCGGCGGTTGCCATGTAGCGCTGGTCGACCTGCATGAAAAGATCCTGAATGTCCTCGAGTCGGTGGTGATCCAGAAATGTCCGGTACTGACCGATATCAAGGATTACCCCGAAGCGGAGATCGGCATCCTAACCGGTTCCATCCGCACCGAGCATGACCGGCATGCGGCCATCGAGATGCGCAAGAAATGCAAGACCATCATCGCCTTCGGCACCTGCGCCGTCTATGGCGGACTGCATGGGGCCGGGCTGGCGCATAGCCGGGAGGAGATCATGGACCATGTCTTCAGGAAAAACCCGACGACCAGGACCGATTTTATCCCCGACAGCGGGATCACCGGGCTGGAGAAGATCGTCACGCCGATCGACGAAGTCATCGATGTGGATCTCTACCTGCCGGGCTGCCCACCGCATCCCCACTTCATCTTCGAAAGTCTGAAGACCCTGATCGAGCACCATCAGCC
Source organism: Desulfobulbaceae bacterium (assembly GCA_008933635.1). Taxonomy (GTDB): domain Bacteria; phylum Desulfobacterota; class Desulfobulbia; order Desulfobulbales; family Desulfocapsaceae; genus Desulfoprunum. Next base: position 40,171 of record WBUQ01000004.1, on the reverse strand, counting down.
TCGTGTTGACAAGTCGACCGTCTGCGCCGCCTGCCGGAGGACGATGACCAAGACCGATGTTACGGAGATCAAGCAAAGTCACGAGGGAATCCCGGACGACGATATCTGCTTTCTGAGCCAGGGGTACATCTGTCTCGGATCGGCTACCCTCGACCGCTGTCTTGCCCCCTGCCCGAATCACGGGATCATGTGTGCGGGCTGTGCCGGACCGACGATGCAGATCCTCACCGAACCGAACCGGGATATCCGCACCGAAGTCGCCGACCGGATGTCGCGGCTGACCAGGATCGAAAAGGAGACGATCAGGGCCCATATCGAAAGATCGGCCAAGACGCATTATGCCTATGCGATGGCCACCAAGATGATCGGCAACAAGCCGACGTTCCTGATACGCAAATGGATTGCAGACGTGGAGGCAGTGTAATGTCGAAAACTATCAAAATAGACCCGGTCACCCGTATTGAAGGACATGCCCGGATACTGCTCGAGTGCGATGATGCCGGCAAGGTCGACGAGGCTTTTTTCTGCGTCAATGAATTGCGCGGGTTTGAGCGGATCCTGGTCGGTATGGAGGCGAGCACCCTGCCACAGGTAACCGCGCGGATCTGCGGCGTATGTCCTACCGCTCATCATCTGGCTGCCGCCAAGGCCCTTGATCACGCTGCCGGCGTCGAACCTCCTGTCGCGGCCAGGCTGCTCAGGGAGTTCATGTACATGGGGCATGTGATCCACAGCCATGCTCTGTCGCTCTTTGTCCTGGCCGGCCCTGACCTGGTCTTCGGGTTGAACGGACCGGCGGCGACCCAGAATATTGTCGGCATGGTTGAGGCTGAACCGGAACTGAGCAAAAAGGGGCTGCGCCTCCGGAGCCTGGGGCAGAAGATCAACGAGACCATCGGCGGCCGCGGTATCCACCCGGTGACGGCCGTGGCTGGCGGCATCTCCTTCAGGCTGACGGACAGCCAGTTCGAACGGCTGCAGGAACTGACAGCCGAGGCGGTCGTTCTCTCGAGCGAGCTGGCCGGCCGGACCAAGAAGCTGCTCTTCGATCTCTTTGATGCCAACCCGGTCCTGCTTGACAAGCTGAACGTGCCGAGCTGGTACGTGGGTACGGTCAACGGCGGCAAGGTCAATTTCTACGACGGCGAGCTGCGGGTCATTGACGAAAGCGGCAGCGTCGTCACCGAGTTTGACAGCCGGGATTACAGGGACCATATTGTTGAGCGGGCAGTCCATACATCCTATGCCAAAGAGGTCTTCATCAATCACGGCGGCGGCGAACACATGTACCGGGTTTCGACCCTGGCCCGGCTGAATGTGGCCGATGGCATGGAGACACCGCTGGCCCAGGCGGAATTCGAAGAGTTCCGCAGGAATTTCGGACGTCCGTGCCACAATGCCGTTATCCAGATGTATGCCAAGCTGATCGAGTTGATCTATGCCTGCGAGAAGGCGCATGAACTGATCAATAATCCGGCCCTGCGCGGCGAGACCAGAGTGCCGGCGACCTTCAGGGGCGGGCGTGGGGTCGCCCATGTCGAGGCTCCGCGGGGAGTCCTGATCCATGATTACGAGATCGACAGCAAGGGCATTGTCCGGGCTGCCAACATGATCATCGCCACCCAGCAGAACACTGCGGCGATCAACAAGACCCTGAAGGAAGCGGCGAACAATATGCTGACAGCCGGCGATGACGAGGCGATGCTCAACGGCCTCGAATTTGTTGTCCGCTGCTACGATCCCTGTCTGGCCTGTTCGACCCATGCGGTCGGACGGATGGACTTCGAGGTTGAGATACGGCACGGTGGCCGGACAATCCGTTCCCTGAGGAGGAAGTAGCATATGTTTGCCATGTTTATTGATGAAAAGGCCTGTCGGGGATGCCAGCTTTGCCTTGATGTCTGTCCGACCAAGTGCTTTGTCTTCAACGAAGAGACGAAAAAATCGGTGGTTGCCCGTCTTGGCAACTGTATCGCCTGCATGAGTTGCGACTACCTCTGTCCGTCAGGGGCAATCAGTCATCAGGATCATCATGTGGTGAAGAATTTTTATCGCAACATCCATTTCAGTCAGCGTATGGAGAAGTTCCTATGATAGCCAACGAGCTTTCTCTCGAGGCCAGGGATTATGACATGGCCTTCACCGAGGTGTCTTTTCTCCTCGACATGTTCGTCGACACTATCGTCACCTTTGTCGGCAAGTCGACGCCATCGCTGGCGGTGGCGGCCGGTCGGCGGATGGCGGATAACATGCCGGTCCACATGACCGATAAGACTCCGGAGGTCGCCTTGCAGGAACTGGTACGGATTTTCCGCATCCAGCAGATGGAGATCGACGGCCGCTTCAACGGGCCGGAAGCGGAGATCTCCATCAGCCATTGCCCGATCAGCAGTGTCTGCAAGCAACGCAACATGGATCTCGACGGCCAGGCCTGCCAGATGTTCCATTATTATATCGCTGGCATCCTCGCTGAACTGGCAGGGTGTCCGGCCCGGCCGAAAACGGTGGCAACCGGGGAATCCTGCACCTTCACTCTGGCCTTCAGCAGGCCGCGTCAGTAATTCTGATGGCCACTGCTCTCATCCTCTGCATCGGCAACGATCTCGTTGCCGATGACGGGGCGGGAAAGGCAGTCCACGCCTGTCTTGAAAAAATAACCCTCCCAGCTGGGACTCGCCTGGTATTTCTAGGCCTGGGCGGGATTGATCTGCTTGAAGAGATCAACGGCGAGGACCTGCTGGTGGTGGTCGATGCAGTGCAGCTGGGGGCTGCTGCCGGGACGGTCCACATCCTCGACTGGCAATCCATCCCTGTTCGCCAGCCCCGTCCTGTCAGCGGGCATGGCATCGGGGTGCGCGAGGCGATTGAAGTAGGACGGCGCCTCTATCCTGAAAAGACACCGCAACGGATTTTCCTTGTCGGGATCGAGGGAGCTTGCTTTGATCAACTCGGCCAGGCGATCAGCGAGCCCGTGGCGGCTGCGATTCCCGTCGCCGTCCGAGAGATCCTTCTTCTCCTCCGGTGAAAAAATGTCCCGGCACTTCATGCGGTCCGGTGCGATCGGCGGAGCCGTGATCTCCGGCTGAATTCGCGCAGGCCGCCCTCTTCCTGCAGTCGTCAAACTTCATGATCCTGCCATGGTTGCCGGAAAGCTGGCCTTGAGCAGCGGTTATCCGGAAAAAGTGTACTTTTGCCGCTGGAGGAAGTATGTTGACTCCTGGTTATGGGTATTTGCTCACAACGCAACCTACAGGAGAAGATGCGTGGAGAAGTCAGCGGCAGTGATTGAAGAGATCGAGGCATTTATCGATGGCTGGCAGGGAGCGAACGCATGGGCGAAGGAAGGGTTCCTCGCCTTGTACCGCCAAGTTTCTGCCATGTCGGGAGTGGAACTGTACTTTGTCGGTCGCCCGGGGGTCAGTTTTTCCCTGAGGCCACGGGGAGAGAAGCAGAACGCTGGTGAATTTTTTGCCATCATCGATGTCATCGATGACGACCCTGCGGAGCGGTGGCTCTCCGTCTGTTTCTACGGAGATATGATTACCGATCCGGAAGGCAGGGGAGAGGTCATCCCGGGTGGGCTTGCCGGGGCTGACGGCTACTGCTTTGATGTCATCTTCGATGAGCCGGGAACGATCGACTACCTGTCAGAGCGCTGTCGGGAGGCCTGGACAGCCGTGTCGTAGCCGTTTGCCAGTTTTCTGCGGAAAAGCGGGTGAGAAGAAAGGGATATGTTTGCCACCGGGCTGGTCGGTAAGGTACATTCCAGCATTGAGATTTGTCGGTTCATTGTAATTTACCATCCGGGTGGTGACTATGTTTTCGGTTGTTCTGATGTACATGGGGGCCGGGGCCGTAGCCGGCCTGCTCGCCGGTTTGCTTGGAATTGGCGGTGGGTTGGTCATCGTACCGATGCTCGTCTTCTGTTTCTCACTTGAGCACATCTCCCCTGCGGTGACGATGCACCTGGCCCTGGGAACATCGATGGCCAGCATCATCTTCACCTCCGTCTCGAGTTTCAGGGCTCACCACAAGCGGGGAGCTGTCGAGTGGCCGCTGGTCAGGCGCATCGTCCTCGGCATCTTCGTCGGCACCTTTCTCGGTTCCTGTCTCGCCGCGAGGATGTCCACGGGCTTCCTCAAAGGATTTTTCGTCATTTTCCTCTACTATGTTGCGTCCCAGATGCTGCTGAACAAGAAACCGAAACCGAGCCGCCAGCTGCCCGGTGCCCTCGGCACCTTCGCCGTCGGCAACCTCATCGGTGCCTTTTCCAGCCTGGTTGGCATCGGCGGCGGGACCCTGTCGGTGCCCTTCATGACCTGGTGCAACATACCGGTCCACCGGGCGATCGGAACCTCGGCGGCGATCGGCTTCCCGATCGCCATCGCCGGCACCGTCGGTTATCTGGTCAACGGCTGGAATGCCGAGTATCTTCCACCGCATTCGGTGGGCTTCATCTATCTGCCGGCCCTGGTAGGTCTGGTGGCCACCAGTGTCCTCACCGCTCCGTTCGGTGTGCGTCTTGCCCACAGCCTGCCGGTCAACCGGTTGAAAAAGGTCTTTGCCATCCTGCTCTACGTGGTTGGAACCCGCATGCTGATCAGCCTGTTCTGAACCCCAGAATGAGAGAAGGCCGGCACAACGTGCCGGCCTTCTCTCCCTGCATACAGGATTCTGGGGTTATGCCGTCAATCGATCCAGTCGTCGGTTTCCTCGATCGGTGCGAAGCCCCGGCGCATGGTATTCTCGCTGACCAGTTTGGGATCGACAAACTGCAGCAGATAATCGGGGCCACCGGCTTTCGAACCGACACCTGACATGTTGAAGCCGCCGAAGGGGTGCCGTTCAACCAGGGCGCCGGTACTGCCGCGGTTTAGGTAGAGGTTGCCGACGTTGAATTCGGCCCTGGCCCGGTCGAGGTGTTCCGGACTGCGGGAGAAGATGGCTCCGGTCAGGCTGAAGCGGGTCGAATTGGCCCATTCGATTGCCTGGTCGAAATCCTTGACCTTCATCAGGGCCAGCACCGGTCCGAAGATTTCCTCCTGGGCAATCCGGTGTTCGGGCCGGATACCCTCGACGATGGTAAGCGGCACGTAGTAGCCAGAGGACGGCACTTCCCGGCTGAGCAGAACCTTCCCCTCCTGTCTGGCCAGTTCGATGTATCCGAGGATCGATTTCTGGGCCTTCTCGTCTACCACCGGCCCCATTGAAAAGGAAGGATCCTCAGCCGGACCGATGGTGAGGGAAGAGGCGGCCTGTACCAGGCGTTCCCGGAATTTTTCGTAGATCGGTTCAACGACGATGGCGCGGGAACAGGCTGAGCATTTCTGTCCCTGAAAGGCGAAGGCCGAGTTGATGACCTGTTTGATGGCCTCATCCAGGTCTGCGTCGTCGTCGATGATGATGGCATTCTTGCCGCCCAGCTCGGCCACCACTTTCTTGATCTGCTTTTGGCCAGGCTGCACGACCGAGGCTTTGTTGATGATCCGATGCCCGGTCTCCATCGAACCGGTAAAGGCGATGATGGCGATTTCGGGATGTTCGACCAGGTAGTCACCCATCACCGAGCCACGTCCAGGCACGTAGTTGAAGACCCCGGCTGGCAGCCCGGCCTCGCGGAAGATATCGACCAGGTTGAACCCGACCACCGATGAAGGACCTGCCGGTTTGTAGAGGACAGGGTTGCCGGCGACGATGGCGGCGGCGGACATGCCGCAGCTGATCGCCAGGGGGAAATTCCAGGGGGCAATGACGGCGGCGATGCCCTTGCCTTGGTAACTGAGCAGGTTGACCTCGCCTGGGCTGTTGCCCATCCGTCGCGGTCTGCCAATCCGGATGGCCTCCCTGGCGTAATATTCGAGGAAATCGATGGCCTCTGCGACATCGGCCTGGGCCTGATTCCACTGTTTGCCAACCTCGAGGGTCTGCCAGGCGCTCAGTTCATAGATTTTCTTTCGCGCAATGGCTGCGGCCTTGATCAGGTACTGGGCCCGATCGGCAAACGACAGGGCTTTCCAGGCCGGCGCTGCCTTTTTCGCCGCGGCGATTGCCTCATCGATTTCCCTGACTCCCGCCTGACAGACATTACCGATGATTTCCTGGGGGTTGGCTGGATTGACTGAAACCAGACGATCATCGGTTGTCATCTCGCGGCCGCCGATATAAAGCGGATAGGTGGCACCGAGCTTCTGTCGGACGCCGGCGATGGCGTTGACGAAGCCGTCCCGGACTTCCTTCCTGGTGAAATCGGCCATCGCTTCGTTGACGAAGCAGTCGGACTTGAGCGTCGCAGGTTTGGTCTTGTCCGGCTTCTGCCCGGCGATGCGGATGAGGGTTTCCAACGGGTTCTCGACAAGACGGTCGATTTCCGCCTCCTCGGCAAACGATTGGCGCAGGAACGATTCGTTGGCGGTGTTCTCCAGCAATCGCCGGACCAGGTAAGCCATGCCAGGCAGCAGGTCGCCATAGGGAGCATAGAGCCGCACCCGTCTGGCGACGTTGAGCAGTCCCTTGCGCACGGGCTCTGCCATGCCATAGAGGACCTGGAACTCGTATTTTTCCTCCGGTACCCCGAGTTCCTTGGCCATCTCCATCGCCGCCGAAATCGAGCGGATGTTGTGGGAGGCGCAGGCATAGCTGCAGATATCGTGATTTTCGAGGATCATCCTGGTATGACGCTCGAAGGCGGCATCAGATTCCGCTTTGATCGTGTAGACCGGGATCTCCCAGCCGTTCTGTTTGGCGATGACCGTCTCGTAGTCCCAGTAGGCGCCCTTGACCAGACGGATCGAGATGGGCAGCTTTTCAGCCCTGGCCCAGGCCAGCAGCGATTTCAGGTCCTCGTCTGTTTCCTTGAGGTAGGACTGGATGGCGATGCCGAGGTGGGGGTAGTCGCGGAATTCCTGACTTGCCCGCAGGCGCCGGTAAACCTCAAGGGTGATATCCTTGAACCGGTGATGCTCCATGTCGATCCGCATGAAGCCTCCTACATCCCTGACCTTGCGGAGGATGGGGATAAGCCGGTTCTGGATGCCTGTCACCGAGCCTTCGAAATCCATCGGGTCGGTCAGCGAGAACAGGGCGGAAGGCTTGACCGAGATATTGATGCGCGGTGAATAGCCCCAGTCGAGGGTGGTGCCGCCGATCGCCTCCCAGTCCCTGTAGGTTTTCTCCAGGGCGGCCAGGAGTTCGAGGTACATTTCCATGAAGGATACGGCTTCTTTTTCACTGACTGTCGCCTCGCCGAGGATGTCGACAGTCAGGGTGAAACCGTCCTTGCGGATCTTCTTGATGTTCTTCAAGGCATCCTTGACGTTCTCGCCGATGATGAATTGCTTGGCCATGCCTTCAAGGTTGGAGCGGATGGTCTTGTTGAGCAGGACACCGGTGAGCTTGCCGCCGAAGCCGGCGCCGATCGCGCCCCATTTCATTACCGACGGGACATCCTGGTCATCGCCGGCGAAGTATTCGCGGATATGGCGGGCCAGCGACTCCGAGGTGGTGAGGTAGGGAAGGACGTCGACAAAGCGGAAGAGCTGGATCTTGAAATTTTCGTTTTTCATCGACCAGTCCATGACTTTTCCGGTCCACCATCCCTTGTTGAAAATGGATGGGGCCTCGCCGCTGATGCTGGCGAAGAATTCCTTGCTTCTGGCGGTGATCTTCTTATCGAGCGAATTGGTATCCATGGCGTACCTCATGCAATGAAGGGAGAAGGATGGGGGTCAGATGTCTTTTCTCAGTTTTTTCAGGGTCTGCTTGGTTTCGGCAAATTCCGTGCTCAGGGTCTGGTTCTCCTTCAGGGTTCCCAGGACCAGGGTCGTCCGGCTGTCCTGGACCCCGGGCACGGCGCCGATGTTCTTCATCAGGATGGTCAGGCCATCCGTGCTGTTCACCCTGGCCTTGATCAGGTAGTTGTATTCGCCGGCGATCCAGTGTACTTCCTGGATTCCGTCGATCCTCGCTATCTCGTCGCCGATGGTAGTGCAGCCGACCGCATCGGCGGTCTTCAGGTGCATGAACACGGTCAGGGCGAGTCCGACAGCTTTCGGATCCAGGCGAACCTCGTAGCCCAGGATAACCTTTTCTTTTTCCAGTTTCCTGACCCTTTCGAGGACTCCGGAAGGGGCCATGCCAAGTTGACGAGCCAGTTCGGCATTGGGGATCTTGCCGTTATTCTGGATTATGTTCAATATTTCAAGATCAATTTCGTCAATCATATAAAAATTATCTCCTTTCAAAGAATGATATTCAATTATTCAAGCGCCGTCAATGACGATTCAACGCTCCGTCATCTCTCGTTCGTGATATTTCTCGTCCCTCTGTCTTTCAGCGGTGAAAGCGGTATTGTTCTCCCCTCCCAGGATTGGCCGAGGAGAAACCTGATGGAAAGCAGGGCAGTACGGACGAGGTTTCAAAATAATTTCCTAAATGGTATAAAACCATTTCGTAACAAGACGAGGAATCGTCAACCGATGGATATGACGGCGAGCGGATGGCGTTGGAACCAAGAATCGGCGAACACGAAACGAAGTATGTCTTCCCCAGTCACCTGGCCGGCAAACTTGCTGCGTGGCTGAAGGGCAGATGCCGGCCGGACCCCATGTATGCCGAGGGGAGGGTCTCCAGCATCTATTTCGACACCCACGACTGTTCCCTGCTCAGGGAGAAGATCAACAGCGATTACCTGAAGACCAAGATCCGTCTGCGCTGGTATATCGATCCTGTCACCGGTCGGAATCTGCCGGCAAATTTCCTCGAAGTGAAATGCAAGATCGGCAGTTCCCGAAAGAAGCTGCGACTGGACAGCGGTTTGGAGACGGCCTGGATCGATGCGGCCCCGCTCTCCGATGAAACCTTCCTTGGTGTCTCGCTGCAGTTGCAACGGCTTGGGGTCGGATTACACGGCGCGTTGCGTCCGACACTGAGGATCGAATATACCCGCCTGCGTTTCATCGACCCCCTTACAGGGATGCGTCTCTGTGTCGATTACGATATCCGTGCAACCGACTGTAATCCGCGGATGCTCGGCTCAACGCGGCCATATCCGCTGAAGAGCGGCGTTTTTGAGCTGAAGGGGCGGAACGGCCGGCTGCCTGACTGGCTGCACCAGCTGACCGCGTTCGGTTGCCGCAGAGCAGCCTTTTCCAAATACAGCGCTTGCTGGCAGCAGGTGACCAATCAACCTTTTTGACACATCAGGAATCGATGGAATCAGCTCCTCAGGAATGGCTCAAGGTATTGTCCGGTTTCGGCAGCAAATCGATGGACCAGATCGGTTTTTTCCCTTTTCTGGGAGTGATGCTCATCTCCCTCTTCTCGTCGTTCCTTGTCGCTTTGCTCTATGTCCGTTTTTTCAGGGCAAGATCAACGGGCAGCATGATCTATCGGGCCTTTCCCCTGCTGGGCATATCGATTACGGCAATCTTCATCACCATTCAGTTCTCCCTGCCGTTGTCCCTGGGATTGCTCGGCGCTCTGTCGATCGTGCGTTTTCGCAACCCGATCAAAGAACCCGAGGAAATCGGCTTTATCATGCTGGTAGTTGCCACATCGCTCTGCTGCGCCACCTTCAATCTGCTTTTCCTGGGTATCATTCTGGCAGTGGCCTTCATTTCGCTCGTGGGCATCCAATACGGACGGCGATTTCTCGACCTGTATCAGAATGACGGCATGCTGATCATTTCTGCGCCAACAACGGTGTACCGTCAGAATGCAGTTGAGGTCGCCGCCCTGATCGATGGATATGTCACCAGGAAGCGTCTGGACAGCATGGTGGAAAACGCCGACGAGACCGTCCTGTCCTATGGCTACAATAATCTCTCGGACCGGAAAATCTTGGAATTGCAGGAGGCTCTGCGGGAGATAGATCCCGGGCTGAAAGCGAACATCTATTGCAACTCACCCGTCAGCTGAATGATCTGGCTGGACAAGGTATCGGCAGCGGGTGGGCGTTTCCGGGTCTGCCTCCTGGAAACCGGCGGCTGGATCGCGTTTGCCGTCATTGCCTTCGCTGTCCAGTATTTCCTGGGCCTGCAGACTGGTCGGGCGGCTGTCTCCGTCGAGATCGAGACCTCATTGCCGGGAACCTTCAAGATATACTGGCGTCACCCGGCGGGTTTCTATAAGGAAAGTGATTCAGTCGCCGTATCACTGATGCCTGGCAGGCACCGCTACGCCCTGGCCATCCCGTCCCTCCTCGCCCTTTCCGATTTGAGGGTCGATCCCCTCGACGGACCGGGAACGATCTCCATCCGCAATATGAGTATTCGACAGCCCCTCTATCTGCCGGTCCATGTCGATTTCCGCCCGTTTCAGCAAATGCACCCGGCCATGCAGGGACTGGCCGCATTCAACCCCGATCAAGATGGCGGCGTGACGTTGACGAGCACTATCGGCGATCCCTGGTTTGTCGTTGAGTGCAAAGGCTTGGTCAATCTGCGCACCCTGGCCTCATGGCTGGCGGCTGCAGTCCTTGCGGGTGTTGTCCTCAATCTCCTGCTGCACAGCAGGGTGCTGCGGGGCGGCAGGCGATGCGGAATACTGCAGGTGGAAATCCCTGAAGGACATCGTTTCTGTTCCGACAAATGGCCCGAGGACCTGGCGGTGATGCTGCCGGACGTCCATCTGCGGCGGACGACCGAGCGGGCAGGATGGCGGATCTATCAGTTTGCCTTTGCCCGGGCCGCTTCCACTGATCTCGAGACGGTAATCGACACGGTTCAACGGCATCACCCAACTCTCCACCTGCATCTGCAGCTGAATGGCTCCGGCGAGGAGAACTGATGACAGGGCGAAAGCGGACAATCATCGGGACGGGTTGTTTTTTCCTGGTCCTGCCCGCACTCTTCTGGCTGCTGCAGGAGATGGCCTGGTTTCGGCCGCTGCGACTCGCCCTACAGTCGCACGCTGTGCCAACCGGGGTCCTCAACTATGGCGAATTGGGGGCGATCCTCAAGGCCCTCGGTTATGTCCGTCTGGTAGCCAACGACAGTGGCCGGTTCCCCAGAACGGATGGCAGCGAAGATGAAGAGCGGAGACCGCTGGAGCTGATTCCATTTCAGAAGAAACGGTGGGTTGACGAATATCTTTACCTTGCCAACCCTGCCGGCAGATACGGCTTGCTGCGGCAGTTCTTCCCAGGGGGAGTGACAATGAAAGGGCAGTGGCCGATTCTTGCCATCCGGTTGCCGGAAGAGGATATTTTCGATCCGGCAACCGGTCTCCTAGCGAACAGGGAGCAGAAAGGAAGGGAATGGGAGCGGAAGGCGGAGGTGCTCATTGTCCGGGACGGAGGGCCGGTATTCTATTCGTCGGTCGGCCTGCGGATTCATGGGGGAAAACGCCGGGTGTCACAATACCTGCCTGATTATCGCCTCTATTTCCGCAAGAGAATCGGTGTCGAGGCTATGCCGGTCGAAACCCTGCCGAACCAGGAAACGCCGGTGCGGACTCTTGTCGTGAAGAACACCGACTGGCCGGCTGGCCATCCGATGAATACGCCTCTGGCCTTCGATATAGCCGAGCGAATTGGGTGCCTCGTTCCGGAGACGTCACTGGTGGAACTGTACATCAACGGTAGTTCGGTTGGGATGGCATATGCTACCGAACACCTCAGCCGGCGCCAGTGGGACCAGCGGTTCAGTCATCAGGACTATGTTTTTTACAAGTTCAAGGGCGGTGTTCTGGCAAGCGATGAAAAGCAGTATCACGAAAAATTCTGGCCGGTAACATCTGCAAGGCAGGATTTCACGATGGAACGGGTGGCAGAAACCATCGATCTGGACAACTTCTCCCGCCATATCTTTTCCTGGGCATTCAACGGTACGACTGATTTCTGTCAGGGGGTCGGTCTTTTCGATCCGAATGAGCACGGCGGCAGATTGAAATGGATCAATTGGGACATGGATCAGAGTTTCTATGATAAGGACTCGAAGATACTTGGAATAGATCGGCAGAGTTGGGAACAGGAAGGCATTGAGCTCTTGACCCGTGCGGAGGGAACGTGTGACCGGCAGATCCTCTTTGCCCGGCTGATCAGGGAGAGCGATGCGTACCGCCGCTATTTCAGCGCCCTTGTCACGGAGATCCTCAACCACCGGCTCACCGAGGAATTCCTGCTGGAGAGGGTCGGATACTATCGGCGGATGCTCCGGGAATTCGGCAAGCCGCACGGGCAATACATTGCCATGCTTGGAGAATTCATGGATCGTCGTGCTGAGTTCCTGCGAAGCGAGATGGTGAAGCACTTTCAGCTGGAGGGACCGTTTTCCTGTCGGGTGCCGGTTACAGACGGCCTGCCGCTGATTATTGATGGTTACACTTACGAAACTACCTACGCCGGCCGTTATTTCAAGGGGCAGGTGATCGTGCTGGAGCCGGCGGACTCTGCGGCGGATACCTTCTCCCATTGGCTGGTCGACGGGAGGAGGGTCACTGGCCCCCGTCTCGAGCATTCCGTCGAGGACGACATGATTATCGAGGCGATCTTCAATTCCAGGTAAACTCCCGGGCTTGAGCTGACTTGCAGATGAGTCCGGCTATTCCTTGCCGACGGGCAAGCCTTTGGCCTGGCCGATCTTTTTCATTCCTGCAAGGTACTCGTCGTATCGCTCGAGGTAGAAGGCGAGGGCCCTCGAAAAATGTTTGCCAACCAGCCCGTCGACGAACACCTGGCTGATTTCCTTGTAACGTTTGAGAATCAGTTGTGATCGATACAGTATCAGCCACTCCTCGGTGGACAGATCCCTTGCGATCAGTTCCAGTGCCTTGCGGGCTCTTGGCTGGTACATCCAGAAATACATCATATCGAGGGCGCTGACGATGAAGGCCTGCTCGAGATCCCGCGCCTCATAGTTCATTGTTTCGATGAACATCTTGGGAGACTGCAGCATGTCGAGGACATCCTCTTCCGGGAACATCATGTCGAGCCGGGCGTAAAAGCCGAAAAGCTGGGCCAGCTTGCTCTTGTAGTCGGCCAGCCGGATACGGATATTGGTCTGGCGGTCGGCAAGGCCCTCGATGACGCCGGCGACGCAGTCCGAGGCGAATTTGGAGATCACCGCCGCCCATTTCTGCAGGATATCATCCACTCCGGGAACCAGCAGGCCGTGCAGAATCGAGGCAACCAGGGCGTTGAAGACAATGGCCAGGGGGATGGAGAGGATGGAGCGGAAGAAGTTGGCCACAGCGGCGCTTCTTGGCAGGCCACGGAAAAAATTATGGCTGGAAATGTAAATGCCGTTGGCCAACCCCATCACCGAATACAGCAGGACCGGGTTTGTCGAGGTGTTGATGCCGAAACTCTGGTTGAGCAGCAGGGACTTGACCAGATAATCGAGAAGGGGCACGGAAAACCCGGTATAGAGCAGAGAATCGGCAATGCGCGACCAGCTGACAAAGGCATTCCACTGCAGCAGGGGTGATCGCCTGAGACCGCCGCCGCCCAGAATCGACTGGATGATGTTGCGCAGACAGGTGATGCCGAGCCAGATCACCGCCCCGAAATACGCGAGCAGCCACCAGTCCTTGGTCAGGCTGAAGGTTAGGAAGGCCGGGATGAAGCCGAGTACCACCTTCAGGATGTTTTTCAGGCCGGTGTTGAGGTATTTGAGCGGTTTGCCGATTCCTTCCTCGGTTATTCCCGCATCCAGTCTTACAGCCTGGTCCGAAGGATGACGGAGGCCGCCCAGGGTCACCACGTTCCCTTCCCGGCCGGGATGGAGCTCGATCGCTTCGAGACTCCAGTCCCGCCATTCACCGGATGTGGCGAAACGACTGCCTGGAATGGAGCTGAGGAGACGCTCCATCGCATTGCCGCGCTGTTCATGACGACGGCTGTGCCGGTGATCGACCATTCGGGCGGTTACCGGCAGGCATTTGCGACGATTCTGGCGTACCTCCTGGAGTGCCTCGCGGCGGGCACGGGGAGGAAGGGTGTCGAGAACCACCAGCCCCATGCCGTACTGGTGTTCCGATTGGCCGGTCGAACTGCTGCCGATCCGGGTCCCGAGTCCCCGTTTTCGATAGTAGGTGTGGAACGTTTCGATGTTGAACAGGATGTTGAGGAGCCGCTCCTTGCGGGCTTCCATCGCCGCCAGTTCCTCTGCCTGCTCCCTGATCTGCTCGTCGGTGGAGGTGCGGGTCCGTCTCTCCTGTTCAAGGTTTTTTTCGAGGTTGACCCGGAGGTTTTCATAGTCCCAGATGATTTCCCGGATTGTCCGTTTGAGGACGATCACGTTGTCCTCATTGAGGGCTTTCTGCAAGGTGTTGATCAGGCCGTAGGTCCTTTCCGGGTTGACTATGGCGACAGCTGCACCTGACAACCCGCCGGCCTTGCGGACATCCGGTGCCGGGGCCATCCCGTGGGTAGCGTCTTTGAGATTGTACGCCTCGATATGGGTGATCTTCCCCTGGCAGTCGTAGAGCAGCTCAAGGGTATCCTGGATTGTGAGGTTGCTCAAACTCAGGATGAAATGAGAACCGGAATGGAGAGCTGACAGACGGTTGAGCAATTCCCGAGGCGAGGTGCGGGACATGGCAGGAGCATCGTCATGGGGAATGTTCGGATCATCGATGCCGGGATTGCGGCATGGCTGGAGGAAGCGGTCGATCAGCATTTCCCGGGAGATGGTGCGGAGCAGGTCGAAGCGGCCCTTGAGCGTCTGGCGTTCCTCGGCCGTTGCCAGGCCATACCGGCCTTGCATTTTCTTGATCTCATCGTTGATCTGAGGCTGCAGGGTGCTGTGAATAAATTTGGCGAGGTGCAGGAGTGAGGGCTGCCCGGTGCCGACCGAATTGAGGAAATCCTGCCGGTCGATGTTGCCGACATCCAGCCGAAGGTCTCTGGCAAGGGTGTGGCGATGTGTGCTGTTGAAGGCATCGAGGACTTCGAAGACGTACTGCTGCTGATAGATCGACACCTGACGGCCTTCCGCCATCAGCTCCCTCACCTGCTTTTCACGCAGAAAATGGAGGAGCGAGTGACTGTCGGTGAAGCCGTGGGGACTCCAGGTGATCCTGACGTATTTATCAAGATATCGTGACGACATCTCAATGCCGATGCGGATATGGACATCGAGGATGGCGCCGGCTTCGAGCAATTCTTCAGCCACTTCCGGATCGACATAGTTGTAATAGATAACCGTCAGGTTGCGTATTCCTTTGATCCAGGCGTCCATCACAAGATGTGTGGCGGATTTGCGACCCTTGGTGTTGGCATCATGCACCCGGTCGTCGAAAGTGAACTGGTTCCACTCCTCCGGCATTTCCAGGAGGTGATAATGGGCCAGTTCGGAACGGACAAGGCGGGGGCGACCGGACGAGACCAGCCGGAAGTCATGGGCAAGCTTGAGCTGGCGCAGGGTGTTACCGCGGTTGCGGAGCAGTTCCTTCATGATCTGCATCAGCACCCTGGCGGTGTTCTTCTGGAAATAGGAGGTGGCGGAGTGAAAAACCTCGTCACGCAGCGAGCGCAGGGCCGTCAGCCGGTCATCAGCCTTGCCGGTTTCAAGAGAGCCGAGGAGCTGGGCGATGGCATAGGCGATCCGCAGGCCGCTGCTGGCCGCCATTTCCTTGATCCCGTGGGGGTGCATGCTCGAGATCATCAGGGAGCTCATCGACTGGTGTTTGTGGGTGCGGTTCAGGACCTTCTTGACTATACGGAGCAGTTCGTAGTCATCCTTGTCAAAAAAAGGTCTGGTCAGTTTTGTCGGCATGGGATGTACCAGAGGTCCTTCAGGTTCGGCATGAAGCGGGTTGGATTGATATTGTTTTTATTATCACTTGGTTGTACGGTGTTGTCAATAAACTTAACGGAAAATTCACTACTTCCGGGACATCTCCGTCCAATGAGGGGGATCTCTTCTGGAAAAGGACGGAAATCTGGCCTAGGATAAGACAGATGCCACGTTCACTGTCGTAGGAGGGAGGGGTGGGAGAACCGGTGGAACAAGACGCTGGAGAAGGAGGGAAGATATGCAGAGGATGAGCTGTCGAATGCTGGTGTCGGCATGGTTGCTGGCAGTTCTGCTTACCGGATGTGGTCCGATGTATGAAACCCGCTACAACCTGACCCCGCCTCCGGGTGAGATGGGGCGGGTCTGCGTCAACCAGTGCGACCAGATCAGGTTGCAGTGCATGCAGGGCGAGGATCTGCGGGTCCAGAACTGTGAAACCCAGAACCGCCTGGCCAGGATTGAATACGAGCAGTGCAAGGCGCGGGGCTCTTCCGACTGCTATGAGGACACCTCCTGGTGCAATGCCGAGTATGAACCCTGCGAGGGCCAGTTCCGTCTGTGCTACCAGAACTGCGGCGGCAGGGTCGAAGGGTACCAGGTCTGTGTCTTCAACTGCGGAGAGCAGAAAAAATAGCAGTCATGCTTCATGGCAGGTCGGTTTGTCTGCCCCGAGTCTTTCAATGACGCAGAGCAGGATCCCCTCATTGATGGTTACGGCAATCTGCGGATCGATGACGATGTTGCTGATCCCCAGAGTGGATCCGAGAGGGATGTGGCGGTTGGCGAGCGGATATTCCAGGCCCTGCAGTGTCACGCCGGCAACCGGACTGCCGAGGGGGATAAGGGACAGCCGGTCTCCCTGGCATGCAGCAATTTCCTTGCGATCTGGGCCCCTGAGGCAGAACAGCGTCGTCGATCCGGCAAGGAGGGTCATCTGCGTTCCGGCAAAGCGTGGTGCCGCGAGGAGCATGACAGAGGCGATGCTCATATCCCATCTCTCGCCGAGTGCAGCAAGGATGGTCAGTTCTTCCATCCCTCGTTCAATCGCCAGAGCGATAGCCAGTTCCAGATCGGTCTGGTCCTTACGCTGCGGGAAGGTATGCATCTCCACCCCCTGCTGCCGTAGTTGGGTGAGGAGTTTTCCGGGAATCGAATCCATATCGCCGACAACAATGTCGGGCTTCATGCCAAGGGTGTGGCAGTGAACAGCGCCGCCATCGGTGGCGAGGACCAGGTCATGATTCCGGATCGCCTGTTCGGTCGGGGTATCCAGTTCCAATGGGCCATTGGCAAAGATGACACACTTCATTTTTTCCCTCATCACGAACTGAGCAGAGCGATGGCTGCGGGATCGAGCCTGAATGTTATGGCTTCGCCAGGGCCAGGCGGCAAAGGCTCGGGAGGCATGTCGAAAATCAGGCGGTGTGATTTGACTGCAATTGTCAGCTGGTAAAACCGTCCCTGGAATCGCCGGCGTTCGACGACTCCGTCAAGAATAATGGCATCGGGACCCTGCGGCGATTGGCCTGTCAAGGTGGCGGCGTCCGGACGGATCAGCAGCATGGCTTCCTGATTGCCTGCCGCAGCGCGGATATGGGCAGGCCATGCATCTTTTACGGCTAGCAGTTCTTGGATATCGTCCGTATCAGGAGGGAGAAGATTGCGAAATCCGAGGAAGGAGGCGACAACGGACGAGGCTGGGCATCGGTAGATTTCCTCCGGTGTGGCGCACTGTTCGAGCCGCCCTTCATGGAGGATGGCGATCCTGTCGGCAACGGCGAAGGCTTCCGATTGGTCATGAGTGACAAAGATTGCGGTTATGGCCATCCTTTTCAGGATGGCTCTGATTTCATTGGCCAGCCGTTCACGCAGCTGAAGGTCCAGGGATGCAAGCGGCTCATCCAGCAGGAGCAGATGTGGCCGGGGTGCCAGGCAGCGGGCGAGAGCGACTCGTTGGCGCTCACCGCCGGAGAGGGAGTCGACGGTGCGTCGGTCAAAACCGTGGAGGCCGACCAGCTCTAAAACCTCCGAGATCCGTTTGTCCCGCCGGTGGCGCTCCATCTTCTGCATCTCGAGGCCGAAGGCAATATTGGCAGCAACATCACGGTGCGGGAACAGGGTATACTCCTGGAACATCATGCCAAAGGAGCGTTGGTGGGGAGGGGTGCCGGAAATATCCTGACCATGGAAGAGAATCCTGCCCCGATCCGGCTGTTCAAGGCCTGCTACCAAACGCAGCAGTGTCGTTTTACCGGCGCCGGACGGGCCGAGCAGGGCCAGGATTTCCCCCTCACCGATGGTGAGGCTGATCCCGGCAAGCAGGATCTCCTCCTTGGTGGCCAGGCTTACGTCTTGTATCTCCAGTGGCGCCATCGTAGTGTCAGGATTTGGCGGGGGTAAGTTTTTCCAGGACAAGAAAGCCGATAATTGTCACAAGCATCAGGATGCTGCTCATGGCCATGGCCTGTCCGAAGTTCATGTCCCCCGGTCGGCTGAGAAACCGGAAGATAGCCACCGGCATGGTCGGGGTATGAGGGCGGGCGATAAAGGATGTTGCGCCGAATTCACCCATGCTGACCGAGAAGGCGAAGACGGCACCGACGGCAACGGCCCTGGCGGTGAGCGGCATATCGACATGATACCATATACGGCCGGGCGAAGCACCCAGTACCGCTGCCGCCTCCCGCAGCGCGTGGGGAATGCTGCGCAATGCGGGCAGCAGACAGCGTACGACAAAAGGGAAGGCGACCAGCGAGTGGGCGAGCGGAATCAGTGCCAGCGAATCGCGGAGATCCAGGGGAGGGCGGTTGAGCGTGACGATAAAGCCGAAACCCATCGTCACGGCGGACGTGGCGAGCGGCAGCAGGATGAGCGTTTCCATCAATGCCTGGCCGGGGATTCGGGGGGAGGATAAGGCTGTGGTGGCCGAAAGCCCGAGAACAAGGGCGAGCACAGTTGTTGCAAGTGCGAAGAACAGGCTGTTGCATATCGCCTGCCCGGCCGGCACGGCAAAGACCGATCCGCTCTGGTTGGTAAAAAGAGTCAGATAGTAGAGCGTGGAAAATCCGTTCTGATCAGTGAAGGAGGCAGTAATAAGGGCCAGCAGCGGGGTGGCGAGGAGGAGAAACATCACGATCAGGTTTGCAGCCAGAAAAACCTTCTCTCCGAGTCGCCGTGGCGGTCGGGTTCGCATGGGGAAGCTATCGGCGAAAAATGACAGTGGAGATTTCCTGCCGATCCGAACATAAAGCCACATGAGTCCAAAATTGAACAGTATCTGGATCAGTGAAAGGCTGGCCGCCATCGGCAGGTTGAACAGGTGGACGGCCTGTCGGTAGATTTCAACTTCGATTGTCGTCTGGCCCGGTCCGCCGAGGAGGAGAATGATCCCGAACGAGGTGAAGCAGAAAATGAACACCAGCAGTGCCGACGAGGCGATGGCCGGTGTCAGGAGGGGAAGAGTAACCCGGAAAAAGATCTGACGCGGACTGGCGCCCAGCATGGCTGCTGCCTCGCCTGCCCGCGCGTCGATTCTGGACCAGTATTCCCCCACGATTCTCAGCACCAGGGTATAATTGTAGAAAACATGGGCGAGGAGGAAGAATGCAACTGTCTGCTCAATCTGGATCGGCGGGTGCTGGAGAGATAATAACTCCATCAACCAGGTGTTGACCAGGCCGTTGGCCCCGAGCAGCGCCCTGAAGGCCGCGGCGGTAACCACCGTTGGCAGGACAAACGGGACTGTGCTGGCGGCCCGCAGCACTTTTTTGCCCCGGAAGTCGTATCGCGCGTAAATGAACGCCCCCGGCAGGGCCAGGAGAAAGGTGAGCAGTGTCGACAGGGCTGCCTGCCAGAAGGTGAACCAGATAACCCGGAGGTACACGGAACTCTCCAGGAGATGAGCAGGGCTGAGAGGCTGTCCTCTAAATTCGGCTGTATTACTCAGCAGCAGGATCTGCAGAAGCGGATGAAAATAGAATGCGAGAAGAAAGAGCAGCGGCGGAAGCAGAAAAATCGAGCGCAGAGGCAGAGGTGATGAGCGCATGGCGGTATTCCGTCTTGAAAGACAGCGCTTCCGGCTGCCTGGAGGTTTCTCCGGTCATACGGGTGGGTAAAGCCGGAGAATGGCCTTGGGATCAGCGGAGCATGACCGTTGTCCATTCCTCGAGCCAGCGATCCCTGTTCTCCTCGATTGCCGCCGGAGTGACGGTGGCGGGATCATCGGCTACCACGGCGTGGCGGCGGAAGACTTCCGGCAGTTTTGCCGCCGGATTGACGGGGAAGACAAACATCTGCAGCGGGACATCTTCCTGAAAAGGGATGTCCAGCATGAAATCGATGAATTTCCTGGCCAGTACAGGTTGTTTTGTCCCGGTAAGGATGCCGGCGAATTCGACCTGTCGGAAAGCTGAACGGTTGCCGATTATGGCTGCGGTTGGTGCCTCGGTCAGGGGCGTCGAACTGAAATGGACGGCTGCCGGCGGACTGGAGGCATAACTGACGACAATGGGTCGGTCGCCTTTCGAGGCTGCAGTGAAATGGCCGTAATAGGCGTCCTCCCAGCCGTTGGCGACAAGAGTGTCGTTTGCCCGCATCTTCTTCCAGAATTCTATGTATCCGTGTTCGCCAAAATGACCGATGGTGGCGAGGAGGAAGGCCAGGCCGGGGGAGGAAGTGGCTGGATTTTCGATTACTGTCAAGCCCTTGTAAGATGGTTTGGTCAGGTCTTCGAGCGTTGCTGGCGGGGCTATGCCTTTCTTGGCGAACCAAAGCTTGTCGTAATTGAGGCAGACGTCACCGTAGGTAATGGGGATCAGTCTGTTGCCGGGATCGAGGCGGAAATGGGCGGGTACAGTCGATAGTCGCCGCGGGGTGTAGGAGTCAAAGATCGAGGAATTAACTGCCCTGCTGAGAAAGGTATTGTCGACACCGAAAAAGACGTCGGCCAGTGGTTTGCCTTTGGAGAGGATGGCCTGGACAAGCGCCGCTCCAGCATCCCCGGACTTCAGGAAAACGACCCGGGCATTGTTTTCCTGCTCGAATCGCGCAATAACCTCTGTGCTGGCGTTGAAGCTGTCGTGGGTCATCACTCTGAGGATTTCTGCCGCATCAGACGCCAGAGGAGTGCAGAGGGCAAAAAACAGAACCAGAATGCCGGAACGTATTGGAAGGCCGCACATCTCAATCTCCTAAGAAATGGAGGAAGAGGAGGAGGAAAGGAAGATGGATGGGGATGCGACTGTCTTCATTCAAATCATCCGCGTGAACCGATTCTGCCGCTGCTTTACTGGAAATATCCCGGGGTTCAGCTGGTAGTGGCAGGCTGAGGCAGATCTCTCCCTGTATAACATTTTCTTTGATTTCAAATTTTTATGGTTTTAGCACAGCTGTGGATTCTGCTGACGTATCCGCCTGCTGCCTGCGTTGAAATATAGTGGAAAAAGCAACGACGAACAACATCTTTCCTGAAAAAACGGTCAATTGCCACTTTCTTTTGTAATCATGATAGTGTAGTATTCCCATCATCCGAAATGTTCTCTGGTAGATTCTGTCCGGTGACAGGGTTGCCGAGTCGTTTGTCAGGGGACCAACGTAGACAAGTATTTTTCTCAGAGATTTTTCGGATGCTGTGGATTGCGGTGAATAACCGGGGGGACAAGGTTGTCATTCAGGAGAGATGACTGCCGGTTCGAGAATGAGTAGTTCTAAAAGGAGAGAGAAGATGAAAAAGAGATTGTTGCTGTTGTTTGGACTTTGTCTGGTCCTGGCCTGCGCCTCGTCCTCTTTTGCGGCTGTTACGTTAAAGAGGATCGGTGACCACCCATTTTTCTGTCCGCCTCTGACCTCGGAGGCGGATCTCCGCGCCATGGTCGAGAAAAATGGTGCGAACATCAAGATTGGTTTCGAAAAGGCCGGGTACGGTGACCTGTATCCAGAGTTTGTCGCTCAATTTCCCACTGCCAAGGTCGAGACGATTCAGGTCGCACCGGGTGAGCACATGAACTGGATGCTTTTCCGCCGCAAAGGAACAGGCCCGGTCGCAGCCGTCAAGGATGTCACCTGGGGCGGTGAGGCTGCTTTTGACGCCTTCAGCTTTGCCATCGATAAGGACGGACAGCGTTATAATTTTATCGTTCCGTTTGCTTGCGGCAACCTGAGTCTGATGAATATCGGTTCCGTGCCTCCGGCGCCGAATCAGGATCCCGTATGCACCATGAACATCTCCGGAGGTGAAGTGAAATGTGGAGAGAAGATAACTGTTGATGCTACCGGCTCCACTGATCCTGACGGCACCATCGCCAAGGTTATCTTCAGGCTGGTAGACGCCTCCGGTCAGGTCGTCGCTGAACAGGTTGACACCGAGGCTCCGTTTGTTCAGGAGTTTACCGTACCCTGTGAATCCGAGCAGTATACAGTCAAGGTTGTTGTGGTAGACGCCGACGGAGCTGAGTCAAGCCCGGCCGACTGCACCCAGACTGTGACAGTCGCCAAGAAGAAGGGCGGACCGATCGTTGATCTCGGATATTCCCGTCAGTCTGATCCGGCCGACTACTTCTTTGGTCGTGTGGGCTATGAGTATTTCTTCAATGATAAGGTCTCCGCGATAGGCGCCATCGGAGGTTTCGCCCGATTCAATGGTGATGACGGCGGTAGTGCCTTCGTCGCCGACGCCTTGCTGAACTACTATTTCAACGAGAAGCTGTTCGTTGGCGGTGGTGTTGGACTGTGGACAGGCGATGATGATTCTTCCGATGATGAGACCGAAATCGATCTTATCGCCAACATGGGCTATCAGGTTTATGAAAGCGCCGGTGGTATGAAGACTTCCTTGTTCCTCGAGGGCCGCTTCGAGGCTGATGAACTGGTTTCCAGTCTCGCCACCCGCCTTGGACTGGGGGTACGCTTCCAGTTCTAGACTGCAGCTGCAGAGTTCTCTGAGCCCAAAAGAAAACCCCCTCTTGGAAGACCAAGAGGGGGTTTTCTTTTTCCGTGAGATGGAATCGGATCAGGTTGTTGCTGGTTCCAGCTTCATAGTCAGTCGCCGGGCCAATTCATCGAGGAATTCCGTCGAATTGAGGATCTTGACGGCCTCTGGCTCGCAGATCATGGCCAGGTCACCGGTCATGTAGCCCTCCTCGATACATGCTATGATGGTCTGTTCCAGGGATTCGGCAAAGGAGATAAGGTCCGGCAGTCCGTCAAGTTCGCCGCGTTTTCGCAGGGCGCCGGTCCAGGCATAGATGAGGGCAACCGGGTTGGTGGAGGTCTGCTCCCCTTTGAGGTGCTTGTAATAGTGACGCTGGACGGTGCCATGGGCCGCTTCGTATTCGAAGTAGCCTTTCGGGGAGACCAGAACGGAAGACATCATCGCCAGCGAGCCGAACGCCGAGGCCACCATGTCGCTCATCACATCGCCGTCGTAGTTTTTGCAGGCCCAGAGGATACCGCCACTGGTCTTCATCATCCTGGCGACGACATCGTCGATCAGTGTGTAAAAAAACTCAATCCCGGCAGCTGCGAAGCGATCCCGGTACTCATCAGCGAAGATTTCCTCGAAGATGTCCTTGAACCGCTGGTCGTAGATTTTCGAAATGGTGTCCTTGGTGGCGAACCAGCAGTCGATTTTCTGATCGAGGGCGTATTCGAAACAGGCCCTGGCAAAGCTTTCGATCGAAGCGACTGTGTTATGGATGCCCTGGAGGACAGCCGGTCCCTCGACATCCATGATCGTCTCCCGGGTGACCTTGCCGTCCTTGTCGGTGACCACGATTTCAAGTCTGCCGCCCTTGTCGGCGAAGATCTCGGCGTTCTTATACACGTCGCCATAGGCATGGCGGCCGACAACGATCGGTTTCTGCCAGCTGCGGACGGCTGGTTTGATGTTGCTGACCATGATCGGTTTGCGGAAGACGGTGCCGTCGAGCATTGCCCGAATCGTACCGTTGGGTGATTTCCATTGTTTCTTCAGGCCGTATTCTCTGACTCTGTCGGCATTGGGGGTAATGGTCGCGTTCTTGACTCCGACTCCATAACGCATGATCGCATGGGCGGCATCGACCGTTACCTGGTCATTGGTTCGATCCCGTTCCACAATTCCCAGGTCGTAGTATTCGGTTTTCAGTTCAACGAAGGGGTGTATCAGCTTTTCCTTGACCAGAGGCCAGAGAACCCGGGTCATCTCGTCACCATCGAGTTCAACGAGCGGGGTGGTCATGGTGATTTTCTGAGGCATATTTCTCCTGCTTCCTTTGAATTTTGGATTGTCGCTGCGGTGGCTCAGTTCTTGAAGCTGTGGATAGGCGCAGGGATTCGTCCTCCCCAGGCCATGAATCGGCTTGATTTGCCGGCATTCCTGATTTCCATGATCGGGCTTGCGCCGAACAGACCACCGAAGCTCACGTAGTCGCCGACTTCCTTGCCGGGTACCGGAATGATCCGGGCTGCAGTGGTCTTGTGGTTGACCATGCCGAGGGCCATTTCGTCGGCAATGATGGCGGAAATGGTATCGGCGTCAACCGAACCGGGGATGGCGATCATATCCAGGCCGACCGAGCAGACGCAGGTCATCGATTCGAGTTTTTCAAGACACAGGGCCCCTTCGCCGACCGCTTCGGCCAGAACTGCATCCTCCATCACCGGGATAAAAGCGCCGCTCAGGCCACCGACGGTCTTGCTGGCAAAAATTCCTCCCTTCTTGACCGCATCGTTGAGCATGGCGAGGATGGCCGTCGAGCCCGGAGCGCCAACCGCGTCGACACCGAGGATCTTGAAGATCTCGCCGACGCTGTCACCGATGGTCGGGGTAGGGGCGAGGGAGAGGTCGACAACGCCGAACTCGATGCCGAGCGCCTTCGAGACCTGGCGTCCGATCAGTTCTCCGCAGCGGGTGACGCGGAAGGTTGTCTGCTTGATCTCTTCGGCGATTTCATCAAGGCGCAGAGGTTCCTTGCCCTGATGATGGCTGATCATCCGCTCGAGGGCCCGGGCAATAACGCCGGGGCCGCTGACACCGATATTGAGAACGGCGTCTGCCTCCTCAAGTCCGTGGATGGCACCAGCCATGAAGGGATTGTCGCCCGGCTGGTTGCAGAAAACGACGAATTTTGCCGCGCCGAAGCCGCCTTGATCACGTGTCCGTTCGGCCAGTTCTTTGATGGTCCGGCCGATCATCGCCAGGGCGTCCATGTTGATGCCCTTCTGGCTGGTGGCGATGTTGATCGAGGCGCAGACCTTATTGGTGGTGGCGAGGGCGTCCGGGATGGAGGCGATGTACTCGCGGTCAGTGGCGGTCATACCCTTTTCAACCTGGGCTGAGAACCCGCCGAGGATGTCGACGCCGACTGAGGTGGCGGAGCGGTCCAGGCATTTCGCCAATTCGACGAAGCCATGACGGTCGAACCCGGCTCCGACAAAGGCGATCGGGGTGACCGAAATCCGTTTGTTAACAACCGGGATTCCAAGTTTGCGGCTTACAGCGTTGCAGGTGGCTACAAAATTGCCGGCGAGGGTGTGAATCCGTTTCTCGATTCTGTCGCAGGTGCTGCCGACATCGCCGGTGCGGCAGTCCAGGAGATTTATGCCCATCGTCACGGTGCGGACATCAAGGTTCTCCTTCTGGATCATCTCGACAGTGGAAATTATCTGGTCTGATCGTAACATGGGCCTGTTTTTCTCCTGATTTAGTGCAAAGCGATCTCGTTGGTGACTCTGAAGATGTCGTTATGCTGGATCACCAGCCTGAGACCGCTGTCCCTGGAAAAAACTTCAAGGTCGGCGGCGACGGCCTCGATTGAGGATATTTTACGCATATCGAGTTGCAGTACCATGGTGTACTGGTCGTCGCTGAGGGTTGTGGCCAGATCGAGAATGTTGATGCCATGGCTGTAACAGAACTGGCTGATGCTGTGGACCAGACCGCTCCTGTTTTTCCCCTGAGCGGTCAGGATGTAAGTGTCGGTAGGAGGAGGGGTGTGGGCGATCTCGATGGGGATGTCCATCTCTTTGATCAGCACATCGAATCTTTCGCCGGATTGAATGTGGGATATTTCTGCCAGTACGTCCTCGCGAGTCACCTCCTCCTCGAAAGAGGCGATGAGAATCATGGTCAGGTAGCCGCAGAGGATGGACTGGTTCAAGTCGGCGAGATCCCCTTTCAGCGCATAGATGGCGCCGGTGATTTCCGCTATTATTCCGGGTCGGTCCTTGGCCATCACCGAAATGATCATCTGTTTGTTCATGCTGTCTTGTTTCCTGGGAGAGTCGTTATGATATGGTCGATCCAACTCCATGGCAAGAGCCGTGGCGAGGAGTGAATGAACATATCAGTATGGCATTCTTTGCTCAAATCATCAAATAATTTATGATCTGACCTTTGGCAAGGTCAGAGCTTTCCTTAAACGTAATAGGCGTGGGCTGATTGTAACGGAACATGAAATGAATATAATTTGACGAGGAGCTATGTTCAGATAATTCATCCTGCATGGAGATTGTGATGAAAACGATATCGACCAGGGTCCTGATCCTGCTGACCGTCATGCTGAGCGCTTGTGCCTCCGGAAACTACGGGACGAGTACCAAGAATTTCGCCATTGACAGAATATTCTTGTCGGGAACACCCCCCCAAGGCTATCAATACTATTATAACGGGGTAAAACTGGAGCCTTCGGCAATCCTCGGTGTCCGGCCGGGGTTCGCGCTCAATCCTTCGAAATTCTGGACAAAAATAGAAATTGATGATCATCAGTTGAGTGAATGGCGCTCGTATTTTAAGATGAGCTACATGTGGCCTGATCCAAAGCAACAGGGAAGTATCCGATTTCAGGGAATCCAGTTGAACGACCCGCAGGGCAACGAAGCGGGTATTCTCTATTCCAGGTATGATTGGGTTGTCACTGAATTTCCTGGCGATGGCGTGATCATCGTCCATCCGCCCCAGCCGCAGCCGATCATGAGAAATTCCGCCGGTAGATTCTGACTGTGGTCTGCCTGTGCGGACGACTGAAGGTTTGAGTCGATTCAGATTGCCGGTTGACGACGACAGCTATCCGTGGTGATGGGGGAAGATGCATGAAGTGACAGCCGGGAGAGTATCCTGCTTGCCGGGTGGATTCGGGGAAAACGGGGTACGGGAATCCTGTACCCCGTTTCAGCAGGACAGATGGCCCTGGATGTTGTCATGGGGAGTGGCATCAGTGAAAATGGGTAGGCGATTGGGAGGGGAGCAAGTTTGTGCAAACCACGGTGAAGAGGAAGTCTGGTCAGCAAAATCTGTCAGTGGAAGAACCGGTGAGTATGGACACTGCCGGCAGGGAGTCGGATCAACAGCTCTGGTCGCCGAAACGGTTCATCAACCGAGAACTGAGTTGGCTCGCATTCAATGAACGAGTTCTGGATGAGGCGAGGAATGCCAGATATCCCCTTCTTGAGCGGGTCCGTTTTCTCTCGATCTCCGCCTCGAACTGGGATGAATTCTACATGGTCCGGGTGGCCGGGTTAAGGGGACAGGTCGCGGCGGGAATAAACACTCAGAGCATCGATGGTCTGAGTCCGCAGGAACAGATTGCCGTTATCCTGGCGAGGGCCTCTGCCCTGATGCAGGAACAGCAGGCCTGCTGGCGAGAGTTGCGAAAGGAGCTGAAGATACAGCGGATCGAGGTGCTGACTCCGGACGAGCTTGGCGTTGCGGAGCGGCGGTGGTTGCGCGATTGTTTCATTGATCATATCTTTCCGGTACTTACCCCTATTGCTATCGACCCGGCGACAGCCTTTCCCTTTATACCGAACCTCGGATTTTGCCTCTTTCTCCAGTTGGAGCGGCCGGATGGCGAGCGTATGTATGCCCTCGTCCCGATTCCGAAACAGGTGGATCGATTCATCCGCCTGCCCGGCGGCCGGTCGATCCGCTTCGTTACGTTGGAAGATACCATCCTGCTTTTTCTGGATCATCTCTATCCCAGCTTCAAACTGGTGAGGGGCGGGAACCTGAGGATCATCCGCGACAGTGTCGTCGAGATCGATGAACGTGCCGACGATCTGGTTGAAACCTTCGAGACAGCCCTCAAGGCCCGGCGTCGCGGTTCAGTGATCCGCCTATCGGTCAACGCAGATATCGATCCAGGATTGCGGCGGATCATTGTCGACGAACTGGGGGTGGACCAGGAGACGATCTTCCTGCGGGAAGGAATTCTCGGCCTGGTCGACATCAGGCAACTGATCGTCCCCGATCGCCCCGATCTGCTTTTCCCCCCTTTCGAACCCCGTTTCCCCGAACGGGTTCGTGATGTCAACGGCGATATCTTCGTGGCCATCAAGGCTAAGGATTTCATCGTCCACCACCCGTATGAGAGCTTCGATGTCGTTGCTCAGTTCGTCAGTCAGGCGGCGCATGATCCGGCGGTGATCGCCATCAAGCAGACGCTCTACCGGACCAGCAGCGATTCACCGATCGTGGCCGCGTTGATCGAAGCGGCCGAGGCCGGCAAGCAGGTCACGGCGGTAGTCGAGCTGAAGGCACGGTTTGACGAGGAGGCAAATATCCGCTGGGCTCGGGAACTGGAGGAGGCCGGCGCCCATGTGGTCTACGGCTTTGTCGACAAAAAGATCCATGCCAAACTCAGCCTGGTAGTGCGGCGTGAAGGCGGACGTCTGCAGTCCTACGCCCATTTCGGTACCGGCAATTATCATCCGGTGACCGCGAGAATTTATACCGACCTGTCATTTTTCACCGACAACCAGGATCTGTGCCGCGATGCTCTCCACATCTTCAATTACATGACCGGCTATGATCCGCCCAAGGACCTCAGCCGTCTGGCGTTCTCGCCCAAGACCTTGCGGGCGGCCCTGGTCTCCCAGATCAAAGAAGAGATCGGACACGCCCGGGCTGGGCGGCCGGCGGCTATCTGGATCAAGGTCAATGCCCTGGCCGATGCGGACCTGATCGATGAGCTGTACCGGGCCTCACAGGCAGGGGTGCAGGTCAACGCCATAGTGCGCGGCATCTGCGCATTGCGACCAGGAGTGGAAGGATTATCCGAAAATATCAGGGTCAGGAGCATCATCGGGCGATTTCTCGAGCATTCGAGAATATTTGTGTTCGGCGCCGGCGCTCCGCTGCCTTCTCCGACGGCCAGGGTATTTATCAGTTCGGCCGACTGGATGGGGCGAAACATGGAAGGACGGGTCGAACTGCTGGTGCCGATCGAAAATCAGACGGTGCACCAGCAGGTCCTCAACGAGATCATGGTTCACTGTCTGGAGGATACGCTGCAGAGCTGGGAATTATCTTCCGAGGGTCAGTATCGTCGATCGGAGCCCGGTGAATGCGGTGTCAGTGCCCAGACCTATTTCATGACCAATCCCAGTCTCTCTGGACGTGGCAGCGCCGTATCAAGGGAAACTGGATGCTGAGGCAGGGGGCATTCCGTGGCGGTCCGTTGAGGTCGGGGGAGTCAATCGAGGCTGAGCGGACCGGCATTGCGCATCTGCTGCAGAATCCAGCGCTGTCGCTGCATCAGATAGGGGGTGGGCCTGGCTGGGCTCATCCGGAGAGGGGCTGGCAAAACCGCCGCCAGCATCGCCGCCTGTCGCGTATTCAGGTTCTTTGCCGAGGTGTGGTAATATCTCCGCGCTGCGCTTTCCACTCCGTAGATGCCGGGGCCGAACTCGGCCACGTTGAGGTACATCTCGATGATCCTCTCCTTGTCCCAGAACAACTCCAGCAGCACGGTGAAATAGGCCTCGATCCCTTTTCTCAGATACGACCCGCCAGGCCAGAGGAAGATATTCTTTGCGGTCTGCTGGGAGATCGTACTGCCCCCCCTTTGACGTCCGCCTTCCCGGTTATGTGCGTACGCTTTCGTCATCGCGTCGAAATCGAAGCCGAAATGGCGAGGAAATTTCTGATCCTCGGCAGCGATGACTGCCCGCACCATCGCTGGTGAAATGTTCTCCAGCGGTTGCCATTCGTGGCGGAGAGCGGAACTCTTGTCACCGGCAATGCCCTGTGCCTTGCGGATGACCATCAGCGGCGTTATCGGCGGCGGGATAAAGCGAAAAAGCAGGGTGGAGGCGACGCTCAGGATGACAAAGCCGAAAAGCAGACGCACCAGCCATTGCTTAAACGGGTTGGGGCGCCTTGAGCGGGAATGCCGGGCTGGATACCGCATGATACAATCAGTGTCGTGTTCTGGCCTTGCAGGCCAATTCGTTGACCCTGGTCTTGGTTTCTTCCAGGTCGAAGGAGAGTATCTGTCGGTTCTCCATCACCAGGCGGCCATTGACCATGACCGTTTCGACATCGGCTCCGCTGGCTGCGTAAACGAGCAGGTCGGGATTGTAGAACGGAGTGAGGTGGGGGTGCTTGAGATCGAGGAGAATCAGGTCGGCCTGCCAGCCTGCCTCAAGTTTTCCGACCTTCGACAACTTCAGGAGACCTGCGTTGCCGAGCGTCGCGCAGTGCAGTGCGATCTGGGCCGGCAGGACGGTGGCGTCCTGGCAGGCAATCTTCTGGATTTTGGCCAGCATGTCCATTTCCCTGAACATGTCGAGACTGTTGTTGCTGGCGCAGCCATCGGTGCCGAGGCCGACCATAATCCCCCTGCTTACCATCTCCTTTACCCTCGCTACGCCTGATGCCAGTTTGAGGTTGCTCTGGGGGCAGGTGACGACGGTCGCGCCACTCTGCGCTACCAGGTCGAGATCTTCGTCATCGAGCCAAACCCCATGAACGCAGACGGTGTTGCGGTCGAGGAGGCCGAGAGCGGCGAGATGGCGGATGGGGCTGGTGCCGTGAGGATCGATGATCGTGGCCATCTCGTTGCGGGTTTCGGCGATGTGGAGGAAAAATCGAACGCCGGTATCTGCGGCCAGTTTCTGGGCTTTGCGTAAGGTTGCGGGCGAGCAGGTGTAAGGAGCGTGGGCGAAAACCGCCGGAGTAATCAGGGGGTCCCGGTCCAGCCATTGGGAGATGAAAGCCGCAACGGTCTCGACGTTTTTGGCAGGATCGGGGACGCTCGGCACGGGAAAATCAACGATGCCGTGCCCGATCACCGCTCGCATGCCGCAATCGCTCAGGGCCTGAGCGCTCATACCGGAGAAAAAATAGGCGTCGGCGACGCAGGTCGTGCCGGACAGAATCATCTCGGCGGCGGCAAGCCTGGTGCACCAGTAGACCATTTCGGGGCTGATCAGCCGGGCTTCGGCCGGGAAGATGTGGTCGTGCAGCCAGGCGGTCAGTTCAAGATCGTCGGCCATCCCGCGGAACAAGGTCATGGCGCTGTGGTTGTGACCGTTGATCAGGCCGGGCATCACCAGTTTGCCTGATGCATCAATCACCCTTGCATTATTCGGTGCGGGCACCTCGGTCATTGGGCCGATTGCGGCGATGACGTTCCCTGACGTCAGCAGGAAGGCATCCTGGATACAGTCTGCAGAAGCACAGGGAAAGATCGTGCAGTGGGTAAACAGTGTCGAAGCCATGGTTGTCGAAGGGGAGGTTTCGGTGCGAGGTTGAAAATATGGGCATTTTCCACGAAAGCCAAGTATAATACATGATTTTGAGAAAAATCTCCGCAAAAGCAGTGGCTGTGGCAAAAGAAAAACTATGGCTGGCGTTCCTGTCAGTCGGTCTTATTTTTTTTGCAGAATAATCAAACAATATATCGACGCTGACGGCTGTCGTTATCGATTTTCATTCCGGAGGATGTGGAGTTATGGGATTTCGCTGTGGCATCGTCGGCCTTCCCAATGTGGGCAAATCGACAATATTCAATGCCTTGACCGCGGCCGGTATTGCCGCTGAAAATTATCCGTTCTGTACCATCGAACCGAATGTCGGCATCGTTCCGGTGCCTGACGCACGGCTGGATGTTCTCGCCGACCTGGTCCAGACGAGAAAAAAGGTCAATACGCAGATGGAGTTCGTCGATATTGCCGGTCTCGTCAAGGGTGCCAGCAAAGGTGAGGGGCTGGGCAACCAGTTCCTCGGCCATATTCGACAGGTTGATGCCATCGTCCATGTCATTCGCTGTTTCGAGGATGAGAATGTCGTCCATGTCGATGGTTCCGTCGATCCGGACCGCGACCGTGAAATCATCACCATGGAGCTGATCATGGCGGATCTTGAGACCGTCGAAAAGCGGTTGCGCAAGAGCCAGAGCCAGGCAAAGTCGGGAGAGAAAGTCTTCAAGGAACAGGTTTCCTTCCTCGAAAAGCTGATACGCCACCTCGACGCCGGCAAACCGGCCCGCAAGCTGGTTGCCGGCGGCGAGGCCGAGGAAGAACTGGTTCGCGAACTCTGCCTGCTGACGACCAAACCGGTGCTTTATGTGGCCAATGTCAACGAGGGTGACATCCTCATCGGCAACGACTATGTCCGTCGACTCGAGGACGCGGCTCGGGCCGAAGGCGATGGGGTGGTGACGATCGCCGGCAGCATCGAACAGGAACTGAGCCAGCTGGACAAAGAAGAACAGCGGGAATTCCTGCGAGAGATGCAGATGGAGGAACCAGGTCTCAACCGGCTGATCAAGGCTGGCTATGCCCTCCTCGGACTGCAGACGTTCTTCACCGTCGGCGAGAAGGAGACACGGGCATGGACGATTCCGATCGGCACCAAGGCCCCTGCGGCTGCCGGCAAAATCCACACCGATTTCGAGCATGGATTCATCCGGGCCGAGGTGATTTCCTATGACGACTACGTGGCCTGCCAGAGTGAGGCCAAGGCCAAGGAGAAGGGGCTGATGCGGGTGGAAGGCAAAGAGTACGTGGTTGCAGACGGTGACTGCATGTACTTCCGTTTCAACGTGTGACCGAAATAGAGCGGCAGCGAGGCCGGGATGACGAAGGACATATTTGTCGAGCAACTGAAAGAGGGCGATCGTTTCGATGACGTGTTTCTGGTCAAATCGGTCAGGCTGTCTGAGACGAAAGCCGGCAAGAGCTATCTCATCCTGACCGTGATGGACCGCAGCGGCGAGCTGAGCGGACCGATCTGGGACAATGTCGATGTCTGCCAGAAAATCTGCGTTCAGGGCGGATTCGTGCAACTCAGGGGAATGGTTCAGTCCTTTCGTGACAAGCCGCAACTGAAGGTGGAGGCCGTCCACGAGGTTCCCCGCGACCAGGTGGACCTGGCGGATTTTATTGTCGCGACGACCAGGGATACTCAGGAGATGGCCGAAGAGCTCCAGCGGCTGATTCGGTCGGTGAAGGACCCCTTTCTGCGCAAGCTGCTTGGCCATTTCTTCAGATCCGGCAGTATACTGGAAAAATTTCTCATAGCTCCGGCGGCCAAGGGGATCCATCATGCCTATGCGGGCGGTCTGCTCGAGCATTGCCTGTCGATGGCCAGGGTGGCCGACATACTGTCCGCCCATTATCAGGGGATCAACCGTTCACTGCTCATAACCGGTGTCCTGCTGCACGACATCGGCAAAGTCGAAGAGCTGGCGATGGATGTGGGTTTCGTCGACTATACCGACCGAGGTCGGCTGAAGGGGCATCTGGTCATAGGCAGCGAGATGGTTTCGGCCGCTGTCGCAAAAATCGAAGGTTTTCCGGCTGACCTGCTCCAGCAGGTGCAGCATCTGATTCTCAGCCATCACGGACGACAGGAATTCGGGTCGCCGATCGTGCCTATGACGGTGGAGGCGCTGCTGCTCAGTTTTATTGATGATGTTGATGCCAAAATGAATCTCATTGAACAGCTCCGGCGCAGAATGCAGGGGGAGACGATGCAGTGGACGGAATACCAGCGGTCGCTGGAGCGTTTCCTCTACCTCAACGGGTTTGATGACAAAGCGGAAGCGGAAGAGCCAGCCGTGACGGGGCGGCAACAGTCGTTGTTTTCGTAAGGGAAGGCTGGGATGACGAGGATAGATGCCAACACCGGCCTTGCGCAGATTCGCGGACAGGAGAAGGCGAGAAAACTGATCCATCGTGCGCTTGCATCCGACAGGATGCCCCATGCGTTTCTCTTCAGGGGGCCTGAGGGAGTTGGCAAGCAGCTCTTTGCCAGAGCGGTGGCTGCTGCGGTCAATTGCAGGAATAGTAATGGTACATGGGCGTGCGGTGAGTGTCCTTCCTGCAGGAAATATCGTTCCGGCAGTCATCCCGATTTCATGGTGATCAGCCCGGAAAAGGGGGCGATCAAGATCGAACAGGTCAGGCGAATGTGCCAGGCTCTTTCCTATCCCCCCTATGAGTCGCCGATACGGGTGGTCCTGATTGAAGATGTGCACGGAATGCGGGTGGAGGCGGCCAATAGCCTGCTGAAGACCCTTGAGGAGCCGCCCCCGGATAATCTGTTGATCCTGACGGCTGATTCATCGAAAGAGATCCTGTCGACCATTTCCTCTCGCTGCCAGCTGATACCTTTTTACAGCCTGACGGTAGATGAGACCGTCGAGGTGCTCCTCGAGTGCGAAAGAGGATTGGACCGGGAAACGGCCGGGATGATGGCCCGGCTTGCCGAAGGCAGCCCGGGAAAGGCCATGCTGTATTGGAAAACGGAGATAATGGTGGTGATGAAAAAACTTGCCGGGATACTCTCCAAGCCTTCGCCCGATTTCGACAGGGATGCAGGCCAACTATTGCAGATAGCCGAAATGATGTCAGATTTAAAGGAGAATCTGCCCCGGCTGTTCGGCCTTCTCCGTATCTGGCTGCGTGACAGGCTTATGGTTATCAGTGGTCTTTCCGAACGGGCCGGTTCGCCTGTTGACAATGGAACTCCGGATGTCGAGCGGGTGAAATGCTGGAGTTCACGCAGGCTTTTTGGTACATTGGAAGCACTCGATGCCGCCGAGAGGCAGCTTGCCCGGAACTGCAATCGGACCCTGGTCTGCGAAGTCCTGTTGTTCTCGTTGTGTTCTCCCAACAATTCATTTGCCGAGATGGCATCTATCTAGATATGGAATCACCAGAACGTCAGATTGAGACGGAACAAGAGGAAGGGACGGCGACCCCCGCGCACGTGCCTGCTGCTGGGGACGTATTCTATCACATCCGCTTCCGTCAGGACGGTCAGCAGTTTACCGCATCGTCGTCAACGGCCGGACTGAAACGGGAGGCGATGGTGATGATCAAGACCGACCATGGTCTCGAGCCGGCGCATCTCGTTGATGTCGCACCACCCTGCATGTGCTCCGAGAGGCCGCGACTGGCTTCATTCGAGGTCGTCCGGGAACTGACGGAGGAAGAGAAGGACCGTTATGCCCATCTCGTCGAGCAGGAAAAACAGGCCCATGCGATCTGTGCAACCCTGATAGGCAAGCACGAACTGGAGATGCGGCTGGTGCGCGTTGAGAAGTTTTTCAATGGGAGCAAAATGATCTTCTATTTCACCGCCGACAACCGGGTGGATTTCCGCAACCTGGTGAAGGACCTGGTGCAGGAATTCCGAACCAGGGTTGAAATGCGGCAGGTCGGTGTTCGCCATGAAACCAAGATGCTCGGCGGGCTTGGAACCTGTGGCCGAGAACTCTGCTGCGCCTCCTTTATTAAAAAATTTGATTCTGTTTCCATCAAGATGGCGAAGGAACAGGATTTACCGCTGAATCCGTCGAAAATTTCAGGGTTGTGCAACCGTCTTCTCTGCTGTCTTACGTACGAATACGATACCTATCGCCGGCAGCGCAAAGGTATGCCGAAGGTGGGGAAGAAAATCAAGCTTGGCGAGGAGTATTTCCTCGTCCGGCGACAGAATCCATTGCAGGAATCGATAGTTGTGAGTAATGAAAAAGGCGAGGATGCGCTGCTCCACAAAGAACAATGGCAGGAATGCGAAACGCTGAAGACCGAACGGCCGGTCAGGAAAGAAAAGAAAGTCAAGGAATGACGGTCGCCTACCGGGGCTGAGAGTTCAGGCACACTGATCAATGACCACCTACATCACCACACCAATCTATTACGTCAACGCGCAACCGCATCTCGGTCATGCCTATACTACTATCGTAGCCGATGCCTATAGCAGATTCCGGCGGCTGGCGGGCGATACGGTACGGTTTCAGACTGGCACCGATGAGCATGGCGACAAGATTGCTGAGGCCGCCGGCCGGGAGGATGTGGCGCCGAAGGCCTACGCCGATCGGATCAGCGCCCTCTTCCGGCAGACTTGGCCCCTCCTCGATATTGCTCCCGACAACTTTATCCGGACAACCGATCCGCAGCATGTCGCAACAGTACGACTGATCCTGCAACTGGTCTATGACCAGGGAGATATCTATTTTGATGAATATTCCGGTCTGTACTGCCGGGGCTGCGAGCGCTTCCTGACTGAAAAGGAACTGGTTGACGGATTGTGCCCGGACCACCAGGTGCCGCCCCAGGAGATCGCCGAACAGAACTATTTCTTCCGGATGTCGCGCTACCAGGATCAGCTGATCCGCCATATACAGGACAATCCGGACTTTATCAGTCCGGAGCGGTACCGTAACGAGGTCTTGTCCTTTCTCTCGGAGCCTTTGGAAGACCTCTGTATCTCAAGGCCGAAATCGCGGCTGACCTGGGGTATTGAACTGCCTTTTGATGCTGGTTTCGTCACCTACGTCTGGTTTGATGCTCTGATCAACTACCTCACCGGCATCGGCTATCCGGATGGGGCCAGTTTCCAGCAGTTCTGGTCGGTGGCAGAGCATGTGATTGCCAAGGACATCCTCAAGCCGCACGCCATCTACTGGCCGACAATGCTGATGTCGATGGGGCTCCCTTTGTACCGTCGACTGCATGTCCATGGGTACTGGAATGTCGATGATACCAAAATGTCAAAGAGTATCGGCAATGTAGTCAGGCCTGCGCAGCTGGTTGAGGACTTCGGCGTCGATACCCTGCGCTATTTCACCCTGCGGGAGATGTCGTTCGGACTCGATGCCTCGTTCAGCAGGGATGCGATCATCGCCCGGAAAAATTCCGATCTGGCCAACGATATCGGGAATCTCTTCAGCCGCTCGGTCGCCATGCTGCAGAAGTATACAGGCGGCCGGATACCGGAACCGGATTTGACAGCGTCTGATTCCTCGCTGCAGCAGGCAATTGAGCTGATGCTCCCCGTTTACAGCGAGGCGATGAATACCTTCCAGTTCCATCGTGCCCTGCAGGCGGTGTGGGAAGTGATCAGCCATGCCAACAAATATATCGTCATCAATGAACCATGGACGCTGGCCAAGGACCCGGGCCAGGTCGGGCGCCTTCATACGGTCCTCTACAATCTGGCCGATTGCCTGCGTCTGCTGGCGATGGTTCTAAGGCCGATCATGCCGGGTGCTGCGGCCAAGATGGCCAACGGTCTGGGACTCGCAGCCGATCACGTTCTGGTTGCCAGCCTGCCGGAAAGCGGACGATGGGGATTGTTGCCGGCTGGGGGGCATCTGCCACCGGCGGAGCCACTGTTCCCCCGGATGGAAAAGGAAAAACCCGAGACGATCGTGCCGGTTGCCAAGGCCGAGGGGAAAACGGCCCCGACACAAGTTCAGCCAGAGATTGAAGGAATCACCTTCGAGCAATTCCAGCAGGTGGATCTGCGGGTGGCCGAGATCGTAGCGGCGGAGAAGGTGAAGAAGTCTGCCAGGCTGTTGAAGCTGACGGTGCGGACGCCGGATGAACGGACGATTGTTGCCGGCATCGGTGAGCATTACAGTCCGGAGGAACTGGTCGGGCAGCTGGTGCTGGTCGTGGCCAATATGAAACCGGCCAAACTGATGGGAATCCCATCCCAGGGAATGGTGCTGGCAGCCAAAGCAGTGGTGGATGGCAAGGAGCGGCTTGTCCTGCCGACCATCGGCAGCCCAGCATCTGCAGGATGCAAGGTGGCCTGAGCAAAGAGGGGGATATGTTTGTCGTCAACAATTTTATGATGGCGGTCGCGCAACTGGTAGAATTTCTGCTGGTGGCCTATATGTGGATTGTCATCGGCAGGGCTGTGATCTCCTGGGTCAGTGCCGATCCTGCCAACCCGATTGTCCGCTTTCTCTACGAAGTTACGGAACCACTGCTGAAGCGCATTCGCAGATATCTGCCGGTGAACATGGGCAGTATCGATTTCTCTCCGATGATTCTGATCCTGGTGATCATGTTTCTCCAGAATTTCCTGGTACCGACACTGAAACGACTGGCAATGGGATTGGGATAATCAGCAACTGATCCTATTCTCTTCTTTCACATCAATGGAGCTTCAACATGTCTATCACTCCGCAGGCCATTAAAGATCAGGAATTTCAAGTAAAATTCAGGGGATATGATGCGATTGAAGTGAAGGCGTATCTGGAACTGCTTGCTGAGGAGTTCTTCGAGCTGCATGAACAGATTCGTAAGCAGATAGAGGATTTCGAAACCCTGTCTTCCGAGAAAGAGGTATTGGCGTCTGAGCTTGCAAATTTGCAGCAAGAGATAAAACGGCATAAGGACCTGCTCGACAATTCCCAGACTGAAATCGCTCGAAAGAACGATGAAGTTCAGACCATGCAGAAGGCGATGCAGGAACTGCAGACCCTCGCCGAAGGAAGCCGCAAGGAGGCGGAATTGGCCAGGGAGGTAGTTGACGCCGTCGAGAAAAAGATGAAGATCGAGCAGGAAAAGGCGTCGACAAAGCTGGCTGAGGAGCTTGATGCTGCGGAAGCGAGGATCAATGAGCACAAGGAAAAGGCCCAGCAACTCGGGATCGAGAATGAAAAGCTTCGGCACCAGCTGCAGATGGTCGAACAACAGAACAAAGAATTGAAGAAGGGCGAGATGGATTTCAAATCAACCATCGTCGCTGCGCAGAAGTTTTCCGATGATCTGAGGCAGCGTTCGGAGAACGAGGCCAGGGACATGATGGCCAGGGCGAAACAGGATGTCGAAAGCTTTCGTCGCAAAGCCCAGGAAGAATTGGCCCGTCTGCCTCTCGAGATAGAAAATCTGCATAAGAAACGGGTTGAAATCCGTGAAGAGCTGCGAAGGCAGCTGCATGACTATCTCGACGCCCTGGACACGTTTTCCGAGAGCCAGGATCCTGAGCAGGACCGGGACCTGATGGATTTGTTCCAGTCGATTCAGATTCCGGACGTTGAAGGCCTTGAGACGGATGACCTGGATCAGGTCAATCTGAAACTGGTCTGATTTCGCCATCCGCGAGGAGCTTTTGACGGTGTGATGCACTGAGGATGGATTTGATGTCCGGAGAGCAGGAATTGCCTTGCTTGATGTTACAAAAAGAAGGACTGGTTTGCATCTGGGTTCATGTCCAGCCCAGGGCTTCGAAGTCGGGATTTGTCGGAATCCATGACGGTTGCCTGAAACTGGCGATCACCTCACCACCGGTTGATAACAAGGCCAATCGCGCGGTGATCTCGTATCTCGCAGAATTTTTTCATGTTGCCAGAAACCGTATCCGACTGGACAGCGGTGAGAAGTCACGACGCAAGCTGCTCTGCATCAGTGGAGTAGGTAAAGCGGAAATCCAAGAGCGTCTTGGGCGGGTGTTTCAGGGGAGCGTGAAAAAGTTCTGATCAGTGAGGGATGATGAAACGATACATCGTCGGCAACTGGAAGTGCCACAAGCGAACCGATGACGCCAAACGCTGGTTGGATACCTTTGCCTCGCTGTACAGGCCGACCCCGGATCTGGAGGTGATTATCGCACCGTCCTTTATCTGTCTCGAGAGTCTCAGTTCACATCTCCAGGACTTGAAACTCGACAGGGTTGCTCTCGCTGCCCAGGATATTTCTCCGTACCCGAAAGGAGGGTACACCGGGGCGGTCGCAGCCGATTTGGTCCGAGGTTTGGCCGATTATGTGATTGTTGGCCATTCTGAGCGACGTCGCTATTTCCATGAAACCAACCAGGATGTGGTCAATAAAGTCCATGAAGCGGTGGATTTCGGCCTGCGGCCGATTCTCTGTCTTGAGCGCTCCATTGCGATGTCGCAACTGGCGCCACTGACTGATATTGACTGCGAAAAGCTGGTCATTGCATACTGCCCTGTAGATGCCCTGACCTTCCGGATACCCGAATCGCCCGAAAAGGTCAACGAGGGCGTCCGGTTCATCGCTGAAATGCACCCGAACCGGGCCATCGTCTATGGCGGGTCGATCACTCCGGACAACGCCAGAGAATATTGCAGCCTGCCCTGCCTGGCGGGCCTGATGGTTGGAGCCGCAAGTCTGGACGCGAAATCGTTTGCCGCCATCTGCAACGTCGCGGCGATAGCCTGAGAACCGGCTGCAGCGAGCACCAGAAGCGACGACATCGCTCAGCCGTACGCAGAGGCAGCACTTGTTACATATCTCTTCAAAAAAATAGGTATCGCCATGATAAATCCAGAGAAATTGCTTGGTCAACTTGTTGGCGGGATGTTGGGCAAACAAGGGAAGAAAGGAAAGAAAGGCAGAAACGACCTGATGAGCAGCCTCACCTCCGGGGCTGGACTGATGACCGCCATCGGGCTGGCCGTCGGGGC
>WBUQ01000098.1 GCA_008933635.1 Desulfobulbaceae bacterium | reverse complement strand
TCGCTGTCCCGGGCCCACGGCTATTTCATCATCCCCGAGAGCAACCAGGGGGCAACGCAGGATTCCATCATCAACGTCTTTCTCTATACATGAACAAACGCAATATCTATCTCGACAACAAACCGCTGGCCGAAGCGAAGGCGATCTGGCACCAGGCCCTGACCGAGGTCGGTTTCTTCAGCCGCCGGCCTCAAGAGCAGATCGCCGTCGATCTGTGCCTCGGCCGCATCCTGGCACGCCCGGTGTCCGCCCTCCGGTCCTCCCCCTCCTACAACGCCGCGGCAATGGACGGGATCGCCGTCCATTTCCTCGACCTGGCCAACGCCAGCGAAGGCAACCCGGTTCGCCTCGGCCGCGACCGCTTCACCCCCGTCAACACCGGCAACGCCATCCCCGAAGGCTGCAACGCGGTGGTGATGATCGAGGACGTTCACTACGTCAGCGACGACGAGGTGGAGCTGATCCTGCCGGCGACCCCGTGGCAGCATGTCCGCACCATCGGCGAGGACATCGTCGCCACCGAATTGATCCTGCCGGAAGGCCACCAAGTGCGGCCAATCGACCAGGGGGCGATGCTGGCCACCGGCGTCACGAAGGTCTGGGTCCAGTGCCCGCCGAGGGCGATCGCCATCCCCACCGGCAGCGAGCTGATCCAGCCGGGTCAGATCGGCCAGCCGGGCCAGATCATCGAATTCAACTCGCGGATCCTCGCCGGCTACCTCAACGACTGGGGGGCAGCAGCCCGCCGCGGCACCCCGGTGCCCGACGACCCCGACAGGCTGCGGGAGGCGATCATGGCCGCCGTCGCCGACAACGACATCGTCGTCCTCAACGCCGGCGCCTCGGCCGGCACCCGCGACTACACCTCCCAGGTGCTGTCCGAGATCGGCCGGGTCGTCGTCCACGGGGTGGCGATCAAACCCGGCAAGCCGGTGATCCTGGCGATGGTCGGAGAGGTCCCGGTCATCGGCCTGCCCGGCTATCCGGTGTCGGCGGTGCTGACCATGCGGCTGTTCCTCCGCGATATGATCGCCGCCTTCCTCGGACGCGACCGACTCGATTCGCCCGTCATCGAGGCCACCCTCTCCCGGCCGTTTCACTCGAAGATGGGGGTCGACGAGTTCGTCCGGGTGACCCTGGGCCGGGTCGGCGACAACCTGATGGCCACCCCGGTCGGCAAAGGCGCCGGTGCTGTGATGTCGCTGGTTCGGGCCGACGGCCTGCTGACCATCGGTGCCGGCAAGGAGGGCATCGGCGCAGGCGAGAAGGTGGCGATCGAGCTGCTGCGGCCCCAGGCCGAGGTCGATGCCACGCTGGTCTGCATCGGCAGCCACGACAACATCATCGACCTGCTGGCCAACCAGCTGCACACCCAGCGGCCGCTGATCCGCATCTCCAGCGCCCATGTCGGCTCGATGGGCGGGATCATGGCGATCAGGCGCGGCGAAGCGCACCTGGCCGGCAGCCACCTGCTCGACGAGTCCACCGGCGAGTACAACATCCCGTATATCCGCCGCTTCCTGGCCGACGTGCCGCTGCAGCTGATCAACCTCTGCTACCGCGAGCAGGGGCTGCTGGTTGCGAAAGGCAATCCCAAGAATATCCAGGGCTTTGCCGATATCGCCGAACACGGCCACCTCTTTATCAACCGCCAGGGCGGGGCCGGCACCAGGCTCTTGACCGACAAGTGCCTTGCCGACCTGAAGATCGGTCGCGAACGGATCCAGGGATACCAGCGCGAGGAATACACCCATATGAGCGTTGCCGCGGCGATCGCCAGCGGCAGCGCCGATGCCGGCATGGGCATCCGCGCCGCCGCCGTCGCCCTCGGACTCGACTTCGTGCCTGTGGCCGAAGAGCGCTACGACCTGATCATCCCGAAGAAGTTCCTCGGTGACGAGAAGATCGTCAGAGTACTCGAGCTTATCCGCACCGACAGGGCCTTCCAGGAACGGATACTGGCCCTCGGCGGCTATGGACTGCGCGATTGCGGCAAGGTGATGTTTGAACAGAGCTGACGGGAGTCAGCACGAATTGAACGCAACTCACCCCGCCAAGGGTGAACACCCACACTTTCCCCGAACAGGAGGACCCCATGACAGAGAAGATCTTTCGCGTCAACATGACCGATCTCACCACCAGCGTTGAAGACGTTCCCGCAGCCTGGGCCGGACACGGCGGTCGCGGCCTGACCTCGACCATCGTCGCGGCCGAGGTCGAGCCCACCTGCCACCCGCTGGGACCGAAGAACAAGCTGGTCTTCGCTCCGGGCCTGCTCTCCGGCACCGTCGCCGCCAACTCCGGCAGGCTCTCCGCCGGGGCCAAGAGCCCGCTCACTGGCACCATCAAGGAGGCCAACTCCGGCGGCACCGCCGCCCAGTTCCTCGCCCGCTGCGGCTGCAAGGCCCTGATCATCGAAGGGCAGCCCAAAGGTGACGGCTGGTACAGCCTGATGGTCACTCCCGACGGCGTCACCATCAGCGAGGAGAAGGACCTGATCGGCAAAGGCAACTTTGCCGTGGCCGGCGCCCTGGAGAGCCGGCTGCCCGGCAAGGGGCTCATCACTATCGGTCCCGCCGGCGAGATGAAGATGGCCGCCGCCAACATCTCGGTCAAGGACCCGGACGGCGGCATGCGCTCCAACGGCCGCGGCGGCCTCGGCGCAGTGATGGGTTCGAAGAAGGTCAAGTTCATCGCCATCGACCCCAGGGACGGCAAGGTCGAGATCGCCGACCCGGAAAAATTCAAGGAGGCCAACCGCACCTTCGCTAAAGCCCTGGTCGGCCATCCGGTATCCAAGGCGCTGGGCCAGTACGGCACCAACGTCCTGGTCAATATCATCAACGAATCCGGCGGACTGCCGACCAGGAACTTCACCCTCGGCCAGTTTGAGGGCCATGAGAAAATCTCCGGCGAAACGATGTACGACACCATCATCGCCCGCAACGGCAAGCCGAAGCACAACTGCCATCCCGGCTGCGTCATCCAGTGTTCGCAGGTCTACAACGACGCCAGCGGCAAGAAGATCACCTCGGGCTTCGAGTACGAGTCGATCTGGGCGATGGGCGCCGACTGCTGCATCGACAACCTCGACCAGATCGCCGAGGCCGACCGGCTGATGGACGACATCGGCATCGACTCGATCGAGACCCCGGTAGCCATGGGCGTGGCGATGGAGGCCGGCGTCCTGTCGTTCGGCGACGGTTCCGGCATCTGCCGGGTCCTGAAGGAGGAGGTGGCCAAGGGCACGCCGCTGGGCCGGATCATCGGCAACGGCGCCGCCTCGGTCGGCCGAGCCTATGGCGTCACCCGGGTGCCGGTCGTCAAGAACCAGGCCATCCCGGCCTACGACCCGCGGGCGATCAAGGGTATCGGCATCACCTACGCCACCTCGACCCAGGGTGCCGACCACACCATGGGCTACACCATCGCCACCAACATCCTCGGCGTCGGCGGCAAGGTCGACCCACTGACCAAGGAGGGGCAGGTCGAGCTGTCGCGCAACCTGCAGATTGCCACCGCCGCCATCGACTCCACCGGGATGTGCCTGTTCATCGCCTTCGCGGCGCTGGACGACCAGAACTGCCTGCCGGCCCTGATCGAGATGATCAACGCCCGTTTCGGCATCGCCCTGACCGGCGACGACGTGGTCAGCCTCGGCCAGTACATCCTGAAGACCGAACGCGCCTTCAACCTGGCCGCCGGCTTCACCAACCTCGACGACCGCCTGCCGGATTTCTTCTACACCGAGCCGGTGGCGCCGCATAACGTGGTCTTCGACTTCAGCGGCGAAGAGATCGACACCTTCTGGAACTTCTGATGCAGGTGACGGTCAAGCTCTTTGCCTTCTTCCGCGACGGACGCTTCAAGGAGGAAGGCAGGGAGTATCCGCCCGGGACGACGGTCGGCGACATCGTCAACAGCCTCGGCATCGTCCGGGACGAGGTCGGGGTGGTGCTGGTCAACTCGCGGCAGGCGGGACTGGAGGCGGCGGTGGCGGAAAACGACGCCGTCGCCATCTTCCCGGTGATCGGCGGCGGCTGATGGAAAGCCTGGAAGAATTCCTCAACCGCCGCAGCCGCGACGGCGTCGTCAGCCTGACCACAGCCCGGGGCGGATCGCGGATCTTCGGCCTGCCCATGGCCGGCATCGAGGAGCAGGCGCTGCTCCTCGGCCTGATGCCGGGCAGGTACCTGCGCAACGGTTTGGACTGCAAAGAGCAGCTCCGGTTGCTGCGGGCAAGGGTCGCCGTGGTCGGTTGCGGCGGCCTGGGCGGGGCGGCAGCGGCCCTGCTCGCCCGCCTCGGGATCGGCTTCCTGCGCCTGATCGACCCGGATGTCTTCGAGGAACACAACCTCAACCGGCAGCAGTTCGCCACCGTCGGGACCCTGGGCCAGCGCAAGGTGCAGGCGGCGCAGGACGCCCTGGCGGAGATCAACCCGGCAACCGGTGTCGACGCTGTCTGCGGCCGCTGGCGTCGCGAACATCTCGAGGATGTCGCGGTCGTCATCGACGGCCTCGACTCGGCCGGCGAGCGGCGGGATCTGGGCCAGGCCTGCCGGGAACTGGCAATCCCGCTGGTCCATGGCGCGGTCCGCCAGTGGTACGGTCAGGCCGCAGTAGTCAGCCGGGAAAGCGATCCCTTCGCCCTGCTCTACCCCGATACCGCATCTCCCGAACCTGGCATCCCCGAGGTCATAGCCCCGACGGTGGCCGTGGTCGCCGCCATCCAGGCCGCCGAGTGCGTCAAGCTGCTGCTCGGCCGCCCCTCTCCCCTCACCCGCCACTGGCTGAACTGCAATCTCCACGA
The DNA here is from genome assembly GCA_008933635.1 of Desulfobulbaceae bacterium. GTDB lineage: Bacteria > Desulfobacterota > Desulfobulbia > Desulfobulbales > Desulfocapsaceae > Desulfoprunum. Next base: position 10,991 of record WBUQ01000098.1, on the reverse strand, counting down.
CGACGACTTCGACCTGACCGGCTTCTGATGAATCGGGCCAATCGGGTATCCCTCAACGATCTTGCGGAAAAACCATCACTGGGAGTATGATGGGTTCCCTGATCCCCGTATCAGGAAAAATACTCCTCGCCGCAGGAAGCAGGGGAGCACTGCAGCTTCCAACCGGCGAAGGAACCGACCTGCCCCGCCTTTTCGCGCTGTCCGGTGACTGTATGTCCTAATGGACCACCATCGTTGAATACCTCGACCCCATCCCGAACATCACCGACAAACGTCGGCATCGAAGGCGCGCTGGCAACGCTGGCAACGTTGCCTTTCCTGCTTGCGACAGCCGGCACACCCGGCGGTGGCCCTACCGCATGGAGGGTGATCGCCGCAGCCGTTGCCTCCCTCGCCTGCCTTGGCGCGTCGCTGCTGCTTTTTCGCAGGATGCTGCCGGCGAAGATCCTGGGATATGCCGCCATTGCAGGCTGCGGCATCGCCGGGTTTCCCTATCTGGCGACGGACCCCCGGATTGCCCTGTTCGGCGGCGTCGCCCTGATCCAGGCAGGCTATTTCCTGCTGGAAGTTCGGTTACGGCAACGTCCGGGATTCGCCATTTCACCGCGCGACCGGAGTCTTGAGCGGGCACGGGGTGCGTTATGGGCCGTCCCGCCGATCGCCCTTGCCGGCTTCGTGCTCGATCCCGTCGGCCATGCCCTGACGGAGGGAGCCGTCGCTGCGGCAATGCTGATCAGCCAGGGAATGGTTGTCCACTGGACCGTGCGGCGACAGACGCCTGCATCAACCCCTGCCTGGATCCTGCTGCCTATCGTTGCCATGATCGCCGGGATTTCTGCCTTTCTCAAAGGACAAACCCTGCCTGCGGCACTCTCCGCAAGCCTGCTGACCATCGCCGTCCTGCCCCGGACTCGCTCGCCCATCGCCTACCAGGAACACTGGTGGGAGGTCTTCCTCAATCACCCGGCCCGGGTGCTCATCAGCACGTTCCTCGGGCTCTGCGTGTTCGGCACCCTGCTGCTGCAGCTTCCCTGGGCCTCGGCCAGGGGAGACATCGCCCTAGTCGACGCGGCGTTCACCTCGGTCAGCGCCGTCTGCGTCACCGGTCTGACAGTCCTGGATACACCTACGGACTTCACCCTGCTTGGTCAGTGGTTCATCCTGGTCCTCATTCAGCTTGGCGGATTCGGGATCATGACCATCTCGACGGTTGCGCTGCACGTCATCGGCAGGCGGATGAGCCTCCGGCAGGAGCGTCTGCTGACCACACTGACCGAGACGAACCGCAGCGATCTGATCGGCTCGCTGCTGCTCATCGTCCGGTTCACCCTCCTGACGGAGTTTTTCGGGGCCGTATTGCTGACGGCGTGCTTTCTCGCCGCCGGCGAACCGCTGCCGCCCGCCCTGTGGAAAGGGGTGTTCACCGCGATTTCGGCATTCTGCAACGCCGGCTTTGCCCTCCAGAGCACCAACCTAGTACCGTATCAGAACAACCCCTTACTCCTGCATACCGTTGCGGCCCTCATCATCCTCGGCGGGCTGGCCCCGGCCACCTGCATGATGCTGCCTGACTGGCTCAGAGGGCGGGCCATCGCCCTGGCCCCGCGCATCGCCCTCGTCACCTCGGCCGCCCTGCTCCTTGCCGGGATGCTGTTCTTCCTTGTCTTCGAATGGAACGGCGTCCTGGCTTCCTTGACCTTCGCCGGCAAACTGCACAACGCCTGGTTCCAGTCGGTCACCCTGCGGACCGCCGGCTTCAACTCCGTCGATATCAGCAGTGTCCTCGGGCCGACCTTGCTGATCATGCTCGCGTTCATGTTCATCGGGGGCAGCCCTGGGGGAACGGCCGGCGGTGTCAAGACAACAACCGTCGGCGTACTGGCCATGACCTTCTGGGCCAGCATCACCGGCCGCAACGAGGTCGTCGCCGGCAACAGGCGGATTCCGCAGAACACCATTAACCGCGCCATCACCGTGGTCGGCTCCGGCATACTGGTCTGGTTCACGGCCCTGCTGGCATTGCAGATCACCCAGCAGCTTCCGGCACGGGAACTCGCCTTCGAGGTGACATCGGCCCTGGGCACGGTGGGCCTGTCGCTGGGGGCAACACCCCACCTTGACGGCATCGGCAAGATCGTCATCATCCTGACCATGTTCATCGGCCGTGTCGGCCCGATGACCCTGTTCACCCTGCTGAGTCTGGATATCGCGCCCGCCGGCTCGCGATGTCCGGACGCCCGCATCCCCCTGAACTGAGAGATCCACCATGCCCCAGCAGATACTCATCATCGGGCTCGGCCAGTTTGGCATGTCGCTCGCCCGCACGCTGTCAGAGAAAGGTTCCGAAGTCCTGGCCGTCGACCGCCGGAAAGATCTGGTGGACGAAGCCGCCGCCTTCGTCACCGAATCGATCATGTTCGATGCAACCGACGAAGTCGAACTGGCAAGGCTGCAGCCGGCCAGGCGCGACTGCTCCGTCTGCGCAATCGGCGACGACTCCAAGGAGGCGTCGATCATCTGCACCGCCCTGCTCCGCCAGATGGGGTCTCCCTGGGTGATCGGCAGGGCCAACAACGCGATGCACAGGCGCATCCTGCAACTGGTGGGGGCGCATCTGGTGGTCAATCCGGAGGAGGAATTCGGCAGGCGATTCGCCAACCGCCTGATCAACAGGCATGTCATTTCGGATATGCCCCTGAGCGAGGATCTGCACCTCACCGAACTCACCATCCTTCCTTCGATGGTCGGCAAGAGCCTCGTCGAGCTATCCCTCCCCAAGCGTTATGGCATCATGGTGGTGGCGATCCGCCGGGGAAGCCCGAGCAGGGTGCTGCAGCCCTCGCCCCACGAGCCCCTCGAGGCCAACGACCGTCTCATCATCGTTTCCAGCGAGGCGGCGGTGCCCAAACTGACCGGAGGAATCTGAAATGCGGCTGGCACATGCGGTCCGGATCGGCTCCTGGTTCCTGGTCGGCATCAATCTGCTGATGGCGATCGGCACCATCGGCATCTTCACCAGGATGGCCCCGGCGATCGCCATCATTATCGAACGCAACGACCGGTCGCTCAAGGCCTGCGAAGATATGCTCGCTTTGATGGCGGCAACCGGCAGCGGCACACCGTTTTCCGCCGACCAGGTCAGGGCCTTTCACAGGGCCTTCGAGCGGGCTGACAACAATATCACCGAGCCGCTGGAACCGGAAATCCTCAAACGTCTGAAATCGACACTGCCCTCCCTTTTTCAGGGCGATACCGCCAGCCGCCTAGCGGCTGTCGAAGCCACCGTCCAACTCGGCAAAATCAATCGCGATGCGATGACGGTTGCCGACCAGAGGGCCCAGCAACTCGGCCGCGCCGGTGCCTGGGGCATCGTCTTCATGGCGCTTTCCGCTTTCCTGGTCGGCGTCATCTATATCAGGAGCCTGACCCGGCGGGTGGTCGTCCCGCTGGAGGAAATCCACACCGTCGTCATCGCCCACCGCAACGGAGAGACCATGCGCCGCTGCACGGGGGCCGACCTTTCCCGGGACGTGGCGGCGGTGTTCTCCGGCATCAACGATCTGCTCGACCAGTGCCAGGCGCTGGCAGCCGGCGGGAACGGCATGGCCGGGCTGGGACCGGGGAAAAATGGAGATGTCGATCATTCTGCGAAGCGGCAGACGTCCACATTTCCACCGGAGGGAGAACCCCGGACAAAGGATCCGGACACAGACGGGATGGCACGCTGATGCGGTTAGCAACCTATGCAATCGCCGGACAACTTGGTATGCTATCGGCAGGGATGGACAGATGTTCCGGCATCCGGCCGGCCAGGCCGGCAAACACATTCATAAGAAGGAGAAATTCATGGAAAAATGGGAATGCTTGATCTGCGGCTATATTTACGATCCGACCGTGGGGGATCCCGACAATGGCATTGCGCCGGGTTCGGCATGGGGATCTCTTCCCGATGACTGGACCTGTCCGATTTGCGGCGCCTCGAAGGACGATTTCAAGAAAGTGTAAGACAATCCAGGGATTCTGTCTGGTCAACACAGGCCGGACAGACCCGGGCTGGGTGCCGTATCGCCAGGTAGCTTGCTTTTCCTCTGACAGGCATTACATTCTTCCTCGTGCCTGATCGGCTTCAACCTTTGCGTTCACCGGCCCGTCCCTGTTCCAGCCAGCCGATCACAGGCAGTGTTGCCGAAGGGCGATACTGCCTGCGGGGGTGCTCCTGTTCTCATCTGCAGATATTCCCGGCACATGCAACCGGCAATCTCGTGCACTTCAAACCGATGTCCCTTTTACGCAGTGCCCGGTCTGTCATTTCAGGCGGGCGGATCGACCTCACGCTTGCAGCTATATTGAGGGATAAGTCCTGCCACACGACGCAACAACCCGTAGCTGCCCATTGGTCGAGGAGAGGGAAAGATCCTGAAGCCAGCGCACCAGCCACCGGCCAGTCTTGATCCATTTGATGTCTGAAGGAGGCGGTATCGATCAACAGCGATGTGACAGCCATTTTTTCACAATCCAATGAAAAGGGGGACGGCAATGGAAAATTATCCACACCAGCTCAACATCGATCAATACGCCAAATGCATCGAAGTGTCGAAAAGGGTCCGCTGGGACATAGACCAGGATGTGCTGCGTGGCCGGACCTTCGACTTTTCCCAGAAATTTCTCCCGGACGGTATTGCCAGGACCGACGGGTTCACCTTTCTCACCGACGGGGACAAGCGGCTGGTCAGCCAGATTCAGGGGAGAACCTATGCCAACATGTTCGGCTTCGTGGAACGGTTCATCACGGCAAAGGTCCTCGAATGCACACGTGATCACTGGCTTGGGAACCAGGTCGCCCTGGAGGCGCTTGTCCGCTTCAGCGACGAAGAACTGAAGCACCAGATCCTGTTTCGCCGCATCGAGCCGATGATTGCCGCGGGGATGCCGGCCGGCTATGTCTTCCTGCCTGACCCTGATGCCGTGGCGGAGGCAGTCCTCAAGAACTCCACCTGGGCGGTGATGGCGCTGATCCTGGAGATCGAGCTCTTCACCCAGGAACATTACAAGCAGAGCATCGAGCCGGATGACAACCTGTCGGAACTGTTCAAGGATATCTTTCTGTTCCACTGGAAGGAGGAGACCACCCACGCCATGCTGGACGAACTGGAATGGGAGAGGGAAAACGCCAAGATTTCCGAGGATGAACGCCATCGGGCGGTGGACGAACTGATCGGCATCGTCGTGGCTGTCGACGGCATTCTCCAGGATCAGAGCGCCGCCGATGTCGACTATTTCCTCAAGGTGTCCGGACGTCCCTTCACGGAGGACGAGTCCCGGCAGCTGAAGACCGGATTTTTGCAGGCGTACCGCTGGCAGTACATCTTTTCGGGAGTCGAACACCCCCGATACCAGAAGATGCTGGCAGCAGTGACAAATGAAGCGCAGCGGCAACGGCTCACCGAGGCACTGGCGACGCTTCGCTGAAGGGTGCCGCCAGGCCATTTCCGTATTGACAACCACTTCCCGGAGGATCTGAAAAAGCAACGCGATACCCGCCCAGTCGGGCATCCGGACCATTCACCCCACGGGATTCCCGCCCCGCGCGGGAGCGGCCGCAAGGAACGCATTCAAGGCATTCTTTCATCTATAGGGAGGTACGGTCATGAAACACACCGTCGCATCAATGGCAGGAACGGCTGTTCTTGTTCTGAGCCTGCTGGGATTTTTCAGTGTGCCCGCTTCGGCTGACGAGTATGCAGCCCTGAAGGGGGTGCAGTCGGTGAAGACGCTCTTCGATTTCCGTGACGGGAACCCGGAAACGGCCCTGATCCATCTCAAGCTGGTGCATGACACCTACAAGGACAAGGCCATCCTCGCCGTAACCAAGAAACCGGAATTTGTCGTGGTCTTCATGGATGTATCGGTGCTGGTGCTGTCCAGCAACCGGGGAAATTTTTCTGCCGAGGAGCAGGCCAAGCTCGCCGAGTTTGACAAGACCATCAAGGCCATGGCCCAGGACGGGATTCGGCTCGAGGTTTGCATGTTCGCCGCCAACTCTTTGAAGGTGGATCCCGCAACCATCGCTCCGGAGATCCAACGGGTGGGAAACGGCTGGATCGCCTCGATGGGCTATCAGCAGCAGGGCTATGCCGTCGTCCCAGCCTACTGAGCTGAAATCGGTATCGGTTTGACCGGCAGCGTTCGAGACTGCAGACGGAACCCGGCTGCTGGATACCTTTATTCCCACCTGCGGGGAGTGACGGTATGAATTTTCTCGTCACTCCCTCGCAGGCGGGGATCCAGCGATGCAACAGCTGAGTTTCATATAGAGCCACCATACGGATTGATGCCCATCGTACCGCGGCCGGCTTCAATCCGTACCGGATCAGAATGCTCTTACCCGCATTTCTGACCGGCGCTGACCATCAGGTTGTCGAGCCACCGCATTCCTTCCTCGGTGATAAGCGAATACTGGCTTTCCATATTGGTGATGACCAGCCCGGAGGCGTGCAGTGCATTGAGCAGTTGCCGCGTCCTGGCCAGATCGATGCCGAGCGCCGCTGCGATGACGGCACTCTCCATGACCCGGGGGGAAACGGTGTTGACGGCATTGTCCGCCAGTATCCTCAGGATCCTGCAGGTCATCTCCTGCATACTCATGTCGGCCTCCTTCCTGATAGTGTTCATCGCCGGCTCCCGGACGGCGCAGCGGCAGTCCGGAACGCCAGGGCCTCGCCGGGGTTGTAAACGCCGCTCCCGGCCCCCTCAGACAACACCCTGATCGATCATCGAGTCCACCACCTTGACAAAACCGGCGATGTTGGCCCCGACGACATAATTGCCGGGGGAGCCATACTGCTCCGCCGTTTCCTTGCACATCTTGTGAATGTTCTTCATGATCCCCTTCAGGCGCCTGTCGACCTCCTCCTTTGGCCAGTTCAGCCGCATGCTGTTCTGCGACATCTCGAGCCCGGAAACCGAAACGCCGCCGGCATTGGCGGCCTTGCCGGGGGCAAACAGGACGCCGTGTTCCTGAAAGAGATGAACCGCCTCCGGGGTGCAGGGCATGTTGGCCACCTCCAGCACGGCCCGGCAGCCATTCTTGACCAGCGCCTCCGCGTGGCTGCCGTCCAGCTCGTTTTCCATCGCCGTCGGGATCGCGATGTCGCAGGGGACTTCCCAGGGCCGCCTGTCAGGCACCCATTCGCAATCGAAGGCATCGGCATAATCCTTTGCCGGCCTGCGATGCACCGTCCACAGACTTGACATGAACTGCAGCTTCTCGCCCCGGATGCCGTCCGGGTCGTGGACGTACCCCCTCTCATCGGCAATGGTCACAACCTTGCCGCCCAGTTCGTTTATCTTCTCCGTGACGTAGGTCCCGACATTGCCATAGCCGGAAATGGCGACCGTCTTGCCCGCTATGGTCTCGCTGCGGGTGGCAAGCATCTCCTCCAGGAAGTAGGCGGCCCCGTAGCCGGTGGCCTCCGGCCTGATCAGGCTCCCGCCCCAGTTGAGACTCTTGCCGGTCAGGACACCGGTGAACTCGTTGCGCAGTTTTTTATACATGCCGAACAGGTAGCCGATCTCCCTGGCGCCGACCCCGATATCGCCCGCCGGGACGTCGGTGTCCGGACCGACATGGCGAAACAGCTCCAGCATGAAGCTCTGGCAGAAGCGCATGACTTCGTTGTCCGATTTGCCCTTCGGGTCGAAATCGGCGCCACCCTTGCCTCCTCCCATCGGCAGTGAGGTCAGGGCATTCTTGAAGACCTGCTCGAAGGCCAGGAACTTGAGGATGCTCAGCTTCACCGAGGGATGGAAGCGCAGCCCGCCTTTGTACGGCCCGATGGCGCTGCTCATCTGGACGCGGTAGCCCCGGTTGACCCGCACCTGCCCCTGGTCGTCCACCCATGGCACCCTGAACATGATGACCCGCTCCGGCTCGACGATCCTCTCGAGGATGCCCAGGCGGCGATACTGGGGATTCTTCTCCAGCACCGGCCGGATCGAATCCACAACTTCCTTTACTGCCTGATGGAATTCCGGTTCATGGGGATCCCTCTGGATGACATGCTGCATCTCGCTCATTGCTTTCTCCCTTGGGTGTTCTGAAACAGCTCACTGCGTTGTCTGGTTGCGTATGGCGTCGAGCAGGCTGCCAATGGTCGCCCCGGCATCCCCCGGCACCATGATGGTTCTGGGATTATCGTAGAGGAGGTTGGCGACACCGGAATAACCGGGCTGCCGGTCGTAATTGCAGACGACTATCCGCCTGGCGTCGGCTGCCAGCAGGATCGGCATGCCGGATATCGGGGTCCCCTCGGTCGCCATGGCGGCAGGGTTGACGACATCGCAGGCCCCGACCACCAACGCCACGTCCGTTTCGGCGAACAGCGGATTGGCATCCTCCATCTCCAGCAGATCCTCGTAGCGGACATCGGCCTCGGCCAGCAGCACGTTCATGTGCCCCGGCATCCGGCCGGCTACCGGGTGGATGGCGTATCTGACCTCCGTCCCCCTCTGTTCCAGCAGTGCGGCCAGCTCGGCCAACCGGAACTGGGCTCTGGCCAGTGCCATGCCGTATCCGGGGACGATGATGACCGACCTCGCGGAGCTGATGGCGGCCAGCGCCCTGTCAAACGGCGGCGACCCATCGCTTTGTCCTGCCGTGACGGCAGCTTTCCTGCTGTCGGGCGAAGCCGGCCTTGCCGCAGAAACGATTCTGTCCCCCTCCCTGTCCCCCTGATAGACCGGGAATATGATTCTGATGATATCCCGGTTCATCGCCCTGCACATGACATAGGTCAGGATCGAACCGGATGCCGCGACGGTCGCCCCGAAAGCGATCAGCAACCGGTTCTCGATCACCATCCCGCAAAGTGCCGCAGCGAAGCCGGCGGTCGCGTTCAGGGACGAGATCAGAACGGGCATGTCGGCCCCGCCGATACGGCTCGCCAGCAGGAATCCGAGGCAGGCGCCGAGCAGGATTTCGAGGGCGTACAGGGACATGGCGGCTCCACCAGAGAGGAAAAAAGACAGCACCCCGACAACCAGCATGGCAAGCGAGCAGGCAACAACCAGGAGGGTATGGCGGGAGAGTACCCGGGGGGCCTGCTGCATCCGGCCGGCGAGTTTCGCACTGGCGATCATGCTGCCGCTGAAGGTCAGGGAGCCGACCGCAAGCCCGAGGACGCCGGAGACCTCGTTGACCGGCAGCATGGAAGCTGCGGCAGGGCGGGTCAGTTCGACAAAGGAGACCAGAAACGCCGCGATCCCGCCCGCTCCATGCTGGAATGCGATCATGGCGGGAATCTGGATCATGCTGACAGCCCGAGCGAGGGCAATGCCGGGAACAGCCCCGATCAGGGCGGCCAGGACCACAACGCCGGGACCGCTGATATCGTGGCGCGTCAGCACCAGCACGACGGCGAGCAACAGCCCGCAGGCGGCCGCCATGTTGCCGAACCGCGCCTTCGGCGGCTCCCGGAACAGCCAGAAACCGCAGAACAATACGGCTATGACGGAAAAATCGATACCAAACGACATGGATACTCTCTCCATCTGAATCAGGAATCCTGCCCCTTCCCCTTGAACAGCCGCAGCATCCTGTCGGTGATGGCGAAACCGCCCACCACGTTGAAGGTCGCCGTGACAATCGCCGCAGCTCCCAGGATCTTCTCCATCGCGCTGGAGGGCGTGGCGAAGAGCAGGAGCGCCCCCAGCAGGGTGATGGCGGAAATGGCGTTGGTCATCGACATCAGCGGGGTGTGCAGCAACGGCGGAATTCGTGCGATCAGCAGGTAGCCGATGACAAAGGATCCCAGAAAAACCGCGAACAACAGGATAAGATTGGACATACAACGGACTCCATCTCGCGCAGGTGCCGGCGCAACCCACCCCGTCCCATCATGGGAGTGAAGGGGATTTCGCTGCCACCGGAGTTGATTGGGTGGATCTGCCCCGGGCCAGAGAACCCCTCAGTTGGCGAACTGGCGCATCGCCTTCAGGGTCCCCTCGTGGACGATGCGCGACTGGTGGGTGACGAGGGATTGCCTGACGATCTCGTCTTCGAGGTCGATTGCGCCTGAGCCTTTCTTCAGCAGGTTTTCCACGTAATAGTAGAGATTGCTGGCATAGAGCCAGCTGGCGTGGTCGGCCATCCTCCCCGGGATGTTCTGGATGCCGCAGATATGGACGCCTTGCTTTTCGACAAAAACGCCCGGCTCGGTGATCGCACAGTTGCCACCCTGGTCAATGGATACGTCGATGATCACCGAACCCGGCTTCATCATGCGCACCATCTCCTCGGTGATCAGGACCGGCGCGACCTCCCCCGGCACCAGGGCGCTGAGGATGATCACGTCGACATCCGCGAGATGGCCGGCGATGAGGCTGATCTCCCGCTGGCGCCAGGAGTCGTCCAGCGACCTCGCGTAGCCGCCGGCGCCGACGGCGAGCTCCTGGGGGATGCCGAAGGCGATCGCCTTGCCGCCCAAGCTCTCGGCTTCGACCGATGCCGTTTGGCGGATGTCGAGCGTCCTGACTACACCGCCCAGCCGCCTGGCGGTAGCGATGGCCTGCAGACCGACTACCCCGGCGCCGATGATGAGGAACTGGGCCGGCTTGACCGTCCCGATGGCCGTGCCGATCATCGGAATGAATTTCGGCAGGCGATCGGCAGCCATGATGACCGATTTGTAGCCGGTGACGGCGCTCATCGATGACAGCGCATCCATCCGCTGGGCCCGTGAAATCCTCGGGACGCCATCCATCGTCAGGGCGGTGATGTTCCGTCGCTGCAGTTCCCGGACCATCTGATGGTTGTCCGGTGCCGCGGGATGAAGGAAAGTGATGAGGATGCTTCCCGGACGCAGCATCTCCACTTCATGTCTGCCTTTCTCTGTGTTGAAGATGGGCTGCTTGACCTTCAGCACCATATCCGCATGGGCGAACATGTTCTCCGCATCAGGGTTGATCGTCGCCCCCGCTCGCCTGTATAAATC
>WBUQ01000225.1 GCA_008933635.1 Desulfobulbaceae bacterium | reverse complement strand
GCCTGAAGATGTCGACCTGTTGGATATCTGGGAGAAAAGTACGGGCAGTTTGAACGAGGGCGTCCCCGTCATCCGGATCGGCCGTCGGGGTTATATGGCCGAAACCATTCTTCACCTGTCGGATGGGGATGCTATCATCGGGATGCGCTTTGCCCCTTTTCTGGACAAGATCGACATCGTTACCGGACGGATAGAGCCGCAATGAAAAAACAGCTTTCTTCCCGGCATCCGCAGGCCGCGTCGAGGGGCGAGGTGACGTTCCCCGGGGCGGGCGGTTTTACCCTGCTCGAGGTGCTGGTGGCGATCGCCATTCTGGCCATCAGCCTGACCACCATCTACGGCTCCCAGGCCAGAAGCCTGGCCCTGGCCACTGAGGCGCAGTTCCGCGTTACCGCCTCGTTTCTGGCCGGCATGAAGCTGGCCGAGCTCGAGAGCGGCACGGCCGGTCTGGTGAACGATGACGGAGACTTCGGCGATGAGTATCCCGGCTACACCTGGAAAACCTCTGTCGAGAACGCCTCTCTGCAGGACGTCGCGGCATTCTCCGGTATCGAGACGGATGCGCGCAAGGTCGAAGTGACGGTGAATCGGCAGCAGGGATATGTCTATTCTCTGCAGGCCTATATCGTCCCGGAGAGGCGGGAGTGAGCGTATGGGCCTGAGAAGCCATTCCCAGGGTTTCACCCTGCTCGAGCTGCTTGTGGCATTGTCCATTTTTGCCGCGGTCATCTCGATGGTCTATGGGGCGTACAGATCGACCTTCAGGATCACGAGCGAGAGCGAGGCAAAGCTGCGCTTCAGTGCCATGGCCCAAGTGGCCCTGGACAGAATACGCGAAGACCTGGAGACCCTGTATACCGGAACCGGCGGGTACATGCAGGGCGTCCGCGAGGAGGGGAAAACGGGTCGGGCCGATCAACTGGCCTTCACCTCTACCTCACACCTGGCATTGAACGATGCCGAGCTGCCGGGCGGCTACGCCCTGCTGAAATATTCCCTTGAGACCGACGAGGAGAGCGGCCTCCTCCGCCTGTATCGCAGCGATATGCCGGCCCTCCCGGGGGTATTGCCGGATGGAGAGGAGAGTGGCAAGGGGTACGTACTCTGCGAGGAGCTTGCCGGCTTCGAGCTCGAATACATCGACGGGCGGGGAACAGGGGATGACGCGTGGCAGAGCCATGGCGACGCCTTCGACTGGAACGATGAACTGGTTCAGGGGAAGTATCCGTCGCTCGTCAGGATTACCATGCAGTTTGCGGCCTCCGCGGATGACGGTGAAAGGGTTACCTACCACACCGCCGTTGCGCTTCCTCCCGTTGAAGATCCGGGCAACCAGTGACCAGGCCTGGCGGTGGTCGGAAAAACGTGATGCGCGATGACCGGGGAATGGCCCTGCTTGTCACCCTGCTGGTGATCGCCATCCTGGTGGTCGTGACGATGGAGTTCGCCCGAACCATGCGGCACCATTATCTGGTCGCCGACAACCTGGGGAAGAGCTACAGGCTCGATGCGATCGCCAGATCGGGCGTGGCGCTCGGCAAAATGCTCCTCGAGAAGGACGGCAGGGACCAGAATCTGTCCGACAGTCTGCTCGACCGATGGGCCGTCAGCGATGCAACCGATCTGTCGTCCCTCTTCAGCGACGGAAAATTGTCGTTGCGCATCGTCGACCATACCGGAAGGCTGCAGGTCAACAGTTTCGCCCTTGCCGGGAGCACCGGTGAGGCGCTCCGGCAGGCCTTCCTGCGCTTGCTGACCTCAGGGGATTTTGCGGTGGAAAACGAGAGTGCGGCAAGAACGATCGTTGACAGTGTCGTGGATTGGATCGACAATGACGATCAGGAGTTGGAAATGGGTGCCGAGACAGGGTATTATCAATCAGCAGGAAAAAAGTACAGTTGCCGCAACGGTCCGCTCAGGTCCGTGGAGGAACTTCTCCTTGTTCGCGGCGTGACCCGGGAGGTGCTGTATGGGACGGAAGGCAAACAGGCCCTGGCGGATTATCTGACCGTGTTTGGCGGGGATGGCAAGGTCAACATCAACACGGCTGAGCTGGCGGTGCTCACCGCCCTGAATCCGCTGATGACGGCCGCCCACGCGAGGGATCTGGACGAGTTCCGCCGTGATGAAGGCAACAAATTGCTGCTGACCGATCCGAACTGGTACCTCCAGATCCCTTCGTGGCCTGGCGATGTCAGTTTCGATCAGCAGCTGATGACGACCAGGAGCAGTTATTTCTCCATCGAGGCCACCGGCAGCGACGGGAACGGGCTGCGAAGACTGAATGCCATGGTACGCAGGGATGACCAGGGCGGGGTCCATGAACTGATGCGCAGGGTCGAGTGAAGGGTACGACGTGACGGAAGCAATTCTCGCTCTTGATATCTCCGAAGATCTCGTGGCTGCCGTACTGGCGAGGAAGACCGGCAAGACGTGGTCGGTCGCCGGCTGCGCCGCTGCACAGAGGGGTAACGGACCGGTCGGGGCCGTCATTGGCGACGTCGTGCGCGAGGCAGGTCTGAGCGATCGACGCTGCCGGGTCAGGGTGGCCCTGTCAGCGCAC
>WBUQ01000097.1 GCA_008933635.1 Desulfobulbaceae bacterium | reverse complement strand
GAATTGGCGATTGACGGCCAGATCCCGGACATCAAACCGGAAACGCTGTTTCTCTTCGGCATGCTCTCGCTGCTCGACGTCATCCTCGACGTGCCGTTTGCGAGCATCTTCCAGGAACTGCCGCTGCCGGACATCTTCCAGGCCGGGTATACCGACCCGGAGGCGCCGCTGGCTGTCTACCTGCGCCTGCTCGAGTGCCTGGAGAGGGATGAGTGCGACAAGGTCAGGGAAATCTGCCGGTCAAGTGGAATCATGCCCCACAGGGTCACCGAGGCAGCCATCCGCGCCAGCATCTGGACGGATTCGGTGACCGACTCCCTGCTGTGACCCCCGGCGCCGGGAAAGCGGGCGGATCCCGCTGTCCCGGCGCAGGTCTCGTCAGTATATACCACTTTGCAGTACCGATCCCCGATTGCCAATTCTCCGGGAATGATTATCTTGTTGTCTGTAATCACCTGGGCACCTGTGGTACACAGAGGCTCCCTGAAGGACTTCCGGCCGGTCGCCTGACTGTTCCGCTCCAGACCGTCCATCCCGATCTTCTCCATCGAGTTCCTCGCCATTCCTGCCCAGGCATCACCGCATACCGGGTATCACAGACGAGAACAGGAGGTCAGCCATGACACTGCACAAGGAGAAGGTCGAGTCATTCCAGATGACGCATGGCAATTTCATGCGGAGCCTGGATACCTCGCTGAGCATCCTCGACCACGATATAAGCGAGGCAAGGGAGATCGATGCGATCTGCACCGGCACCTGGTGCAAGGCGATCGAGAATTCGATCGACGAGCTGTCGAACTATCTGTATTCGATCAGCGAGCCGCGATGGGTTCCGGCATCCGATTCGAAAGAATTGCACCGCCTCCGTACCAGGATTCACGACCTGTACGCCAAATACCGCAGCCTGAAACACCGCACAACCCACTAGGAGGCGATCCGGGCGGTTTGCCCGAAACAACTGCAGGGGCAGACGCCGGCAACGGCTCGCGATCGCACGCCTCCTTCGCGATGACGGCCCTGCTCCGCCCCTGCGGCAATCCTGCGCTACACCATGAACAGATGACAGGGAGGTTGCCATGTCCGAAGGAGCCTGCAGCACGGAAACGTGCGCCACCACGAAAAAGAACGACGGCGAATGCTGCAACATGCATGAAGAAATGCTCGCCCTGGCCGACGCAGCATGGATGGAACTGATGAAGGAGAAGATGAAGGCCGAGATTGAGAAGGTGAGCGGGGCGCACATGGAAAAGGTCGCCAAGCTCGTCACCGAGGCCAACTTCGCCAAATGGGGCGACATGATCAAGGCGAAGACGAAATGCAACGAGTACAAGGACAATCTCAACAAACTGATGACCGAGGAATGCTGCAAATAAATCCCAGAGGCCAGCGGATGCGGCCGGTATTTTCCCGCCCCGGCTCCCGATGACGGGTTGACGCCGGCGGGCATCCCTTCCTCGAACAGGTCGTCCATGAAGCAAGTGCGCAGGCAGATCCTGGAGATCAGGCCGGCGTCGATGCACCGTCCCGGCACTCCCCCTTGTCGGAGAGGGCGTCGGCATCCCGTAGCCGGACAGTTTCCGGGAGATGCCTGTTTTTCTTCCCATCATATCCGCCGTGACGGCATGGCGGCAGGGGCGTCTGCCCGGCGGCAATGATCCATTGGAAGCCCGTACGGCATAACGCCGGATGCGGCGCGTGAGCGCAGCCGCAAACCCCTCTTCCCCCAGCCGGGCCGTGCCGGCGAAAGCCTGTCACTGCTTCACCAGCTCCACCCGGCGGTTCAGCTGCTTTCCCTCTTCCGAGTCGTTCGAAGCGACCGGGGCAGGCGATGCCACCCCATGGGCCTTCAACCGCCACGACGTGATCCCGTTCCGGTCGACCAGGGACACGGCGCTTCGGCGGCAGCTGCTATCTCGCATACCGGAAGCACGATCCTGTCTGCCACTATCCTTTCTGCCTTTCCAGCGCAGCGTAAATCTTTTTAATGGTCAGGGGTGCCGAACCTTCGTAGTGATTGTTGACGTTGATGAAGATGTCGTGCCGGTGCCGCTGGAGATCGCGCACCATCTTCACCAGTTCGACCAGTTCGCCGTCCTTCGGTGCAACAATCCGGTTCCAGGCATTGCCGGTCAGGTGTTCGACCTCCTCGCGGCCACCGCCGTGCAGCCTGATCACCACTGGATCGACCAGCTTCTCCCGCACCTGCCAGTATACACTGGTCACCGGCGGCATATAGTACCCCTGCAGGAAGACATGGCCCAAACCGTGTCCGGCGAGGAAGTCGAAATATTCCCCTCGCAGCCAGTTCGGGTTCCTGGTCTCGATGCAGTAGCGGTAGTCCCCGGGCAAACCCCGGCGGAAGGTCGAAAACAGCTCGAGGAAGCGATGCAGTCCGGCCATCTTCTGCCGGTTGAGGTATTCGAACTGGAACATCAGCGGGCCGATGTGGCCGGCCAGCGGCTCGATCGCCCTGATGAACCGCTCCATCAGGCCGATGGAGAGAAAGTGCGGATTGGGGACAAGGGGGGCATCCTTGTTTCTGCGGTAGTGGTGGGTCAGGGTGATGCTGTTCGGCACCTTGATGGTGAAGACGAAACCCGGCGGCACCGCGGCGGCGTATTCGCGCACCACGTCATCACGGGGCAGCACCGGCATGTCGCTCTCAAACAGCGACCAGAACCACTGGTCGACCTCGACCGTGGAGTAGTGCCGGCTGTACTGCGCGAGGTAGTCCCTTTTTTCAGGCCGGGTATAGACCAGCCCCTCCCAGGAATCGTATTTCCAGCTGCAGGTGCCTATTCTGATCGACGGGTCGGCTCCCATACCAGGGTCAGGGTAGTCAGGCAATGGCGGCATCCCTCCCCTCCACGCCCCGGGAAGGCTCAGAACGGGGGGACGATCCGGTCTCCGCCAGGGCGGTCGCGGCCCGTCCCCCGGGTCGGGGTTTACCTGATGGCACTGGGACTGCACAGATTGCCGGGGCTTGCGGATACGCTGCCGCAGGCATCGCAGGTGTATTTCATCTCGGTGATTTTACCGCTGCAGACCTTTTCGGCGGGTACGCCACAGAGATTGCTGCTCTGTTCTTCGTTCGCCGGCTGGCAGAGCTTGCTCGAATCCTCTGCTGAGGCACCGCAGTTTTGGCATGTATATGACATGAGAGACCTCCTTCTCTGCTGATTCTTTCCACTCCCTCCCCGCTATGCCCGGATGGACATGGCGTTCTCCGGCACTCCGGGGCTGCCGGGCATGTCGGCTGCCGGCACCAGCGGAGCACCGGAAGAAAGGGGGTTCTTAAGAAAAAGATTAAGAAGGCGCCTCCGGCTTGTCAATGGCCACCGGGAAACGGGTGCCGCATCCTCCCTACCCGGCTTCCTCGCTGGCAGGAACGATCGGCCCGGGGTTGCCGGGACCCCTGATCGGCGCAACTCGGCCGTCGACGAACCACGTCTGCAACTCGTTCATGAGAGGTCGGCACAATCTGCATGAAACAGCAAGAAACGGATATTTCCATCAGGGTTCATGCCGTATGCTTGAGACAAATCCATCATGAACGGAGGTGCATATGATACATTCCGCTCGGTCCATGGGCGTTCTCGAATGGGCGTTGCTGGTTCTCCTGTCCCTCCTCTGGGGTGGGTCCTTTTTCTTCGGCGAGGTGGCGCTGTCGGAACTGCAGCCCTTCACCGTGGTATTGGGACGGGTCGGCGTCGCCGCAGTGATCCTGAACATCATGGTACGGGCAAGCGGCCACCGGATGCCGGTTTCAGCAAATGCATGGGCCGCTTTCCTGATCATGGGGATGCTGAACAACTTCATCCCGTTCAGCCTGATATTCTGGAGCCAGACCCGGATATCGTCCTCGCTGGCATCCATCCTCAATGCCACGACGCCGGTGTGGACAGTCCTGCTGGCGCATGTGCTGACAGCGGATGAACGACTGACGGCCAGCCGGGTCGTGGGGGTCCTGTCCTGCCTGGCAGGGGTGGTGGTCATGATCGGTCCCGAGGCCTTGAACGGCCTTACGGTCGGGGTCGTCGCCCGACTGGCTGTGTTGACAGCCGCGATTTCCTATGCGTTTGCCGGTATCTATGGTAAACGCTTTTCGACAACCCCGCCGCTGGTGACCGCGGCGGGTCAGCTGACGGCGACGACCGTCATCATGACCCCGGTCGCCCTGGCTGCCGACAAGCCCTGGCTGCTGCCGATGCCCTCTGCGGAGGTCTGGGGGGCCGTGTCCGGTCTGGCAGTGCTCTGCACCGCCCTGGCCTACCTCATCTATTTCCGGCTGCTGTCGACCGCAGGGGCCACCAACCTGCTGCTGGTCACCTTCCTTATACCGGTGAGCGCGATATTCCTCGGCGTGGTCTTCCTGGATGAGGCGCTGTCGGCGGGCCAGACCGCGGGAATGGGACTGATCGGCCTGGGGTTGCTGACAATCGATGGCCGGCTGGCGCTGAAGCAACGTCAGAACAGAGGACGGGACAAGACCGTCCGGCCATCAATGACAAAAAATCATCGCATCTGAGAGGTGGATCATGACACCAGCCGCCGCTTTCACATCCGACGCCCGCCGCTGGCAGGCGCTCGTCCAGCGTGACGTCCAGGCTGACGGCATCTTCGTGTACGGGGTGACAACCACCGGCATCTACTGCCGC
The DNA here is from genome assembly GCA_008933635.1 of Desulfobulbaceae bacterium. Taxonomy (GTDB): domain Bacteria; phylum Desulfobacterota; class Desulfobulbia; order Desulfobulbales; family Desulfocapsaceae; genus Desulfoprunum. The sequence continues at coordinate 11,271 of WBUQ01000097.1, read as the reverse complement.
CCCACCTGTCCCTCACGCAGGCCGAACCGGGCAAACGTGCGCTTTTTCGAGAACTGGCAGATGGCAGAGCACCATGGTTTCCGCCCGTGCAGACGCTGCAACCCCAGGGACCGTTCCGCCCTGGATGCATCGATCGAGCGGGTACTCAGGGCATGTACGATGATCGAGGAGGCTGAGCGTGAACCGTCCCTGAAGGAACTCGCGGAGAAAGCCGGCCTCAGCCCGTATCATTTCCATCGGAGTTTCAGGAAAACGGTGGGGATCACGCCGAAACAGTATGCGATGGAAATCCGCCTCCGGCGCATGCGCATAAATCTGCGTGAAAGGAAGACGATAACCGAATCGGTATACGAATCGGGCTATGCATCGAACAGTCGTTTCTACGAAACGGCAGCAAAAACCCTGGGTATGAAACCCGCAGCCTACAAGAAAGGCGGGGAAGGCATGACCATACGCTATGGGACCGTCCGCTCCTATCTGGGATGGCTGCTGGTCGCCGCGACCGAACACGGCATCTGCCGGATCGACTTCGACGATACCCCGGAGACGCTGCACAGCCGCTTACGGGCCGCTTTTCCGGCGGCGGACTTCCTGGAAGACGACCCGGAATTCAGGACAACCGTCAACCGGACGCTGGCGTTTCTCGAGGAACCCGGCCAGGGACTTCCCCTCCCGCTGGACATCCAGGGCACCGCCTTCCAGCGGCGGGTATGGGCAGCGTTGCAGGACGTTCCAGCCGGTTCAACCGTCAGCTACAGCGAACTGGCACAACGGATAGGCCATCCGAAGGCTGCCAGGGCGGTGGCGCGGGCCTGTGCGGCAAACAGCCTTGCCGTTGCGATACCGTGTCACCGCGTCGTGCGCAGAGACGGCGGCCCGGGAGGCTACCGCTGGGGTCTGGATCGCAAAAAGACTCTCCTCCAGCGGGAATCCACGGAGTCGGAGTAAACGGGGGATGCCATCCTGTTTGACGCCCGCTTGCGGACTTCGGCCGGGAGTCTGCTGCCGCTCCATCAGAACGCCGGCTCCATCGCCGATGCCCAGTGCGGGGAAATCGGAAGGAAAGAATTAGGGTCGCCCATTGACGGCACGACCCTCTTGTTGATCAGGCTGTGCGCCTGTAAAAGTCAGCGCGGAACAGATGACGATTCGTCCCGGGAACATGCGATGAGCATCAGTAAGGTCCCGATAATCTCATTCGGATTCAGGCTTATTCGGTCTTCGGACGGAGATGGATCAACCCCTTTCTGCCGAACTCGACAATATATTCCTGGCCTTCTTCAGGGTTTTTTCCGGCAAACATCCACGCAGGAATCAGCAAGCCCCTGTTGCCCTTGAAGGAGGCTCCTTTCTTCGCCCGACCGCCTGTTTTTTCTGCCAGGTTGGCCAGAAATGAACTCTCTCCCTGCAGCTTTACGGCTGCAAGAAAAACGGAATCCGTCAACTTCTTTGCGTCGAGATTGAGTCTGCCGGCCAGCTCCTGTTTGGTGACCTTCTCCTTGCTCAAGATGGCAATAAGCTTCTTCAGTACATCCTTGTCGCTGCCGAGCCTTACGCGTTTCTGCCTGGGTTTTTCGCTCATGTTTTCTCCTTGAAAATAGCGCAATTAAATTACCACTTACATGCAATTACTCCGTTTTCAACTCGGATTTGTTCGAAACAGAGTGCCTGCAATCTTAACGATTATCCAAAATATTAAAAGGGGAAAAATCATCACCTGCAGAAAAAATATACCAACGTAAAGAAAAGTCAACTGCAAAAGGTTATCGATAATCGCCGCCATATTCGTAACTGAACCATGCAGAGCATTCTTGAATGCAAGCGACTTCTGTTTAATAAATGAACCACTGTTTTCGATAGCGCCTATTATTCCGGATGACTCAGGAAGCGACAGGTTTTCAAACTGATCGAAATCTCTTGTTTGAAGTTGCAGTTCATCACTCGTTTCCGCTATCTGCTGTGCAAAATACGTTTCGTAGATGTACACATTGGCAAGTGAAGAAAGCGGCAGACAGAATCGCAATGCAGCCACCAAGACCAGCAGTCTGACGAGGAAAAACTGCAGCGCTGCGGCCCGCGAATTCCCTGTCCAGACCAACACGGAAAGCGCCAGCAGAAGAATGGCAGCAGCTGCCGGGGCAAGGGAAACGCCGATGTCGTAGGACAGTTTCTGGACTCCGAGGGAGGTGATGGCGGTTACCAGCACGGCTGACAACCGTTCGGTCATATCGTCGACCGGATCGAGCAGCTGGCCAATGGCCAGGGAAACGCCGATGCCGGCTGGCTCCAGCTGCAGGTTCGACTCCTTGATGACCGATACCGAGGCATTGATCGCCCTGGCCGTGGCATAGGCAACACCGGCTTTGGTGATGGCCTCGCCGAAGTAATCGTCCGTCCCGGAATCGACCAACGGCATGCGCTTCACCGGGCTGTAAATGAGTGCCGCGGCAATGGCAATGCCGATAAGCGAGCGTATCGCTCTCTGCTGCAGGGATCTGTTCATCATGGCATGCTCTCCTCGATAATGTGCGAACGGTTATTTCAGGCTGCTCTGCTGCCAGCATACAGAGCGAACAGCTCAACTGACAAGATGCAGTCGGATCTGCCGTCCAGTTTCCTCCGCCGTCGGCACCATTTCACCGCTTGACAGACCGGGGCCAATCATTTATCGTATTTTTACGATTAAACCAGCCCGACACGCACCCGAACCGTCACCTTGGTACCCATGCTGAACACCTTCGACACCACCACCGCCCTGATGTGCAAGGCTCTCGGCCATCCGGCCCGCCTCGCCATCCTGCGCCAGCTGCTGCATGAAGACCGCTGCATCTGCGGCCGGATCGTCGAGGTGCTGCCACTTGCCCAGTCCACCGTCAGCCAGCACCTGAAGGTACTGAGGGACGCCGGCCTGATCAGGGGTGACGTCGAAGGACCGAAGACCTGCTACTGCGCCGACAGGGCCCGGCTGGCCGATCTCGCCACCGCCCTGGCGGACCTCCTTTCCGCAAGCGAGAAGAAGAGATGAAATCCGAAATCCAGCCCGGCCTGAACCTGCAGCCGTTTCCCACCCTGCCGATGGCATCGCCGCTGGCACCGCCGGCGGACAGCGGCGACACGGCTCCCTGCTGAGGACCGAAACCGGAGCCCCGGTCAGGGGCCCACGAACGCCCCGGCTACAGACTGGACCCCTACGTCACCGGTTTTACAGAAACGACGGCAGGGCCGGTACCGCTGGTGGCCACCTCCCTGTCCGGACGCGACCGGCTCGGCACGGCCGGCGCCAGGACCGGCCTGTTCCGCAACAACTACAAGATCATTCCCGGGCTGTATGGGGTCGGTCGACCGCGCCCGGAATCGCCGGTCCTGGTCACCGCCAACTACAAGCTGAGCTTCGACGCGCTGCGGCGCGAACTGGCAGGGATCGACGCCTGGATCCTGGTGGTCGACACCCGCGGTGTCAATGTCTGGTGCGCCGCCGGCAAGAAGACCTTCTCTGACGCCGAGATCGCCTACCAGGTTCGCGCCAGCCGCCTGGCCGAGGTGGTCAGTCACCGCGAACTGATCCTGCCGCAGCTCGGGGCGGTCGGCGTGGCGGCCGGCAGACTGCGCCGTGCCTGTGGCTTCACCGGCATTTTCGGGCCGATCCGCGCCGCCGACATCCCCGCCTTCCTGCATCGCAACAGGATAGCGGACGAAACCATGCGGACCGTCACCTTCAGCCTCGGCGAGCGGGCCGTGCTGATCCCGGTTGAGATCTGCCTGTTGTGGAAACCGCTGCTTGCCGCCATCGCCGTGCTTTTTCTGATCTCCGGCATCGGCCCGGACCTCTATTCCATCACTGCCGCCGGCAGCCGCGGGCTGCAGGCGCTGGCCGCCTCTTTCCTCGCCATCGTCGCCGGGGCCATCCTCACTCCGCTGCTGCTGCCATGGATCCCAGGCCGCCAGTTCTGGCTCAAGGGTGTGATCACCGCCGGTCTGACCGCCCTGCCGCTGCTCGGCATGACCGGGCCGGAGACCGGCTTTACCGCCAGCCTGGCGCTGATCCTGTGGATGATCAGCGTCTCCTCGTACCTGGCGATGAACTTCACCGGTTCGACCCCCTACACCTCGCTTTCCGGAGTCGGACAGGAAATGCGCAAGGGTCTGGCGGTGCAGATCGGCGGCACGGTCATGGCGCTGATCCTGTGGGTCGGCAGTGCCTTTGTCTGACAGGGAGACAACAACAATGAAGGAATTTCGCTATATCGACGGATCGGCCATCCTCCGCCTCAACGAGGAGACCTGCATCGGCTGCGGCAACTGCGTCACCGTCTGCCCCCACCGGATCTTTCAGCTCGACGACAGAAAGGCGAAGATCGTCGACCGCAACGCCTGCATGGAGTGCGGCGCCTGCGCCACCAATTGCCCGGTGGATGCCATCTATGTCAACCCCGACGACGGCTGCGGCTGCGCTGCCCTGATCATCGGCCGCTGGCTGGCCAGGGTCACCGGCCGGGCGCCGACTGGCTGCGGCTGCTGAGGATGCCGGCAACAATGGATCGCCGCGCCCCCCGGCCGCAAGCAAATTCCTTGCATACATGGCCACGTACCGATTAATCTCGCCGGAATATGGATTTTACCTGCAGATAACAGTACCCACCATCAGCCAAGGAGCCGCCCCATGAAAAAACTGTATGCCGCCCTCTTCGCCGCCGCCCTGCCTTTTCTGGCCTCCCCGTCCGCCGTCGTCGCCGAGGACGACTTCTCCGGCAGCGCCTACGCCGGTATCAACAATATGTACCTGTGGCGCGGTTTCGATCTGTCGCCGGATTCCGACTTCGTGGTCCAGCCCGGCCTCGATCTGAGCTACAAGGGATTCACGGTCGGACTCTGGGCCAACTACGACGAGGATGCCAGCAAGATCAACGAAACCGACATCACCCTCGAATACGGCTTCGATATCGACAACGTCTCGCTGGCCATCGGCAACGTCAGCTACCTGCTGGATGAGGCCGAGGACACCAACGAACTCTACCTCGGCGCCACCCTCAATGTCCTGTTGTCGCCGACCCTGACCATCTACTACGACTGGGACGAATCCAATGAGACCGGGATCTACATCACCGCCGGCGTCAGCCATTCGTTCGAACTGATGGATGGCCTGGCTCTCAACCTCGGCGGCCTGCTCGGCTTCAATATCGAGAACTACTCGGTCAGCGAGGAGTACAGCAACTTCCATAACGCCGAACTGACCGCCTCCGTCGACTGGGCGGTCACCGACTCCTTTACCGTTACCCCGGCCGTCATGGTCTCCCTGCCGTTGACCAGCGACGCCGAGGACTACGCCGGCATCGATGACGAGACCATGGTCGGCCTGACCTTCAACTTCGACTTCTAGCCGCCGGCCTCATGTCCGGGCAGGGTGCGGTACCGTCGCCCTGCCCGTGACTGCAACCCCGTCAGGCCGTTGCTCTGCCATTCACATACACACCCACCTGCCGATGAATATCCTGATCGCCTGCCTCATCCTGTTCGGACTGGTCGCCGCCTGGTTCACCTTCCATTATCTCGCCAGCGCCCAGGTCGACAACCCCGACGGCAGTGCCAGGATCACCGGCAATTGCGGCGACACGATGGAGATCGCGCTGCAGATCAGGGAAGGCAGGGTCGCCGACACCAGCTGCTGGACCGACGGCTGCTCGGTCAGCAAATCCTGCGCCGAGACCGCCGCCCTGCTGGCCCGTGGCAGGACCATCGAAGAGGTGCGCCGGATCAACATGATCGCCATCATGGACGAGGTCGGCCAGTTGCCGGACACCCATCTCCACTGCGCCCAGCTGGCCGAGACCACGCTGCAGCGGGCGGTCCAGGACTACCTGGGAAAGCTCGGGGCGAACTGCTGCTCGCACCCCCACTGACCCCTTCCCCATCCATAACCTGCACCGACACCGCCATCCGGCTGCGCCGGGCCGCCCGGCTTGAGCCGATGCCATCGCATCTGCTGAAAAACAGGTCCAAACCTTACTTTTTCCATCCATAACGACTACAATGTGTTCATGGGGGAAGAGATCTCGCTCTGATCCCCACCTCTTTGCGTCTGCCGGCGGAATTGTCCGCTGCGACCTGCCGCGAGGCCTCCGATGAACACTGCCAGCCCGACCCAGCAGACGGTGCTCCTGGTTGGACTCACACCGGAAGAGAAGGCCCTGATCAGCAGGCTGATCGCCTCCTTCGAAATGACGGCACTGTCACTTGAAACGGCCGAACTCTTCAGTCTGGAGACGACCCTGCCGGAGGAGGATATCTGCCTTGCCGTCATCCGGCTCGGCGAGACGGCGAAGCACCAGGAACGGATCATCCGCCGCGCCTCGCAGATGCTGCCGCGGCCTGTCCCGCTGATCGCCCTGGTGCCGGCAGGCCAGGCCGGCAATATCCGTCAGTATGTCGAGGCCGGTGCCGACGACTACAGCCTGCTGCCCCTGGACGAGGACAGCTTTTCAGTGCGGTTCTTTATCCTGCTGGAGTGGGGCCAGGCCCTGCTGCAGACCCCGAAGCCGGCTTATCCCTGGGAAGAATCCGGACAGCAGAATACCAAGAATCTCTGGCGCCGGCTGGTCACCCGCCTGCAGGAGGGGCTCTCCTTTTTCACCCCGGCCTCGGCCCTCACGTATGAAGACGAGGGAGGCAGGATCTTCCACAAGTGGCGCAAACTCCGGCTGCTCGGCAGCGGCGCCTTCGGCGATGTCTGGTTGGTCCTCGAGGAGGGGGGCAGGACCCTCGCCGCCGCCAAGGTCCCCCACTCGGCCGCGATGAATATCCGCACCCTGCGGTCCGCCGCCATCCTCAAGCGCCTGATTCACCACCCGAACATCGCCGGCCTGCTCGAAGTGGTCAAGGATGGGGGGAAATACATCCTGATCCAGGAGTTTGTCGAAGGCGAGTCCCTCGACCGCCGCCTGGAGAAGGGACTATCCGCCGCCGACAAGGAAAGGCTGTTTCTCCAGCTGCTGTCGGTGGTGGCCTACTCCCACCGCCACCGGATCATGCACCGCGACATCAAACCGGAGAATATCCTCGTGACCGCCGACGGGCGGCTGAAGCTGCTCGACTTCGGCATCGCCCGGGATCTGACCTGGGAAAAGGCCGATTCGGCCTCGGGAGGCACCCTCAACTTCATGGCGCCGGAACAGCTGCAGGGGCAGAGCTGCCTGGCCAGCGACGTCTGGGCCGTCGGCGTCATCTTGTATGCACTGGCCACCGGCTGTTACCCCCTCTTTCACCAGGAAAATCCCTTCCCCGGCGACACCGTCGCGATCTGCAGCGTTCCCGCCCCGCACGAGCTCGACTCCCGCATCCCCGCCGCCCTCGAACGGATCATCATGCACTGCCTGGAACCGGCGCCGGAACAGCGCTATGGCGATGCGGTGATCCTGCAGGAGGAGATTCTCAGATCACTGCCGGGGTTCGGCAAGGGGCTCTATCTGCCGGACGGCTCCCGGGAGCTGGTGAATGCGGCCTGATCTTCCCCTCAGTTGCCGGATTCCAGCCTCTCGGCAAAGATCTCCGGCAGCCCGGCAGCCCTGATGCCGGCGGCAGCAGCGGCGTAATCGTACGCCACCCGGATGAATTCGACGGTCTTCCGGACATTGTCATAGATCAGATAGGAGGCGCGGGGGTCGCCGTCGCGCGGCTGACCGACGCTGCCGCAGTTGAAGATCTGGCGGTTGAGTTCGGCCGCCGGCACGACGGTGCCGTCCCCGGGGTGACGGAGGTAGACGCAGAAGAAGTTGCGGCGGGTGATGGCCATCGCCACGTGGGTATGGCCGATGAACAGCATCTTCGCCCGGCTCCTGGCAAACGAGCGGGAGATATGGGATTTCTCGGTCACATAGTACCATTCCAGCGGTCGGTAGGGATTGGCGTGGCAGAACAGGGCGTCTCCCCAGTTCCGACAGACTTCCAGCGACTGGAGAAAGAACAGGCTGTCGGCGCTGAGTCGCTTCTTCGTCCATTCGATGACTCGCCGGGCGTCCCGCCGCATGCTGCAGGCGGCGCCGATCACCGCATGATCGTGGTTGCCGAGGATGCATTCGAGGTTCGGCAGCGAGCGCAACCGGACGATGCAGGCCTCCGGGTCGGCTCCATAGCCGACGATGTCGCCCAGGCAGATGTAGCGATCGATCTCCCGGTCAGCGGCATCGGCGATAAACGCTTCCAGCGCCTGCAGGTTGGCATGGATATCTGAAAAGACCGCTAACCGCATCAGTTCACCCGAAGGCCGTCTTGCACGGCATCCTGAGCCGCCTTGCACTTCCGGCAGCCGCAATCCTGTCGACGCTGCCGGCACTCCATACCTGTATGGTATCCCGGATGCCCGCAAACAGCAAACAGATCCGTCGCCGGCGCCGTAGGGGATGAAATATCCGCTGCGACGAGGCCGGCAACAGCTTGTCTTCCTTTCATTTCATGGCCCGGATATGGTATCCTGCAGCATGCGGCCCGACCGGCTGGAGAGAATCAATCAGCCGCGGCCGATACTTGAGGGGGGACTTCCCCGGCACAACAGCAACCGAAATCAAGAGGACAATCATGCCGACTTCGCAATACTGGGCAGACAGGTACGTGGAAAAACTGGCAAGCGCCTCCGAGGCCATCGACCGGATCAGGTCGGGGCAGCGGGTGTTCATCGGCTCGGCCTGCGGCGAGCCGCAGAAACTGGTCCAGGCCTTGAGCGACAGCACCAACCACCTGAGCGGACTGGAAATCGTCCGCCTGCTCGGGCGGGAAACCGCCTCACTGAGCGCCATCGCCAACCGCACCAAGGACACCAGCCTCAACATCCGCTCGATCTACCTCGGTTCGACCCGTGAACCTTCCATCGCCCAGCACAAACGGTTCATCACCCCGATGAACATGTCGGACGTCCCCGCCCTGTTCACCACCAGGAAACTTCCCCTGAACGTCGCCCTGATCCAGCTGTCGCCACCGGATGACTTCGGCTGGATGAGTCTCGGTGTCTCCGTCGACGTCACACTCGCCGCTGCCCGTTCCGCCGACCTGATCATCGCCCAGGTCAACCCCAGGATGCCGAGAGTCATGGGCCAGAGCTTTCTCCACGTCAACGATGTCGATGTCATCGTCGAACATGAAGAGGATCTGTTGTCGATTTCCATCAGGCGTGAGCAGTCCGAGGCCGCCCAGGCCATCGGCAGCCATATCGCGCGGCTGATAGAGGACGGGTCGACCCTGCAGATCGGGCTCGACGCCGCATCCCAGGCCACCGTGCAGGGTCTCGCCAACAAGAACGACCTGGGCATCCACTCGCAGTTCATGACCGACGACATCATGCATCTCTATGCCATCGGCAATATCAACAACCGGAAAAAGGGCCTCAACGAGGGCAAGATGGTGGTGTCGATGGCGATCGGCAGCCGCAACCTTTACGAATTCCTCAACGACAACCCGGCGGTCGATTTCCACCCGTCCGACTATGTCAACGATCCGTTCATCATCGCCCAGCATCATCGCATGGTGTCGATGAACGTCGCCAGGGCCATGGACCTGACCGGCGCGGTCTCGGCCGAGGCCTCCGCCGTGACCCGCTTCGCCGGCGTATCCGGCATCCCGGATTTCGTCCGGGGCGCACGCCGGGCGCCGAGCGGCAAGTCGATCATCATGATTTTCTCCACCGAGCAGACGCCGAACGGCCCGGTCTCCAACATCGTCCCCAGCCTGGCCGACCGGGTTGTGGTGGTGCCGCGCGGCGATGTCCACTACGTCGTCTCGGAATACGGGGCCGTCAATCTCTTCGGCAAGAGCCTGCAGGAACGGGCGATCGCGATGATCAGCATCGCCCACCCCGATTTCCGCGAGCAGCTGTTCGCCGCCGCCAAGGAGCAGGGACTGATCGGCAGCGAGCGAAACCTCGGTGAAGCGGTAAAGGCGGTCTATCCGGTGCGGCTGGAGGAGACCATCGATATCGACGGTCAGCAGCTGATCATCCGGCCGGCGAAGCCGGTGGACGAGCGGCGGATCCAGGAACATTTCTACAGCCTGCCGAAGGAGGACATCTTCTCCCGCTTCTTCCACCAGAAGACCATCTTCGGCCGTTCCGACGTCGAATCCCGTTCCCATGTCGACTACATCCACGACCTGACGCTGGTCGCGGTAGTCGGCGAATTCGGCTTCGGCCGGGTGGTCGGGGTCGCCGAGAGCATGATGCTGAAAAACACCAACATGACCGAGGTCGCCTTTTCGATCAGCCCCGATTTCCAGGGCAAGGGCCTGGGCAAGATCTTCCTGAAGAAACTGGCCGCCGCCAGCCGCGAGAACGGCATGCGCGGCCTGCTCGCCTACACCATCCCCAGCAACACCGGGATGATCCGGCTGTTCAAGACCCTGCCGTACAAGGTCAAGACCCATTTCGAGGATGGCGACCTGGTCCTCAGCTGCCTCTTCGACGAACTGGCCTGAACGCGGCCGCGGGCGCTGACAGAGCGGGGCGTACCCGCCGTCAGCGCCGCATCAGATGGATGACGGCCCTGTCAAGGCCGTCAAGGGAAAGCTCGAACATCGGAAAGATCGCCCCGATCAGTTCGATGGTGCGGGTGTAGCCCCAGTCCCGCTGCGGGATCGGGTTGAGCCAGACCGCATGGGGGAAGGTGGCGGCCAAGAGGCGCAGGCGCTCGATGCTCGCCCGGCCGCTGCGCTCGAAGGCATAGATCGACCCGTCCGCCGCCAGCAGCTCATAGGGTGCCATCGAGGCATCGCCAACGATGACCAGCCGGCTCTCCGGGTCGCGCCGGACCAGATCGTCGATCGCCAGCGGCCGCCGCATCCGCGAGGCGTCCTGCCACACCTGGTCGTAGATGGTGTTGTGGAAATAGAGGGTGGTCAGCTCCTTGAACTGGGTCCGGGCCGAAGTGAACAGCGCCTGGACGACATCGACGTACGGGTCCATCGACCAGCCGCCGTTATCGATGGCGAGGATGATCTTCAGCCGGTCGACGGTTGCCCGGTCAAAGACCAGCTCGATCTCGCCGCCGTTTCTGATGGTCTGGTAGATGCTGCCCTCGACGTTGATCCTGTCCCTCACCCCCTGCGGCACGAGATGGCGCAGCCGTTTGAGGCCCTCGGCCAGCGAGCGCCTGGTCAGCGGGCCGTCGGTGGAATAGTCGCGATAGCGGCGCTCGCCCGCCACCTTCACCGCCGATTTGCCTGTCGACTCGCCACCCACCCGCATCCCGCCCGGATGATACCCCGAATGACCGACCGGCGAGGTGCCGCCGGTAC